>CP145877.1:0-486045 GCA_045690015.1 Candidatus Dasytiphilus stammeri
AATGTATATGCAATATATTTTAGCTTATTTTTTTTTAAGATTGATATTACGTTCAAGAGATATTACGATCTCTTGTTTTGATTCTTCTACATCAGCCCATCCCATTATTTTTGTCCATTTATTTCTTTCCATATCTTTGTAATGGGTAAAAAAATGAGAGATTTTTCTTAGTAATACTTCTGGTAAATCTTTAATCTGCTGGAATGAATCATATTCAGTAGTTAATTTACTATGAGGCACAGCTATGATTTTAAAATCATCACCCGATTCATCAATCATTTTTAGCATACCTATTGGTCTACAAAGAATCACGCTTTTTGCTTGCAAAGAAGGTCCTATTACCAAACTATCAAGTGGATCACCATCATTTGATAATGTATGATTTATATATCCATAGTTACAAGGATAAAGCATGGAAGTGTTTAAAAATCTATCAACAAATAGTGTTCCACTATTTTTATCCATTTCGTATTTTATTGAATTAGAGTTTAATGGTATCTCTATGATAACATAGATATCATCGGGTAAATTTTCACCACTTGGAATTGAATCTAAATACATTAAATTATCCTTATTGGA
The DNA here is from genome assembly GCA_045690015.1 of Candidatus Dasytiphilus stammeri. Classification (GTDB taxonomy): domain Bacteria; phylum Pseudomonadota; class Gammaproteobacteria; order Enterobacterales; family Enterobacteriaceae; genus Dasytiphilus; species Dasytiphilus stammeri_I. The sequence continues at coordinate 580 of CP145877.1, forward strand.
TAGAATACTAGTAAATATTCCTAATATAATAGATTTTATACCTAAGGTAATGCAAATGATTTCATCTTAAGAGAGTAAATATGTTTCAAAGTATAATTTTTATAATTTCAGCACCTAGTGGAACTGGAAAAACCAGTATAATTCAAAGTTTCTTAAAAATGCAAATATTAAATAGAGTGAAATTATCTATTTCTCATACTACCAGAAAAAAACGTGTCCAGGAAAAAAATGGAGAACATTATTATTTTATCCAGTGTGATCAATTTGATAAAATGATAAAACAAGGAGAATTTTTGGAATATACCAAAATGTTTGGTAATTTTTACGGTACTTCACGTACAGAAGTTCAAAGATTGCTTTCAAATCACATAGATATTTTACTAGATATCAATTGGCAAGGAGCTCAGCAAATTCGTGAACACATGCCTCAAACTAAAATATGTAGCATTTTTATACTACCACCCTCAAAAAAGGAATTAATTAAACGTTTATATTCCCGTGGACAAGATAGTAAACAATCGATTGAAGATCGTTTTGCACAAGCCGTTTCAGAAATGAAACATTATAAAGAATATGATTACATTATTATAAATGATAAATATGATCAGGCAGTATCCGACTTAAATACTATTTTTAATGCCGAAAAGTTAAGATTATCTCAACAAATAGTTCATAATAGTGTTATTATTAGTCAATTACTAGCAAACTCATAAATAATAAACTTTCTTAGAGAAATATTTTTATATGGCACGTATAACTGTTCAAAAAGCAGTCGAAAAAATTGGTAATCGTTTTGATTTAGTTTTAATCGCGGCAAAAAGAGCTCGTCAGATCCAGAAAGATCATCAAACTCCATTAGTTTCAGAAGACCATGATAAAACTACTATCATTGCATTAAGAGAAATTGAACAAGGATTAATCTCTAGAAATTTCTTCGAAGATCTTAAATGACTTAGATTTAATTTTTGAAAATAAATTAGGTTTTATAAACATTTCATAAACCTCTTAATTATAAAAAATTTAAATATAATAAGCTAGCTAAGCTTTGTTTATTTTCATGGTTAATTATATATAATGAAACCGAAAAAATGAAATTATGGAAACGTCAATTCATTGAATTTATATTACATAATAAAGTATTAAGATTTGGAGAATTCACTCTAAAATCTGGACGTTCTAGCCCTTATTTTTTTAACCTTGGTACGCTTCGAACTGGAGAAGATCTAGCATTATTAGGACGTTTTTATGCGAATGCATTAATAGATTCAGGTATAGAGTTTGATATAATATTTGGTCCCGCTTATAAAGGAATATTTATTAGTACCGCTACTACAATCGCTTTGGCCCAATACTATGGTAAAAAAGTACTATATTGTTTTAATCGTAAAGAAGCTAAAACTCATGGAGAACATGGATTATTTATAGGTGCTCCACTAGAAGGACGTATTATATTAGTAGACGATGTTATCACTACAGGAAGTACTATTCATGAATCTATGCACCTAATCCAACAATCTAAAATTAATAGTAATAGATTAGCTGCAATACTAATAGCTTTAGATCGTGAAGAAGTAAGTAAGAACCAAACAATTTTTTCTCAGGAACTAGAAAAATCATTTAATTGTAAAGTAATATCTTTAATTTCTATAACAGAATTAATCAATTATACGGATATTAATAATCCATACATTGCTCAAAAACTTCGTTTTTATCAAAAAAAATATGGGCGGTGAAGGTGAATATCTCTACTAGTAGAGTATAACCATGATAGCCTTTAAATATAATCTGAATGTCCAAAACTACCACTTCCACGCTTACTCGCAGGAAAACTGTTCACTACATTTAATTCTACTTGTATAATAGGTAAAAAAACTAATTGAGCAATTTTATCATTTGGTTTAATATTAAATGGTCTTGTGCCTCTATTCCATAATGAAATCATTATTTCACCTTGATAATCAGAATCAATTAAGCCTATCAGATTTCCTAATACTAATCCATGTTTATGACCGAGTCCAGACCTTGGTAAAATAAATGCAGCCAATGAAGGATCAGCAATATGAATAGCTAAACCTGTTGAAATTAATTTGGTATCTCCGGGATTTAATTCGAGTATTTCATCTAAACACGCACGTAAATCTAATCCTGCAGAACCAGAAGTTGCATAACTAGGTAATAATAGATCTTTATTTAAATTAATGCGATTATCAATAATTTTAACGTTTATTATTTTTTTCATAGTATAATGAAACAAAAAAATCTAAAATAAAACCCATAGTATATATATAGATAATAATAAGTACAAGTAGGATGGGAAATAATTATTATGTCACGATTTTGTCAAGTTACCGGAAAACGTCCATTGATTGGTAATCATCGTTCGCATGCGATGAATGCTAAAAAACGAAGATTTTTACCTAATCTACATTCACATTATTTTTGGGTTGAAAGTAAACAAATGTTCGTAAAAATGCGTATATCTTCAAAAGGAATGAGAATAATTAATAAAAAGGGTATAGCTTCAGTTATGAGTGAAATCAAATATTCTAATAAAGGATAAAATATGGCTAAAAAAGTATTACGAGAAAAAATTAAGCTTATATCTTCTGCTAATACAGGACATTTTTATACTACTACTAGAAATAAAAAAAATCAGCATGAAAAAAAAATGCAGTTGAGAAAATTTGATCCTAAAATTCGTAAACATGTAATTTATAAAGCAGTAAAAATTTAAAAAAAAATAGGATTTATATAAATTGCCAGAACTACCAGAAATTGAGACTATTTGTCGTGGAATGAAATTCTCTTTAATAGGTAAAACAATTATTCATTCTGTAATCCACAATGGAGGGTTAAAAAAACCTGTATCAAAAGAAATATATACACTGCACTATCAGAAAATATTAAATATACAACGTCGTGCTAGATATATTTTAATACAACTACCTTTAGGTTATATAATGATTCATTTAGGTATGTCGGGTAGTTTACGTATTTTTCCTTTTAATACTATAGTAAAAAAAAATGATCATATAGATTTAATAATAAACAATGGAAAAATCTTACGTTATACCGATCCTCGTCGTTTTGGCATGTGGCTCTGGAGTAATTCACCATATACATCGGAACAGTTAAAAGAATTAGGTCCTGAGCCTTTAACTAATGACTTTTCAGATAATTATTTATTTAGTAGATCTCGTAATCAACGAGTAGCAGTAAAGTCTTGGCTAATGGATAATAAATTTGTAGTAGGAATTGGTAATATTTATTCTAATGAATGTTTATTTTTAGCTGGAATTTTACCTCTTCGTCTGATATCTACTTTAAATTTTTTAGAATCACAATGTTTGGTTAACACCATAAAAAAAGTATTACTACATGCTATTATTCTTGGAGGTACTACATTACGTGATTTCTGGGATATTAATGGTAAGTCGGGATATTTTGGTAATGAATTAAAAGTATATGGTCGTGCAGGTAAACCATGTTGGAAATGTGGTACAATAATTAAACGTATTAAATATAAACAGCGTAGTACTTTTTTTTGTTGTAAGTGCCAATCTTAATTAATTAAATTTCTTGTAAAGAAGAAAAATATTTAACCATTGTAAGAAGAAAAATTTCATTTATAATGAAAAAAATATTTTAATGGGACTAACCAAATTTAATGCAAAAAATAATGCTATTTTATAGAATACATCCTACACTTTGTATTATTTGGATTATCTTACTGATATTATTAGTAATCTGCATAATGAGAGTATTATTTAGTAAATATAAATTCATTACTTGTACTGAAGCAACACTTTTAATTAATAAACAAGATGCTAAAATTATTGATATTCGTCCTAAGGATGAATATTATTACGCACATATTCCTAATTCTCTTAATATATTAGGAACTGATATTAAAAATGGTCTTTATGGAGAACTAGACCAATATAAAAATTGTCCTCTTATTATTGTGGGATCTGGAATAAATCCAATGGATGAAACAGAAATTGCATCAAAGTTAAGTAATTCAGGATTCCAAAAAATCTATATTTTAGAATCAGGAATAATTAGCTGGAATAATGATTATTTACCCTTAGTTAACGGCTCCTAACATTAATATCCTGATTAAAATCAAGTAGTAAGAAAACTCAGTTAATTATTATTTTTATATAAAAATTTATTGATGATTGAAAATAAAAAGTGAATCTCTCAATGTAAAAGGTAGAAATATTTTCCTAATAAATCATTATACTGTAATTGTAATGTAAGTTAAGTTTAAGTTCAAAAAATTAATCATTCCTTTCTTAACCAACCTACTTACCTACGTAAGACTGATTAATTTTTGCTCTTATAGAGCTCTTTATAATATTATAAAAAGCTATTACATTTAAACAGGATTTTCCAATTAATACTCCATCAATATCAGGTTGTCTAATAAATTCAGAGACATTAGTTGAATTCACAGATCCTCCATATTGAATAGTAAGTTTTTCAGCAATATCTAGATTTTTTGTAGCAATATAATCACGAATAAATTTATGTATTAATTGCGTATCTATAGGTGATAAGGTATTTCCAGTACCAATAGCCCAAATGGGTTCATAAGCAATTACTGTCTCTTGAAATGCATCTACACCATGTATATCTAGGATACTTCTAATCTGTCGTATACATACTTCTTCTGTTTTACCATTCTCATTTTCAATCTTATTTTCACCAATGCAGAAGACCGGTATAAGCCCTACACTTTTTACTATAGCAAATTTTTTAGCTATTAGCTCATCATTTTCTTGATGATAAATGCGACGTTCGGAATGTCCTATTATAACATATTTCACACCAATGTCTTTTAACATGTTGGCAGATATATCTCCTGTAAAAGAACCCTGTATATTAATATCTACATTTTGAGCTCCCAAGTACATACAAGTACCAAGAAGAGCTTGATTTACTTGATCTAAATACATAACAGGAGGAACAATAACTACTTTACAAGATTTTTCTGGAATATTCCTTAATTTATTACGTAACATTCCTATATAATTTTTAAGGATTTTTTTATTCCCATTGAGTTTCCAATTCGCTGTTATTAATAAATTACGCATTTATTATTACCAATAATGCTCGGTTGTTATATGACCAATATCTTTACCATGTCGCAAATGCTTAGACATTTTTTTATTTTTTTTTAATATTTCTTGTGTTTCACGTACCATATTGGGATTTCCACATAACATAACATGAGTATTTTCGAAGTTAATTTCAATTTTTAGACTTTCTTCAAGCTTTCCCTCAGCTATTAATGCTGGTATACGTCCTAATAAAGATCCCGGAATAGATTCTCGACTCACTATCGTTTGAATATTTAATTTTTCATTATAACGTTGTTTAAGTTGTTGCATTAATGGTAAATAACATAGATCTCTAGCATAACGTACTGAATGAACTAGTACTATTTGATCAAATCTATCTAAATCTTTACCCTCTTGGAGTATTGATAAATATGGTCCAATCCCTGTCCCTGTTGCTAACATCCATAGATTCTTACAAGTTGGAATTTCTTTTAATGTAAAAAAACCGCATGCTTGTTTAGAAATTAATAAGTTATTAGCAATTTTAAGATCATGCAAATAAGGAGTTAATTTTCCACCTTTTACTGTCACTATATAAAATTCTAAATCCTTATCACTTGGAGCATTCACATATGAATAGGCACGTTGTATACGTTTATGATTAATTTCCAAAGCAATCTTCGCAAATTGTCCTGCTATAAAAGGAGATATAGCAGCATGGACCTTAAGTGTAAATAAATTTTCTGTCCAATGTCTTATTTGTATAACTTTTGCTACCACCCAATTACTCATACAAATACCTCTTTTTACTCTAATAGCTTTTATAAAAAATTAATTAAATAAGATGATTTAAGTTTATTTTTTCCATCCTCGGGTTAAAGAAACAGCCTTATGCCATTGTTTATATCTATAATTTCTCTCCCATAAAGTAATACGTGGTATAAAATACCGTTCAATCATTAATTTAGCATGTATCTCCTTTAAATCCCTCCAAAAGCCTACAGCTAATCCTGCCAAAAATGCTGCTCCTAAAGCTGTAACTTCACGTAAGTTAGGACGTTCCAAATGAATTCCAAGAATGTCCGACTGAAATTGCATTAAAAAATTATTGGTTACAGCTCCTCCATCTACTCTAAGCATATTTATACAAAAATTTGTATCGGCTTGCATCGATTCGAGAACATCACGAGTTTGGTAAGCAATTGATTCTAATGTAGCTCTAATGATATGACTTGCATTTGCACCACGAGTTAATCCAAAAATAGCACCTCTAGCATATGGATCCCAATAAGGAGTACCTAACCCAGTAAAAGCTGGAACAACATATATACCATTAGTATTTTTCACCTGAGTAGCAAAATACTCTGAATCCGCTGCAGAATTTATTAATTTTATTTCATCACGTAACCATTGGATAGATGCTCCCGCAATAAATACTGTGCCCTCAAGGGCATAATTGACTTCACCATGTGGACCACATGCAATAGTAGTTAATAAACCATGAGTAGAATTAATAACTGTTGAATTCGTATTCATTAACATGAAGCATCCTGTACCGTAAGTATTTTTAGTCATTCCAAATTTAACACATAATTGGCCGTAAAGTGCTGCTTGTTGATCTCCCGCTATACCAGCTATAGCAATTTTTTTCTCATGTATTCCACATATGTTAGTTACACCATAAATTTCTGAAGAAGAACGAACCTGTGGTAAGATTATACTTGGAATGTCAAATATATCTAACAGCTTTTGATCCCATTCAAGTGTATGTATATTAAATAACATAGTACGAGAAGCATTGGTATAATCTGTAACATGTACACGTCCTTGAGTCATTTTCCAGACCAACCAAGTATCAATAGTCCCAAATAATATTTCACCACGTTTAGCCTTTTCCCGTACTCCTGAAACATGATCAAAAATCCATTTAACTTTAGTAGCAGAAAAATAAGGATTTATTACTAATCCAGTAGTCTTCTGAATATAATTTTCCCATCCATCTTTCTTTAGTTTATCACATAAATCCGCCGTACGAGAACATTGCCATACAATAGCATTGTATACTGGTTTACCAGTTACTTTATCCCAAATCACAGTTGTTTCTCGTTGATTAGTAATACCAATACCTAAAATTTGATCGGATTTAATATCTGCATATGCAAGTACATCTATCAACGAAGAACATTGAGATGCCCATATATCTAATGGATCATGCTCTACCCATCCAGCTTTAGGATAAATTTGTTTAAATTCACGCTGTGATATTGCTACAATATTTACATCATGATCTAATACCACTGCACGAGAACTAGTTGTACCTTGATCAAGAGCAATAATGTATTTGTTATCTATAGCCATATAGACATTCCTAGTACTAAAAACTTTACTTATTTAAAACTTATTCCATAACATAACTACATATATTTTCAAGGAAAGAACGTTATGAATAAATATTATTTATGTAAAGTTTAAAATCACACTAGAGAGAAATACTGCTTAACTAGCTTATTCAGTTAAATATATTTAAACTAGTATAGTATTTCTAATACTAATATAAAATCTGAATTAGATTCTTTAATCTAATAGACGCTTTCCTTTAAAGAAAAATTCTATAAGATGAAACGACTTAAATCTTCATCTGTTATTAATTGATCTAAATGATTGGATACATATTTCTCATCAATAGTAATTTTTTCACCACTAAGATCGCTAGCTTCGTAAGAAATTTCCTCCATTAATCGTTCTAACACCGTATATAACCTTCTAGCTCCAATATTTTCTGTAGTCTCATTAACTTGCCACGCCGATTCAGCAATGCGACGAATACCATCTTTAGTAAACTCAATGTCTACCCCTTCTGTGGCCATCAAAGCTTTGTATTGTATAGTCATCGATGCATTTGGTTCAGTAAGAATTCGTTCAAAATCATTGGTTGTCAAAGCTTGTAATTCTACACGAATTGGCAAACGTCCTTGAAGTTCTGGAATTAAGTCAGAAGGACTTGAAACTTGAAAAGCACCAGAAGCTATAAATAAAATATGATCAGTTTTTACTATTCCATGTTTAGTAGATACATTACATCCTTCAACTAAAGGTAATAAGTCTCGTTGTACTCCTTCTCGAGACACATCCGGCCCAGTTGATTCTCCGCGTCTACAAATTTTATCTATCTCATCTATAAACACAATTCCATGTTGTTCTACTGCTTCAATAGCTTCTTTTTTTAATTCTTCAGGATTAATTAATCTTGAGGCTTCTTCTTCTACCAACAATCTCATTGCATCTATAATTTTTAATTTATGTTTCTTTTGTTTTTGACCACTTAAATTTTGAAACATGGATTGTAATTGATTGGTCATTTCTTCCATGCCTGGGGGTGCCATAATTTCTATTCCCATGGGGGCAGTACTTAAATTAATCTCTATCTCCTTATCGTTCAAAACTCCATCTCGTAACTTTTTTCGAAATAATTGTCTAGTTAATGAAAATTCTTGAGCTACTTCTTTTTCTTTATTGCTCCAATTAGTAGACGGAGGTACTAAAACATCTAATATACGCTCCTCTGCCATCTTTTCAGCACGATTGCGATTTTGTTCCATACTCAGAACACGTACCATTTTTATGGCAGAATCAGTTAAATCTCGGATGATAGAATCAACTTCTTTACCTACATATCCTACTTCAGTAAATTTGGTAGCTTCCACTTTAATAAATGGTGCATTAGCTAATCTTGCTAAACGACGAGCAATTTCCGTTTTTCCTACGCCAGTTGGACCAATCATTAGAATATTTTTGGGAGTAATTTCATGACGTAATTCTTCATCTAATTGCATACGTCGCCACCGATTACGCAAAGCTATTGCAACAGCACGTTTAGCTCTATTTTGACCAATAATAAATTTATCTAATTCACTGACTATTTCCCGAGGCGTCATTTCAGACATAATAAAGATCCTTACGCTTTAGAGGTTAATTCTTCAATAGTAAAGTTCTGGTTAGTATAAATACAGATATCACCTGCTATAGTTAAAGCTTTTTCTGTAATTTCACGAGCATTAAGATTAGTTGTTTCTAACATAGCCCTAGCTGCTGCTTGAGCATAAATTCCACCAGAACCAATAGCTATAAGATTATTTTCTGGTTGAATAATGTCACCATTACCGGTAATAATCAAGGAGGCACTTTCATCTGCTACTGCTAATAGTGCTTCCAATCTACGTAACATACGATCAGTACGCCAATCTTTGGCAAGTTCTACTGCAGCCTTAACTAAATGTCCCTGATATATACCTAATTTACGTTCAAAACGTTCAAATAATGTAAACGCATCTGCTGTTCCCCCTGCAAAACCAGCAATTACATGATCATTATAAAGACGACGCACTTTTTGAACATTTCTTTTCATTATAGTGTGTCCGAGTGTCGCTTGACCATCACCACCCATTACTACCTTATCATTACGACGTACACTTAGTATTGTTGTCATTTATAACTCCCAGTTGTCAACTAAACATAGGATTATAGTGATAGATAATAATCATAATACGACTACTATGTCATGATCATTTACTTATATATATATGGGGTGATATTACTTATATTCAACCCTTTCTATTTCTAATAAAAAATAAAATTATCTATCATGTATTATTACATTATTTCCTTCGTACAAGCAGATTAATTTGATCATACCATACGATTTATTACATTGCTTTTTGAATCATTTTTTTCTATTTAGATGCATGATAAATTTCTATAAACAACTGCAAATAATAAACTAATATTTTTTTCTAACAAAGGAAGTTAGAATAACTTTTATTAGATACTAAGAAGTAAATAATACCTACCAATAGGAATAATAATATGAAAAGAGCATTCATTATAGTATTGGACTCTTTTGGAATTGGGTATAGCCAAGATGCTGATCAGTTTGGAGATATTGGAGCTGATACTCTAGGACATATTGCTGAAGCATGTATTAAAGGTCAAGCTGATACTAAAGTACGACGCGGTCCCCTATATTTACCTCATCTTACAGCATTAGGACTAGGAAAAGCTGCCGAATATTCAACGGGTAATTTTCCTCTAGGTTTTAATAAAAATACCAAAATTATTGGATGTTATAGTTACGCAAAAGAAATTTCTTTTAGTAAAGATAGCCCTACAGGACATTGGGAACTAGCAGGAGTACCAGTACTTTTTAAATGGGATTATTTTCATAAAAAAATTAATAGCTTTCCTAGCAACTTACTGGATAAGATTATAGAACGTGCAAAATTACCAGGATATTTAGGCAATTGTCATGCTTCGGGAACAATAATTATCGATGATCTAGGAGAAGAACATATAAAAACCAAAAAACCTATATTTTATACTTCAACTGACTCGGTTGTACAAATTGCTTGTAATGAAGATATATTTGGACTTGATAGTTTATATAGTTTATGTACTATTACGCGACAAATTCTTAATGAAGAAGGTTATAAAATTTGTAGAATAATAGCACGTCCCTTTACTGGTACCCGAAAAGGATATTTTAAACGTACCGCAAATCGCTCTGATTTAACCATAGCGCCACCTGCTCCAACTGTTCTAAAAAAATTAATAGATGAAAAAGGAGGCAGTGTTATTTCTATTGGAAAAGTAGCTGATCTATATGCACATTGTGGTATCACTAGAAGAGTGAAAGCTACTGGATTAGAAGAAGTATTTAAACTTACTCTGCAACAAATCCATCTTGCTACTGATAACACCATAGTATTTGCTAATTTTGTAGATTTTGATTCATCGTGGGGACATCGCCGGGATGTAGCGGGTTATGCTGCAGGATTAGAACTATTTGACAGACATTTACCAAAACTACTATCCCTAGTAAAAACTAATGACCTTTTGATTATTACTGCTGATCATGGGTGTGATCCAACTTGGTATGGAACTGATCATACCAGAGAACATATTCCTGTACTTCTCTATAGTCCAAAAATATCTCCTGATTATTTAGGACCACGTGAAACTTTTGCAGATATTAGTCAAACTATAGCTAAATATTTTAATCTAACTAAGATGAACTATGGTACAAGTATGATGTAAGAGATTCTATCTATACTAGACATAGATTTATATTTTAAAAAAATAAACATAGGATAGAGTAATGATTACACCACATATTAATGCTAAAAATGGAGCTTTTGCTGAAACTATTATGATATCCGGAGATCCACTAAGAGCAAAATATATTGCAGAAAAATTTCTCGATGAGTATTGGAAAGTAAATACCATAAGGGGTATGTTAGGTTACACAGGATTTTATAAAAATCAATCTATATCCGTCATGGGACATGGAATTGGTATTCCCTCATGTTCGATTTATGTTAAAGAACTTATTACAGAATACGGAGTTAAAAACCTTATTCGGTTAGGTTCGTGTGGAACTGTATTACCAGAAATTAAACTTCGTGATATTATTATTGGTATGGGAGCTTGTACTGATTCAAATTTTAATAGAATCCGGTTTAATGGATATGATTTCTCTGCGATAGCAGATTTTAATTTAATGTGTACTGCTGTTGAGGCAGCTAATCAATTAGGATTAACGGTACATGTGGGTAATATTTTTACTACTGATCTATTTTATACTGCCGATACTAATCTATTTCATCTTATGGAGAAATATAGAATTCTGGGTATAGAAATGGAAACGGCGGGACTTTATTCTATTGCTGCGGAATATAACGTTAAAGCATTAACTATTTGTACTGTATCAGATCATTTTAATTTTACTGATCATATTTTAACTGCACAAGATAGACAAACATCATTTAATGAAATGGTACAAATTGCTTTACATTCTATATTATTATTCGATCGTAAAAAAAACCAATCTATTAAAATATAGCTTTTAACATACATTTAAATATTTCAAAAATAGTGAAAGTGAAATCCCTTTTTATTTGTAAAATATGCAGTACTATTTATTCTCGGTGGAAAGGACAATGTAATTCGTGTCAGGAGTGGAATACTCTTATTGAGATGCCACCTTCTAAATCGCAACAAAATCTAAATAAATTTGCTAATAATAAGATACAACCTCTTCCATTAATAACTTTAGAACAATTACCGCGATTTTCAACTGGATTCAAAGAATTTGATCGGGTACTTGGTGGCGGTATAGTATCTGGAAGTACTATATTGATGGGAGGTAATCCAGGTACAGGGAAGAGTACCTTATTATTACAAACTCTTTGTAACTTATCTAATAAGATGAAAGTTATTTATGTAACGGGTGAAGAATCACTTCAGCAGGTTGCTTTGCGAGCTCACCGATTGAATTTGTTAAAATTTAATGTATATATGTTATCTACAAGTAGTATAGAAGAAATTTGTCTAATTGCAGAAGAAGAAGAACCCTCAATAATGGTTATTGATTCTATTCAAGTCATGCATATAGCCAATGTCAGATCCTCTCCAGGAAGTGTAGCTCAAGTACGTGAAATTGCATCTTATCTTACGCAATTTGCTAAAAAAAAACTTATAACCATTATTATTGTTGGTCATGTTACCAAAGATGGAATCTTAGCTGGACCAAAAGTATTAGAACATTGTATAGATTGTTCCCTTTTACTAGATGGAAATGCAGAATCTACTTTTCGTATTTTACGAAGCCAAAAAAATCGATTTGGGGCAATAAATGAATTAGGAGTTTTTTCTATGACCGAATATGGTTTACATGAAGTAAATAATCCCTCAGCTATCTTTATTAACCGAACCGAGGATAAAAAAATCACTAGTGGTAGTGCTATAATGGCAATATGGGAGGGTACGAGGCCTTTACTAGTTGAAATTCAGGTATTAGTAGATCGCACAATGATTATTGGTCATCCAAAAAGAGTAGTTATAGGATTAGAACACAGTAGATTAACTATATTACTTGCAGTACTACATCGGCATGGTGGTTTACCAATGAGTGATCTAGATATTTTTGTTAATGTAGTTGGAGGGGTAAAAGTTACCGAAACTAGTGTAGATCTGGCTTTATTACTTGCTATAGTTTCTAGTCTACGGAATATACCTATTCCTATAGATATAGTAATTTTTGGAGAAGTAGGTCTGTGTGGTGAAATTAGACCAGTTCCTAGTGGTCAGGGACGAATAGCTGAAGCTGCCAAACATGGTTTTCGTCGGGCTATAGTACCAATAGCTAATTGTCCAAAAGATCTTATCGATAATATAACTGTATTTGGAGTTACAAGTCTTATCGATGCATTAGTATTATTAGCGAAAATTTGGGGAATCTCTAATGAGTAAATTAGTACTAATTTAAGTAAAATCTTAAGAATTAATTTTCATGGAAAAGAATCTTATTAATTGAACTAAAGTAAAGACTAATCTATTTTATTAATTAAGTTGGGTTAAAACTATGGAGGGTTGATTGTGCAGCGTACGGACTTAAATTTACTAATAGTTTTAGATATGTTACTAGAAGTATGTAGTGTTAGTAAAACCGCAAAAAAACTCAATGTAACACCCCCTGCCATTAGTAAATCTTTAAATAAAATTCGAGATACTTTTCAGGATCAAATTTTAGTCCGATCGGGGTCGAAATTAATGTTAACTCCTCTAGCTATTCAACTTAAGCCTCAAATTAGAAAGATCATTAATAATATAAGAAGTGTATTATATAAAAATATATCTTTTAGATTAGGTGACAAATCACTCCTATTTAACATTGTGTCAAATGACATTTTAATTTCAATCTTAAGCTACCATTTTATTAGTAAAATTAAAAGCGATGAACCAAATATTTTAATTGAATTTCAATATGATAATCTATCTGAAAAATTTTTACGCCAAGAAAACATAGATTTATATATAGGTGAATCACGTGATCTGAGTCCTGAAATAAAAATTAGAACAGTCTATCGTGATAACTGTTTAATTATTGCACATAAACAGCATGAAATACTGAAAAAGAGTAAAACTATAGATAATCTAAGTCATTATAATTTTATTAGCACTAAAGGAAAATTAAATGGAATTATTGATCATATTTTTATTGAAAAAGGATATCAACGAAAAGTGATTTGCATTAATCCAAGTTATTTTTCTACTATTGAAACTATAATGAATACCGATTGTCTAGCTGTAATGCCAATATTTTTTCTCGATGCAATAAAACGACTCAAAATTGAAATAGTTGCTTTTAAACCGCAAATGATTCTTCCTCAAATTAGTATCATACAAGCATGGCATCCTAGAAATGATAATTCTCCAGCTCATAAATGGCTAAGAGATTATACTAGAAATTTTTTTCAAAAGCATATCATCTAATTATCCAAGTAGATCATATCCGTACACTATTTTAGTTACCCATCTTTACTTTATTTTTGATTATTAATTAATTTATACCAGTAGCGATTAGATCATAAATTTTTAATTACAACCATTTTCTATATTTAAAATATGCATACGGAGCAATTCCCATAAGAATCATAACTATAAGAGCTAGAGGATAACCAAAAGTCCATTTAAGTTCTGGCATGAACTTAAAATTCATACCATAGCTTGAAGCAACTAATGTTGGGGGCAGAAAAATAACCGAAACTACAGAGAAAATTTTTATTATTCTATTTTGTTCAATATTAATAAATCCCATAGCCGCTTGCATTAAAAAATTAACCTTTTGAATTAAAGATTCATTATGAGGTAAAAGAGACTCTATATCTCGTAAGATTTCTCGAGCCTGTTCTAATTGTTTTAGAGGTAAACGATCTTTTCGTACTAAAAAGTTTAATGCTCGTTGAGTATCCATTAAACAAAGACGAACTTTCCAAACAATATCTTCTAATTCAGCTAACATCGATAGTGCTTCGTTACATTGCTCATCTTGATGGCCTTCCATAATTACACGACTTAGTTTTTCTAGGTCGCTATAAATGCTTTCAATTTCATCGGCCAATTGTTCTATTTTTGTTTCGAATAGATCTAACATTATCTCAAAAGCATTTCCATCCACTAAAACTTGACTACGTGCACGCATACGAAAAAGTCTAAAAGCAGGTAACTCTCGATCGCGTAAAGTATATAATCTTCCATCACGGATAGTAAATGCCACGGTAGCATTTCCGGCGTGATCTTCAGCATCTTCATAAAAGAAAAAAGAATGAATATGTAATCCATCTTTATCCTCAAAAAAACGTGCTGAAGCCTCTATATCTTCTAACTCCGGATGTGTTGCTAAATTTTGTCCTAATATCTGTTGTAATTGCTCTCGCTCATTTAATTCCGGCTCAATTAGGTCAACCCAAATAGAATTAGCTAAATCATTGCCTTCTTCTTCTAGGTCAATACGTGTTAAAAGATGGTTACTTAGTTTATATGCGTTAAGCATAGGAAAGATCCCAACATACTGTTATCTATAAACTAAAAAGACTAACAAAATTTTAATGAAATTTACAATTTTAAATATATTAAAACCATTTTGTGATTGCACTAAAATTTTACATTATTCAAAAGAAATAGGAGATTTATTTTCATAAGTGGAAACTTATTTTCTATCAATACTTAAAATGCAAGCATTTATAGTTCTTAGAGATCTATATATATAATAATCATTTTGTAGATATATATATCAAAGCAAGTAGCGAGTGAACAATCCATATTAATACATAGAATTAAATGAATGAAATTAAATTAGTTCACTTGCTATTTCATATTCATTGCGATCTCTGAAAATCACTCTTAGTTAGATAGATAGTAGAATTACCAATTTCCATTTAGAATCGCATACATAGATATTTAGTGTGATTGTATAGGATAAGTATAGTTAAGTATAAAATTACGTTTTCATAATAACCATACCATAATTAAAACTGTTTTCATTAATAGTAATGAACGCAACGCATAATTTAAATGCGGACGTTCCGTGTCCGCTATCTATACTAAATCATACGATTGGATGGATTTGATATGATTTATGAACATTTTTCTTTATCTGAAATTTTATTATCGTGTTCAATTTTAACTTCCTGTTTACGTACCGTGTCATGAATTTTCTCTATGCGATCTCTTCCTTCTTTACGCACAATTATTTCTTCAACAATATGGGCAGTTTTATTAACAACTGGTTTTTCAGTAGTTTCAGTAATTTCTACGACAGTATCCGACCAATCAAATTTATCGGGACATTTATTTTTATTAATAGAACGTCTAAAAATAGTAGCATGTTCTTCATGAAGAGGTACTTCAACTTCAACATCTTTTTCAGTTACAAAACGTCGAACTCGTGTAGAACCTTCTTTAACAATTTTCTTCCCAACCTCCAATTGCTCTTCGGCTAATTGGAGAATATCATCACAATTATCTTCATTTGAAATAGATTGATGTTTATCTTCTGAATATTTGCATTCATCATGTTGTGATTGATGATTTTTATCTATACATGTTACAGTTTCTGACATATCAACTACTTGACAAGCATTCAGAATTCCCATAGCTCTAGGAGTATCTTCTTCAGAAGTACGTAAAATCAAAATAACTCCTCCTGTCTCTAGTGCCTTAGCATAAACTTTAGATTCTTCTTCTGTTAAACCATTACCGAATAAACGCTGCCAAATATCATCTTCATGAGATAAAATATTTGCTGCTCTTAACTGACTTTCATCAATTAAACTGATATCATATGCGCTAAAACCTGCTTTTAATAAGTTGTCTTTTGCAGATTGTGCATGTTCAGCGTTATCAAATAACGTAACTATTTTTTCATAGCTCATTATTAAATCCTCTTAAATAATATTTAATTATTATGAGTTGATTTTTCTATTACCCTTATAGATACTCGGCGATTTTTTGCACGTCCTTCTGCAGTATCATTAGAAGCTATAGGATGTTTTTCACCATAGCCTTCTGCAACTAAACGTTCTGATGGAATATTTAATTTAACTAACTCTTTTTTTATTGCCTCAGCTCTTCCTTGGGATAATATTTGATTCTGTTCTATAGTACCTACATTATCAGTATAACCACCTATTTTAATTTTTACATTTGGATAGGCTTGTAATATAGCTGCAATTTGATTTAGCGGCTTTTTTACATCTATCTGAGGATTCTTCTCACCACTATCAAAGCATATTTGATCCAAATCCAACCACATATTGTTATCATAATGATTTTTACCTGGATCTTTAATAAATGTGAGTAATTTCATTTCAATACTGTCATCACGTATGTTAAGAGTTGTACCATTAGGTAACAGAATGCTATTTTTATTATTAATAGGATTTGACCAGTGGTTTAATGTAGAGGTATGTGATGAGGATGTAGGAATATAATTATTCTTATATTCCTTTTTATCTGCATGATGGAAATACCATAATATCATTAAGATTAAAACTAATAAAGGTATTAACCACCAAAGGAAACTTTTGCGTTTTTTTATTACCTCTTGTGCAAGAATGGGATTACAAGTTTTTTTATGTCTATTATTAGGTAACATACTTATACCTCTTTTATTTAGATCAATTAATTACAACTATAGTTTTTTTTTAAAAAAATGCCACTCAGAAAAAATCTGATACTATTTATAATAATTCATTTTTTTATATGAGAGACTAAAAAAGTGGTCGGCGAGAGAGGATTTGAACCTCCGACCCACTGGTCCCAAACCAGTTGCGCTACCAAGCTGCGCTACTCGCCGATAAGATAAATAAAGGTTTGATTACTTACTAGTAAATATAAATAAGACTGCAAAGAGAGGGATTTGAACCCTCACATCCCTTTAATGAGGATACTAGCTCCTGAAACTAGTGCGTCTACCAGATTCCGCCATCTTCGCTAAAAAATATGGATGGGGTGGCCAATGGGACTTGAACCCATGACGTCTGGAACCACAATCCAGGGCTCTACCAACTGAGCTATAGCCACCACTCACTACAATTTTAATATTTAATAAAATAAGTAAGTATGATAATACCTTCGCACCCGACAGGATTCGAACCTGAGACCTCTGCCTTCGGAGGGCAGTGCTCTAACCAACTGAGCTACGGGCGCTAGCTAATTAAATGCAAATAGTACGAATTTACTTTAATACTGTCCAGTGATTTTTTCAATCAATTATATCCCTTAACTATAACCCATTAGTTGATTAAATTAATATCGTTTCATCTTCATCTTCATCATATTGAAGAATTCATCATTAGTTTTAGTCATTGATAGCTTACTAATAAGAAATTCCATTGCATCAAGTTCACTCATGGGATGTAGAATTTTTCTTAAGATCCACATTTTTTGAAGTTCTTCTACTGAAGTCAGCAATTCTTCTTTACGTGTTCCAGAACGATTATAATCGATAGCAGGAAAAATTCTTTTTTCAGCAATTTTTCTGGCTAAATGTAATTCCATATTACCAGTACCCTTAAATTCTTCATAAATTACTTCATCCATTTTTGAACCCGTATCAATTAAAGCAGTTGCTATAATTGTTAAACTACCTCCTTCTTCTACATTTCGAGCAGCTCCGAAAAATCTTTTTGGTCTATGGAGAGCATGAGCATCTACTCCTCCTGTTAGTACCTTTCCTGAAGAAGGGACAACTGTATTATAAGCCCTAGCTAAACGTGTTATTGAATCTAACAAGATAATGACATCTCTTTTATGTTCAACCAAACGCTTGGCTTTTTCAATTACCATCTCAGCAACTTGAACATGTCGTGTAGCCGGTTCATCAAACGTAGAAGCCATAACATCTCCTTTAACCAATCGATGCATTTCCGTAACTTCTTCTGGACGTTCATCAATAAGTAATACCATTAAAACACAATCTTGGTAATTATAAGCAATACTTTGTGCAATGTTTTGCACAAGCATAGTTTTACCAGCTTTGGGAGGTGCTACAATCAAACCTCTTTGTCCACGTCCTATTGGAGATGCTAAATCTAATACACGCGCAGTTAAATCTTCTGTAGAACCATTACCTCTTTCCATACGTAATCTGGTATTTGCATGGAGTGGTGTTAAGTTTTCAAATAAAATTTTATTTCTGGTACTTTCTGGATTATCATAGTTTACCAGATTTACTTTTAAAAGGGCGAAATAACGTTCTCCTTCTTTTGGAGGACGAATTTTTCCAGAAATCGTATCTCCTGTACGAAGACTAAATCGTCTAATTTGACTAGGAGATACATAAATGTCATCTGGTCCTGCGAGATATGAACTATTTACAGACCGCAGAAAACCAAAACCTTCTTGTAAAATTTCTAGCACTCCATCACCAAATATATCTTCACCAATTTTTGCATGTTGTTTAAGAATGGAAAAAATTATATCCTGTTTGCGTATACGTGCTAGATTTTCCAGTCCCATACTTTCACCTAGGAGAATAAGTTCAGAGACAGGCTTATTTTTTAATTCGGTAAGATTCATAATGGTGGGTTCTTTATCTTTAAAATCGGGGTATAAATAAAAAGAATTTATTTATTAAAATAAAAAATGATTCTTCTAGATAGAAGTGCTTTTTATCTATTGTAGTCTAATTTCAATAGAAAATATCCTTTATTTTTATAATAAATGTAAATTAAATGGCTGAAATATGCATACAAGTTCCACAAAGTAATAAATAGACTTAATAAGAAGATTTCCTTGCATCTCATAATAAAAATTACTCTACTAATATTGGAGCCAAAAATTCTTTTATTTGTCCTTTAGATAAACTACCAACTTTACTAGCCAGTACTTCACCATTTTTAAATACTAATAAAGTTGGAATTCCACGAATTCCATATTTTTGAGCAGTATTAGGATTATTATCTACATTTAATTTCGCTACATTAAGCCTACCGAAATATTCGTCCGCTATTTCATCTAGAATTGGTGCAAGTACCTTGCAAGGTCCACACCATTCCGCCCAAAAATCAACTAGTGTTACTACATCTATTTTTAATATATACTCTTCAAAACTATCATCGCTTAAGTAAATAATTTTATCGCTCATGTTCGGGTACTCCAAAAATATTAGTTGATGATAATCAATTTTTTATCTATCAATCAACAGTTAGGACATAGTATGCTTTCCTAATCTTCCATACATATCTAACTATGCTATGCATCAGTTTGCCATGCATGTTAAATATTGAGGTATTGTATGTACCGAACTAGAAAAAAATTCTACATAAACTGATGATTGTGGACAGTTATTTATTATCCGTAAAAAGAATTATAATTCTGAAAACTGAATTAAGACTCACACTATAACTAATAGCTATAGATCTGAGTAGTGTAACTGTATTATTTATTACTTATTGATAGCAATCAATTTGATAAACAACAAGTCATATTATATTATGTTATATGATTTAATCAACTATCTAATATAATTGATATACATACTTACTTTTTTTTCAAAAAAATTTCTTACATTGCTTAATCATATCTTGAGTTTTTTCATCACTTGTTACATCTAAATTAGATACCCGAAATTGGTACGTTTTGTATGTATAATGTGAAGGTAAAAATGTATGTGACTGAGTCAATTATATTATTTTAAGGTAATTTTTACTTATCTTTAGCATAGATGATTAGAGATACTTAAACTTAATAAAGAAAAACTAAAAACAACCATTAGAGATAGTAACTTTATAGTTACAATGAATTTATCAAATCAAAATAGACCTAAATCTGGTAGAAGATAAGATGCTAATAAAATAATTATTGATTAACTTCTTTATTTGCAGGGGCGAAGGGATTCGAACCCCTAACAACCGGTTTTGGAGACCGGTGCTCTACCAATTGAACTACGCCCCTAAATTTATAAGTATAAGATCACAGTTAGTTTCTAATCTTTTATTTCCGAGATGATTTTTTTAATCACGCATGTAATTGATGGTAATACACCATGCCATAATAAAAATGAATAAGCTGCTTGAGCTACTAACATACCTATTCCATCTGCATATTTCTTTACGCCATTTTTTTTACACCATTGTAAAAACGGAGTCAAGTTGGATTGATAAAACATATCATAACAACGTATATGGTTATTAATCAGATTACTCGGTAATTCAGGTACTATTCCTTGAATGCCACATGAAGTAGCATTAATAATTAAATCAAAATGATATTTTTCTAATTGATTGAATTGTTGTGCTGAAATCACACCGTAATTTTTAAACTTATGGAAGAGTTCCTCTGCTTTATACCACGTGCGATTAGTAACTATTATTGAACAACCATAATGCAAAAGAGGAAAAATTATTCCATGTGCTGCCCCACCGGCACCAATAATTAATATTCTATCCTGAGGTTGAATTAGCTGAAGTCTCGTGAGATCATTTAATATAGCAATTCCATCTGTATTATCTCCTAAAAGTTGATTATTTTCTAATTTTTTTATGGTATTTATCGATCCTGATAATAAAGCTCGATTAGTTAATATATTCACTAAAGTGTACGCAATTGGTTTGTACGGAACAGTTATATTAGCACCTTGACCTCCATTAGAAAAAAACTGATGTAATTCATCTATAAAACTTTCTCTAGAAGCACAAATGCATCCATAAGTATGATGTTTAATATTCATCATTTTACTAAAATGATAGTGAATACGAGGAGATTTACTATGTTTAACAGGATTACCAAATATAGCATAATTGATCATTATCTTACCACCCATAACGAATTACTTTTCCACTCAATAAATCTCGAATCTCCGTATGACATTCTAATTTTCCTAGATGCCCAGGATATATCATTAAACCATCGCCAAATTTTGCTATTATTTCTTTTATGGTACGACATGGAATAGATCCAGTCAGGTTAGCACTAGTTGAAATCAATGGTTTATTAAAAGCCCTGCATAATTGCTGAATTGATGGATGCTGGCTAATACGTACGGCTAATGAAGGAAATTTACCTGTAAGCCAGTATGGTGTTGTTATATGTGCCGGTAATAACCAGGTTATGGGTCTAGATTGCGAACTTACAATGTTTCGTTGTTTTTTTGATAATTGATCATCGTCAATATAAGATTTTATTTGTTCATAATCAGCTGCAACTAAGATAAAACCTTTTTCTATTGAACGATTTTTTAATGATAATAATTGCATTACAGCTGCTTTACTTTCGGGATTACATCCCAAAGCAAATACCGATTCAGTCGGATAAGCTATAATATCATCTTGCAGTAGCTTTTTGGTAAATTCATCTAGATATGATCTATTCATACTATCTTCATTCAATACCTATTCTATTATTGCTAAATTTTATTAGAGCATAACTACTCTAACACAAATAAAATAAATTAAAAGTAATGCACGAGAGATAAATAAAGGATAAAATCAATAAGATTATTTTATTTATGCTAACTAACTCTACCTAATACAAATTCATTAGCAAAATCATGACTATTATGCGCGTATTAACTTATCCTGATGAACGACTTAGAACTATTGCTATGCCAGTTACTAAAATAGATACTAATATTAACTCCATTATCAATAGCATGTTTGAAACTATGTATGCCAAAAATGGTATTGGTTTAGCAGCTACGCAAGTTAATATTCATCAGCAAATTATAGTAATAGATCTATCAGAAAAACAGGATGAAGGTTTAGTATTAATTAATCCACAATTATTAGAATATAGTGGTTTGATTAGTATTGAAGAAGGATGTTTATCTATTCCTGAAGAAAGAGCATTTATCCAACGTGCAGAAGAAGTGAAGATTATGGCTTTAGATATTAATGGAAAGCATTTTACTCTGAAAGCACATAGTTTATTAGCAATTTGTATTCAACATGAAATGGATCATTTAAAAGGTAAACTATTCATCGATTATCTATCATCCCTTAAACGTAATAGAATCTTATCTAAATTAAAGAAAAGAGCTCGTATAAAAAACAGAGTTTTCTAAACTAAGTTACAGTTATAATAAAAAGGTATATTGATGTGTCTAATAGCTTGAAAATCATTTTTGCAGGTACAGGTAATTTTGCCCTTTATCATCTGACTAATTTATTATCTAAACATCAAATAGTAGGTATATTAACTTCTCCTGATCGCATAGCTGGAAGAGGTAAAAAATTGTTTTTTAGCGCAATTAAACAATTTGCAATTAAGCATAATATTTCACTTTTTCAGCCCCAATCCGAATGTCTTTCTAAAAAATCTTATCAGAAGCAGATTGCAGATTTAAAGGCAGATATCATGGTGGTTATTGCTTATGGTATTATATTACCACCCTATATTTTAAATATACCGAGATTGGGCTGTATTAATGTGCATAGTTCTCTTTTACCCCGTTGGCGTGGAGCGGCTCCAATACCCCGTTCAATCATAGCTGGAGATAAAGTAACTGGAGTCACTACAATCAAGATCAATCGTGGTATTGATACAGGGGATATTTTACATCAAATGCCTTGTGTCATTGAAAAGACAGATACCAGTGCTACAGTTAGTGAAAAATTATCAAAACTAGGATCAATGAGTATGTTAATCACATTAGAACAGTTCCTGGAAGGGAAGATATATCCACAACCACAAGTACAATCTGAACATACATCAACATATGCTAAAAAGATCCGAAAAGAAGAAGCACGACTTAACTGGAAACTATCGGCTATAGAAAATGAACGTTATATACGTGCTTTTAATCCCTGGCCAGTAAGCTATTTTTTTATTCATGGAAAATATATAAAAGTTTGGAAAGCATCGGTACTTAAAAATATTAATGAAACTAAATATCAACCAGGAGAAATTCTTCTAGCAGATAAGAATGGTATTCAAATTGCTACTGCAAAAGATATTTTAAATATAGAAGAATTACAACCAGCCGGAAAAAAAATTATGAAAGTTGGGGAATTTCTTAATTCTCGCAAAGAATGGTTTACTCCAGGATTAATTTTAGACTGATTCATTATTTTAATAAACTAACTGTATGATTGCAGATTACAAGATTACCAATAAAGAACTAATAACAAACCATGTAATAAAATAAATAACCCCAATATCGTTCAATTTTATAGTAATAGATTGATTTGATTCAATAGTTGAAGTTAAAAGTTATAGTGATTTAACTAACGTCCGTGACATTTTTTATATTTTTTAAGTGAACCACAAGGACAAAGATGGTTTCGTCCTATCTTCGGATTCGGATTTATATAGTTAAAATGTTTAATATCAGTTGGATTATTCTGCAATTCTAGTAAATTATCCGTAACTAATTTCTCTGATACATGTACTTTAACTTTACAAATTATACATACAACTTCATATTTCATCATTTCAAGCATATTATTGAACATAGTAAATGATTCACGTTTGTATTCTTGTTTAGGATCTTTTTGTGCATACCCACGTAGATGAATTCCTTGACGTAAATAATCCATCGCAGCTAGATGTTCTCTCCACATAATATCCATGGTTTGTAACATTATATTTTTTTCAAAATGACCCATTTTATTAATTCCTACCAAGATTTTTTTTTGTTGGTATATTTCTATAGCATTTTCAATGATCAATTGTTCTGAAAATCTTATTTGATCGTTTTTTATCCAATGATCAATTGGTAAATCCATATTTAATTCTCTTTTAAAGAATTCTATCAATCCACAGATATCCCACATATCTTCTAAAGAAGATGGAATATATCTTTTTATAATTTTATTTAGAACATCTTTATAAAGTTGGATAACTATATTGCTGATATCAGCAATTGGAGTATCTAGTAATTCATTACGTTGCGCATAAATAGCTATTCGTTGATCGTTAGCTACATTATCATATTCCAATAACTGCTTGCGAATATCAAAATTTCGATTTTCTACTTTACACTGTGCATTAGCAATGGCCTTAGTAACCCAAGGATGTTCTATAGCTTCTCCGGATTTCATACCTAATCTTCGCATCATTCCAGAAATCCGATCAGAACCAAAAATCCGCATTAAAGTATCTTCCATAGAAAGATAAAATCTTGAAGATCCTGGATCTCCTTGTCGTCCCGATCTACCACGAAGTTGATTATCAATTCTGCGAGATTCATGACGTTCTGTACCAATAATATGTAATCCTCCGGATTTTAAAACCTTATTATGACGAATTTGCCAATCTTCTTTAATTTTTTTTATTTTTTCTTTTTCTGCATCAGGATGTTTTATTTGAATAATTTCCGACTGTATACTACCTCCAAGTACTATATCAGTTCCCCGTCCCGCCATATTAGTAGCAATAGTTACTGCAGATACTTGACCAGCATGTGCAATAATATCTGCTTCCTTAGCATGAAATTTAGCATTTAAAACCTTATGTGGAATACCTGCATAAGTCAGTTGTCTAGAAATTTTTTCCGATTTTTCAATGGAAACGGTTCCCACTAAAACAGGCTGACCTTTAGTTATTCGTTGACGTATATCTTGAATTACCGCTTGAATTTTTTCTTTTTCAGTAAGAAAAATTACATCCGGTAGATCTTTTCTAATCATTTTTTTATTAGGAGGGATCACTATAGTATCTAACTGGTAAATTGAACTAAATTCAAAAGCTTCTGTATCTGCTGTTCCCGTCATTCCAGCTAATTTATGATATAATCGAAAATAATTCTGAAAAGTAATAGAAGCTAGGGTTTGATTTTCATTTTGAATTTTAACTCCCTCTTTTGCCTCAACTGCTTGATGTAAACCATCACCCCAACGACGTCCCGGCATAATTCTACCGGTATGTTCATCTACAATAACTACTTCTCCATTTTTGACAATATAATCTATATTACGAAAAAATAGAGTGTGAGCTCGCAAAGCTGCTATAACATGATATACAAGTACTATATTAGAAGGGGAATAAAGACAATCATGTTTTTTCATTAAACCTTCATGTATTAACATATCTTCTATAAAAATAAGACCTCGTTCAGTAAGATATACCTGTCGTGACTTTTCATCTACTGAAAAATGACCTTTTCCTTGAAAGGAATCTGAATCATCTCGATCCTGTGGAATTAACTGAGGAATTACATGATTTATTTGCATATAAAGCTCCGAACGATTTTCCACAGGACCAGAAATAATTAATGGAGTGCGAGCTTCATCAATAAGGATTGAATCAACTTCATCAATTAAAGCATAATGTAATTGGCGCTGCACACGCTCTTTAGGATCAAAAATCATATTATCTCTTAAATAATCAAAACCATATTCATTATTAGTGGCATAAGTAATATCAGAAGCATAAGCAGCACGTTTCTCAGATTTAGACATTCCCGGTAAATTTACACCTACAACCATTCCCAAAAATTCAAATAAAGGACGATTACTATTAGCATCTCGCTGCGCTAAATAATCGTTTACTGTCACAATGTGTACTCCTTCTCCCGTAAGAGCATTTAAATAAGCCGGTAAAGTAGCTGTTAAAGTTTTACCCTCTCCAGTAGGCATTTCAGCAATACAACGATCATTCAATACTATTCCACCAAGCAATTGAACATCAAAATGGCGCATATTAAATACACGTTTACTAGCTTCACGTACAGTTGCAAAAGCTTCGGGAATTAAATCATTTAATTTTTCTCCTTTTTTTATTCGATCACGAAATATACGGGTATTTTCTTTTAATTCTTCATCAGATAATCTTGAAAAGATTGGTTCTAGTTTATTGATACTATCAACGATTTTTTTTAATCGAGATAATATCCGATCATTTCGACTACCAAAGATTTTAGTAAATAAATTGAGTACCATAGTAAATAAATTCTCTTTTCTTTCTTTGTTTCTCTCTTATAAAAAGAATATAATATCTAAATTATATCGTTTGTTTATTAAACTATATAGGGATAATAATTTTTATATGAAGCACGTATGTTGATTATTTGATCATCCTTAATACTATATATGCGAACGCTACGCTAGCTAAATAAGTTTAATTGGTCCTAGCTATCTCTGTCTCAGTGATGAGATTTAATTAATAAAAATAAGTCATTTAATTTTAATGATAAGATAAGGGATGGAATATAATGCGCTATAGCAGCCCCCATACAATTGAAAACATTTTAAAAAATGCTAATGACCACAGCATGTTACAATTAGTGCAAAAAAAAGCGATAGAACTAATTAATTTAGATTATGCTTTAAAAGAAGAACTTCCGTTACATTTTCATCCATGGTGTAGAGTTGCTAATTTACGACAACATATTTTAATTATTGAAACAGCAAATGCTAATTGGTTAACATACTTACGTTATCAACAACCAATATTACTTTCAATTTTACAAGCTAAAATATTACCTACATTAGTCGGAATTAATGTAATAATAAATCCATCATTAGGAATAACATCTAACTGTTATCAAAATCCATCAGAACAACATATTAATAAAAACCGAACTATAAGTAAAACCAGTGCCATTATCTTACGTAATGTTGCCCGCAAAACTCCTGATAATATTAGATCGATATTAGAAAGATTAGCATCTTTGGCTGATTAAAGTAATTTATTTCATAAATTATCTACATAATATAGAGATTTGATTCATTATTCTTAATTTAATCTTATGCTAAAGCTAAAATAAGTTGAACTAATTTAGGAAAATTTATTCCTACTTGTTGTGCAGCTAAAGGTACTAAACTATGATTTGTCATTCCGGGTAAGGTATTTACTTCAAGTAAATAAAATTGATGATTAGTATCCATGATAACATCAATACGTCCATAACCTCTACCTCCAATAACATTCCATGCTGTTAACGTTAATGTTTTTAAATTATCTTCCTGTTCCCGAGATAAACCACTAGGACAAAAATATTTAGTTTTTTTTGAAATATATTTAGAATGGTAATCATAAAAACCACCTGAATATTGAATACGAATACTTGGTAAAACCTGATGGTCTAAAATAACAACTGTATATTCTAAACCACCAATCCATTTTTCGATTAATACATTAGTATCATAAAAAAAAGCTTTTTTTAAAGCTATATTAAGTTCCTGAAGTTGATTTACTTTTGTAATTCCTATACTAGAACCTTCTTTAGTAGGTTTAACCATAACAGGCAGACCTAAATTAACTATTTGGTTCTTATGAAAGCTACTTAATCCTCTAATCATATCTGATGAATTTATTAAAACCCAAGCTACAACTGGTAATCCTGATCCTTTCCATAATAATTTAGTGCGTAATTTATCTATGCTAATCGCAGAAGCCATTACTCCACTACCTGTATAAGGTATTCTTAAAAATTCCAGAACCGCTTGTATTACACCATCTTCCCCTCCACGTCCATGTAAAGCAATAAATACTTTATTAAATCCATTATCTTTGAGATGTATTATAGGAATCTTACTAACATCTATTGAATAAGCTTCGATAGATAAGCTCTTTAATGCTCTTAATATAGCTCTTCCCGATAATAATGAAATTTTTCTCTCGGCTGAAGTTCCACCAAATAATACTGCTACTTTATCAGTTACTTTCATAGTATTTCATAGAAACTGGTTTTAATTTACTTATTATAGTATTAATTATTGGTTCTAAATTTCCTGCTCCTTGGATTATTAAAAAATCTTTATTAGATAAAATTTGAGCTAATTTGTGAATCACTTGTTCTTCTTCTACTACTAAAGTAGATCTTTTACCTTTTATACGGAGAGTATGACATAAGGTATGACTATTAATTCCAAGTATAGG
This sequence comes from Candidatus Dasytiphilus stammeri, assembly GCA_045690015.1. Classification (GTDB taxonomy): domain Bacteria; phylum Pseudomonadota; class Gammaproteobacteria; order Enterobacterales; family Enterobacteriaceae; genus Dasytiphilus; species Dasytiphilus stammeri_I. The sequence continues at coordinate 29,304 of CP145877.1, forward strand.
TTTTTCACCCGCAGAATATATATTTAATAATAGAACAATATCTACTTGTGACAATACATTAACAAAATCATCATATAAATCACGTGTTCTGGTATAACGATGTGGCTGAAAAATCATGACTATTCTCTTACTCATACCAGTATGACGAGCAGTTTTTATGGTAGCATAGATTTCAGTAGGATGATGTCCATAATCATCTACTAAAAATACCGTTCCTGCTTTACCATTAATAGGTTCAAAATAAAATTCTCCTAAAAAATCAAACCGACGTTTTGTTCCTTGGTAATTTTTCAGCGCATGAAAAATTATATTGTCACTAATGCCTTGTTGCATTGATACGGCCACTGCAGCTGCTGCATTTAGTGCATTATGATACCCTGGCACATTTAAAATTATTGACATACTAGATTGAGATTTACGAACTAAAGTTAAAGAAACTTTCATGCCATGTTGATTATAATTTGTAATACATACATCTGCATTTTTATTAAATCCATATGTTATAACTTTACGTTTTATATGTGGTAATAAATCATAAATTATATGATTATCTAAACAAATAATGGCACTTCCATAAAAAGGTAAATTATGCAAAAAATTAAGGAATGCTTTCTTCAAATTATCAATTTTACCGTGATAAGTATCTAGATGTTCTATATCTATATTAGTTACTACAGCTACAATAGGTCGCAATTTAAGAAAAGATGCATCACTTTCATCAGCTTCTATTATTAGATATTTACTAGTTCCTAACTGGGCGTTAATACGTAAAGTTTTAATTAATCCTCCATTAATAAATGTAGGATCTAAACCAGCTTCAATAAATATACTACTAATCATTGCTGTAGTTGTAGTTTTACCATGTGTTCCAGTAATAGCGATTCCGTAACGAAAACGCATTAATTCAGCTAGCATTTGCGCACGTTGAATTACTGGAATACGGGCTTTATAAGATGCTACCAGTTCTGGATTATCATCAGGAATAGCTGTGGATACAACAATAAGATGGGCATTTTTAATATTAGATGGATGATGCTTTAAAAAAATAGTTACTCCAAGCGATATAAGATGGTTAATCATCTCATTTGAGACAATATCAGAACCACTAATTTTATATCCTTGATTGGCTAGAATTATCGCTATTCCAGCCATACCGATACCACCAATCCCAATGAAATGAATATTATTCTTTACCGAATTCCTATTTATCATATTTATTGTTATCTGACGGGTTGTAGGTCTAATTGTTTTTTGGTATGTTTATTAAGAAAGATGCTACGCGTTCGGTTGCATTAAATATTGCAAGAGAACGGGCAGACAAAGCCATTCTCAATAATGTGGTTCGATCTAGTTTTTCTAAAATTTTAACAACATTGCTTGCGGTAAATTCTGAGTTTTCTAAGATTTCAGCCGCATCTACATCTTTCAATAAGAATGCGTTCCAATATTGCTGTTTGTCTCTATGTACAAAGGGTACAAAAATAGCGGGTAATCCTACTACAGCTATTTCACTGACAGTAAGAGCTCCAGAGCGACAAATTACCACATCAGCCCATGAATAGGCTATTGCTATATCCTCGATAAATTCAGTAATGCGATAGATAGAGAGAGTATTTGAGATATCTTTATATAATTCTCTAACCTTAGACAAAGCATTTTTACCAACTTGATGCCATAAAATGATTTTATTACCCAAAATATTAGCCACTTGTGGCATAACGTTATTTAAAATCTGTGCTCCCTGACTGCCTCCAAGTACTAAAATCCGCAATGGAAATCTACTTCTTCCTAAAAATCGGGATTCAGGGGGAGGAATAGAAAGTATCTCATCACGAATAGGATTTCCTACCACAATAGCTTTATTTAAAGCTCCAGGAAAAGCTTGTAATTTTTTATATGCAATTTTTGCTAACCAATAATTAGTTAATCCAGGAATTACATTTTGCTCATGTATAACTATAGGAATATCCTGTATCCAAGCAGCTATTCCTCCCGGACCAGAAACATATCCCCCCATTCCTAAAACTATATTAGGATGCCAGTTTTTAATTATTTTATATGATTGACGAATAGCACGAAAAAATTGTAATGATAATGAAAAAAATAACTTAAATTTTTTCCCACGCCAACTTTTAATCCTAATTAATTCAAGATCAATATTATATTTTTGAACTAAATTGACTTCCATTCGATCATAGGTTCCAAGCCAAAGTATTTGCCAACCATGATTAAGAAGATATTGTGCAATAGCAATACCTGGAAATATATGTCCGCCTGTTCCACCTGCCATTATTAGCAGACGTCTACTACAATTAATCCTACAACACATATATTCATTACTGATCTATTAATTTAATATAGTAATAGTATAGAAGATTGGTAAAAAATTGCATTATTACTAGAGGTAGGTAAGGTAAATTAGTTAATTAGCTTAACATCCTAATTTTTTTGCCAGTTTGGTAAAGATATTACCTCTATGACAAAAATTACTAAATTGATCAAGACTAGAACATGCTGGAGATAAAAGAACTAAATCACCTGGTTTAACTATAGAGGCAATATATTTTATAGCTTCAATCATTGTTTTGCTTTTTTTTGCTATCTGTGGACGTAATTTAGCTAATCGATCTCTATCACGTCCAAAACAGTATACTTTAATGCGATCTCCTTGTAAATAAGGAATAAGAGGATTAAAATTAGAATTTTTTCCATCACCTCCTAATAATAAATGAATTATCCCTTCTACAAAAATTTCTTTAATAGAATTTAAGGCTACTATAGTACTAACTACATTAGTGGCTTTAGAATCATTTATCCATTGCACATCATGTTTTTTCAAAACTAACTGAAATCTATGGGGTAAACCTACAAAATTTGTAATAGCAGTTAAGCTGGATAATCTGGGGAATCCTAAAAGATCACTAATTGCTAATGCGGCTAAAGCATTTAGGTAATTATGATTACCAATTAATTTAATTTCAGAAGATTTTAATACGTTCTGATTATTTACTTGAAGCAAGACACTTCCATTCTGGATGTTAAGATGATAATCTCCTTTATCAATACCAAAGGTAATAGATGATTGATTATTTTTTAATTTCGGATAGGTTAAAGAATCTTCTATATTATAGAGACAAATTTTAGCATTATTATAAATACGCAATTTGGCTTTTTGATATGCGTGTAATCCATCTGCATAACGATCTATATGATCTTCAGTGATATTTAAAATCGTAGCTACAACTGAGTGTAAACTATAAGTAGTTTCTAATTGAAAGCTCGATAATTCAAGCACGTATAGCTGATACGGATGTAATAATAAATTTAAAGCAGGTACTCCAAAATTTCCACCAAGACCCGTAAAAACACCACTTTGTTTAGCAATTTCATAAATCAAAGCAGAAACAGTGCTTTTACCATTAGTACCAGTAATAGCAACAATCGGAGCTTTAGCTTCACGACAAAATAATTCAATATCACTAACAATTTCTACCCCCGTCCGTGCAACTTCTTGAATTAAAGGATGCTTTATTCCAATACCAGGACTAAGAACAATCAAATCAGCCGCATGTAACCATTTGGGATTTAAATAACCAAAACAACATTCAATAAAATTAGGTAATTTATCTAATGAGGGTGGAAATATGCGAGTATCCATTACACGTGGAATAATACTACGCGATAAAAAAAAATTAATACAGGAAAAACCTGTTATTCCTAATCCAATTATAACAATGTTCTTATTTTTATAACTCATTTAAATGGAAATTAAATTTAATAACTAAACCAATTAACACTAACATAAAAGAAATAATTCCAAATCTGATAGTAATTCGCGGCTCAGGTAATCCTTTTAATTCATAATGATGATGAAGTGGTGCCATAAGGAAAATTCTCTTTCCGCGAAACTTAAATGATCCTACTTGTATAATTACTGATAGTGTTTCTATAACAAAGATTCCTCCCATAACTAATAATAATAATTCCTGCCGTAAGAGGATAGAAATTATTCCAAGTGTAGCCCCTAATGCCAAAGATCCTATATCTCCCATAAATACTTGCGCCGGATAAGTATTAAACCATAAAAAAGCTAGACCAGAACCAATAATTGTACTACAAATAATAACTAGTTCACTCAAAACAGGTAAATAAGCAATATGTAAATAATTTGAGAGAACACTGTTACTGTTAAACCAAGCTACCAATCCTAATCCAGCTGCAACAAATATGGTGGGGATAATAGCTAATCCATCTAAACCATCTGTGAGATTAACCGCATTACTAGTACCAATAATAGTAAAATAAGCAATACACAAATAAATAATCCAGTTCCATGGCATCATTAATGTAGTCTCCACTGGATTTTTATGCCAAAAAAATAAAACTAAAAGAATCAAAAGAGCAATGATTGATTGAAAAAAGTACTTCCAATATGCTATTAAACCTTGAGAATTTTTAAGCATTATTTTTTGATAATCATCAATAAATCCAATTAGACCATATCCAACTAATACAAATAATACGAACCAAATATAAGGATTTGATAAATGAGCCCAAAGGAATATAGAGTTCATAATAGATATTATTATTATGAGACCACCCATAGTAGGTATTCCTTTCTTACACCAATGTGATTGAGGACCATCATGACGTACAACTTGACCAAATTTAAATTTTAGCATTTTTCTTATTAACCATAATTCCATAATTATTGTAAATAAAAATGCAGTTATAAGACTTATAAATGCACGGAATATGATAGAGTGAAAAATCTTTAAACTTGGAAAAAATTCGGTTAGATGTGTAATTATCCAAATTAACATTAATATTAATTTCTAATCCTGTAAAGAAGATACGATGTTTTCCATTAACATATTACGAGAACCTTTAATTAAGATGGTAATGTTGCGATATTTGCTCAGTAACATTTTCAAATGTTTAATTAATGATAATTGATCATAAAAATGTTCACCATGACGATGGATCTGACTAATATTTTTACTAAAATTACCTATGCTAATAATTTTATCTATTCTAGTTGTGCGTACTACTAAACCTACCTGACGATGACACTCCAAGGAATATTTTCCCAATTCCGCCATATCTCCTATAACCATAACCAGATATCCCGGCATTTTTTCTAATGTCATAGCTGCAGCTATCATTGAGGATACATTGGCATTATAGGTATCGTCAATTAGTAATTGATTTTTATCAATATCTAAAAAACTCGCATGGAGTCTACCTGGTAATATTTTTACCGACTCTAATCCAGTCTTAATTTTTTTTAAACATATATTAAGTGATGATGCTAAGGCACTTGCTGCCAATGCATTAGCAACATTATGTTCACCTAATAATGGTAGTAAGATATCAATCTTACCTTGATAACTATTTAAGGTAAATAGTGTATTCCTTGCAGTGACCATAATATTAGAGGCAAAAAAATGGATTTTACCCTGTTCTTGCTCTGTAAGAGAAAAGAATAATACGGTCTTATCGCATAACAGCTTTTTCCAAAATTCAATATAATGACTATTATAATTAATAATAGCTAACCCATTCTTAACTAATCCACTAAGTATTTGTCCTTTTTCTAGGGCTACTCCTAATAAAGAACGAAGTCCTTGTAAGTGTGATAACCCTATATTATTAATTAATACAACGTCAGGACGTATTAATTGTATACTATATGCAATTTCACCAGGGTGATTAGTACCTACTTCAATGATAGCAAAAATATATTCTTCCGTTAATTGTAATAATGTTAATGAGACTCCTATATCATTATTATTATTATTTCTAGTTGATAAGGTTTTACCACATTGACACAAAATACTTGTAACCATTTCTTTCACGGTACTTTTACCACATGATCCGGTTAAGGCTAAAACTTTAGTTTTTACTTGTTGTCTAACCCATGCAGCAAGTTTTCCTAAAGCAATACGGGTATCCTGGACTAAAATTTGTGACAGATTAATATTAATCGGTAAAATACGGCTAACTACAGCAGCAATAACTCCTAATTGTTGTAAGTGGTTCGCTATTACTAAAAAATCATGAGCATCAAATCGTTTGCCCTTAAGAGCAATAAATAGCGCTTTTGTAGTAGAGGGACGACTACGTGTATCAGTAATTACTGTCTGAATATTACTATTAGTACCTATAAGCTTTCCTTCTATAATTTTAGCAATTTTTATCAATGATAAAGGAATCATTCATTTATCCCTAGTCCTAAGATCTTTTTTACTAAAATTCTATCTGAATAATTGATATATTGATGTCCAATTATTTGATAGTTTTCATGTCCTTTACCAGCAATTAAAATTACATCATCTTTATTTGCTAAATTAATGGCATACTTTACGGCAGTTGTACGATCCGGTATAATAATTAGCTGACTCCTATCGGATATCCCTTTCAAAATATCATTGATAATTAAATTAGGTTTTTCCTTACGAGGATTATCATTAGTTATAATTAATTTATCAGCAAAGGTTTCCGCTATTTTACCCATAATTTTGCGTTTTCCTGAATCTCTATTTCCTCCGCATCCAAATATACACCACAAATCTTTATGAAAACTTTTTAGATTTTTAGCTGCTGTTAGTGCTTCTCTTAAGGCATCTGGTGTGTGTGCATAATCTATTATAACTGTAGGCTTATCACGTACATGAAATACTTCCATTCTTCCAGATATAGGTTTGAGTTTTTTGCTAACATCTAAAACCATGTCTAATGGATATCCTAAAGAAAATAATGTAGCCATAGCCAATAATAAATTTATTACATTAAAACATCCTACAATTGGATTATCTAATTGTCCATTACCCCAGCTTGATTGAAAAATAATTTTATTATCATTCCTCATAGTTGCTTTTAACCAAGATTCTCTATAAAAAATTGAAGCGGTGTGTCTTTTCATCAGAGTCACTGCAACTGCATTTTGCAATTTTTTCAACCAACAATATCCTACCTTATCATCAGCATTAATGATGATATTTTTAGTATTATGTTTGAAAAACAACAACTTCTTTGCATTTTTATAATTTTCCATGTTTCCGTGATAATCAAGGTGGTCACGAGTTAAATTAATGAAAATGGATGCGGCAAAAGGCACAGCAGTAATACGAGATTGTACTAGTCCATGCGATGAAATTTCCATTGCTACAAACTTAGTATTTTTTTCGACTAAAAAATTTAAAAATCGTTGTATATCAACTGCAGAATCGGTAGTGTTTTTAGTTGGGATTAGATTCCCATATAAACCATTTCCTAAAGTCCCCATGACCGCACTCTTTTCACCAAGTAATTCTATCCATTGGGATAATAGGTGCGTGGTAGTAGTTTTACCATTAGTTCCTGTTACACCAACTATACATAATTTTTGACCAGGATTATCATAAAAACGACTTGCAATCTCGGAAAGATATTTCTCTAGATTTGGTAGATAGATAATAGGGATATTTTTTAAATAAACAATTTCTAATTCATCATCAGTATCTGCAATAACCGCTCTTACTCCTTTAGCAATAGCTTGAGAAATAAAATTACGTCCATCCAGTTGATGTCCTTTTATGGCAAAAAATCCATATCCCACTTTTGCTAAATTACTGTTTATTGTTATTCCATGAAGTAAAATTCTGGGCACACTATCTCTCACCCATGGTGATAATAAATTATGTAAATATCGATTGGCCAATGGCAATGGATCAATTCCTCTTTTATATCTACAAGATTCACTATTGCTTATAGTAGTATAAATAATAGGTTTATCCATCCAATTTATTCGATAATTTAGTAAAAAATGACTTTTATTCTCTCTCGGCAATTAATTATTAATCAACTATCTTCTCGGCAATACGTAAAATTGCACTTCTGGCACGTCTATTACGATTCACTTCTATTTTAGTAGGTTTAATTTTTGCAATATTTTTCAATTTCTGACAACGACGACTATTCAAGCATGCTATGGTTAAAGGAATGCTATGAGGGATAAAAATTCCCTGGGTATACTTATTAATAAAACGCTTTACTATTCTATCTTCAAGTGAATGGAAGCTGATTACTGATAAACGTCCTGAATTCCGTAGAACTACCAAAGCGCTTTCTAAAAAAGTTTCTAGCTCTTTTAATTCATTATTGATAAAAATTCGTATCGCTTGAAAACAACGAGTTGCTGGATGTTTATTATATTTTACTGTGCGTTGTCGTGGTATACTTGCATAGATAATATCTACAAGTTCTTTAGTACGTGTAATCGGTTGATTATACTTACGATGATAAACAATAGATCTAGCAATACGTCGTGCAAAACGTTCTTCACCAAGATTTTTTAAAATCCAATAAATTTCGTTTTCAGTAGAATTAGAAAGCAAATCAGCAGCAGTAAAACCATTACTTGGATCCATACGCATATCTAGAGGCCCATCATGCATAAAAGAAAAACCACGTTGTGCATTGTCAATGTGGTAAGATGACATGCCTAGATCTAAAAGGATTCCATCAATATATCCAATTAATTTCTTATCACTTATATAATTAGCTAGATTAGAAAATTGCCCATGAATAAGAGTGAATCTTGAATCCTTAATACTAGTACCAAGAGTAATAGCTTGAGGATCACGATCAATCGCATATAAATGTCCTTTAGAACTCAACTGAGATAATATCAATTTTGTATGGCCGCCACCTCCAAAAGTAGCATCAATATAGATACCATTAGGTTTAATATTAAGACCGTTAATAGCTTCATATGCTAATACGGGAGTATGATTGAGCATTTTCATATTAATGGAAAATATCTAAGTATAGATTATAATTTGGACATGGAGCTACAAAATAATAAAAATTAATGGTTTTCATGCGTTCCTAATCCTTTATTAATATTTTATTCTAACATGCTTTTATCTAACATCTAATGAAATCAAAACACATGAATATGTGCAGCAAAATTACTCTATATATATTACTTATCTTTAATTTCAATAGTACAATAGCTACAGCCTTTCCTATAGCTATTGATGAAATTGCTGTAATTATCAATGATAATATCATTTTAAAAAGTGATATAGATTCCATCTTGGATTTAATTAAAATGGAAAATATTTATTCAGATATCAATCAACAAAAATTAATTGAAGAAATAATTTTGAAAATTATTTTATTCGAAATAGGAAAAAAAGAAAATATTTCATTAATGCAAGATAACATTTACAAGACTATGATGCTTCATATAAAATCTATGGCAGATAGAAGACATCTTCCAATATATCAGTTCTATAATAATTTTATTAAAGATAAATGGAAATATCATGTTTTATATGAACAAATACTGCAAAATATCATCAATAGCGCTGTTATTAGAAATAATATTAAGAACTACGTAACCATAACACCATATGAAATATCACAAAGGCTTAAAAATCAAAATAATTTAATTACTAGTGATTTATATTATAAAAAACCGAAGATATTTATTACCGAGATGCATGTAAGGCATATATTCCTATTAAGTAGTGATAAAGAAATACAGGAAAAGTTAACTCAAATATACCAGGAGATTAAAAAGCGAAAAATAGATTTTTCTACTGCTGCTCATAAATATTCTCAAGATCTAACTTCTGTTTTTCAAGGAGGAGATTTAGGGTGGATAACTCCAGATATGTTAGATGAAAGATTAGGTTTAGTCTTATTAAATTTAAATAAAAATGAAATTAGTCCGCCTATTTTTTCTGAAAATGGCTGGCACTTAATTCAGTTACAAGAAACACGTAAAAAAAATAAAACTGATGTTCTTTTGAAAGAAAGACTGTGGCGCATTTTATATCAGCTCAAATGGAATGTGGAATTTCAACAATGGATAACCAAACAATATAAAGATGCTTATGTTAAAATACTGGATACCAATAATAAATATTAATTCTATTAGCATACTAACTATCAATAGATCTTTGATTGCAAGTAATTTTTTTATCTAATTATGATTAATTATAGGATTTTTGCTCATAAAAAATTCGGTCAACATTTCCTTCATGATAATTCAGTTATAAAAAAAATAGTTTCGATTATTTCTCCTAATCCTTCTAATACACTTGTAGAAATAGGTCCGGGTCTGGGTGCTTTAACTAAACCCATTAGTAAATATGTTGATAATCTAACAGCCATTGAAATTGATCTCAATTTAATTAATTTCCTTAAAACCAATAAATCTCTTATTAAAAAATTAACTATATATCCACAAAATGTTCTAAATTTTAATTTTACTGAATTCTCACACCAACAAGGAAAAATGTTACGTATATTTGGAAATATACCTTATAATATTTCTACTCCTCTTTTATTTCATCTATTTCATCATATAAATGTCATAAAAGACATACATATTATGTTACAAAAAGAGGTTATAGATCGTATCATTGCTACTCCAGGATGCAAAAATTACGGTCGATTAAGTGTGATATCACAATATCATTGTCATACAGTTTCTATTTTGGAAATTTCTCCAAAATCGTTTATACCTAAACCTAAAGTCAAATCAGCTTTAATACGTTTAATTCCACATAGTAGAATACTACACCAAGTCAAAAATCTTCAAGATTTAAAGGTTATTACTAATATTGCTTTTAGCCAACGTAGAAAAATGTTACGTAAGAGTATGAAAAATTTATTTCCCTTAGAAGTTTTACAACAAATGGGAATTAATCCTACATTACGTGCAGAGAACATTTCAGTTGTACGTTATTGCCAATTAGCTAATTGGTTGACTGCACAAAAATCTCAGCATAGAATTACACTATAAACACGGTATGGTGTATATTTTTTAATAAAGTTATATATAAGAGTGATTACTAAAATTTACTAAAAAAATTAAGGCGATTTTTTTTATTATGAGTACCTATTTAATAGGTGATATTCACGGATGTTACAAGGAATTATGTACTTTGTTGGATCGAGTGAATTTTGATCCTGAAAAAGATACACTTTGGCTAACGGGGGATCTAGTGGCACGGGGACCTGATTCACTAAATGTACTCCGTTATGTTAGATCTTTGGGAAAAGCCGTACGTTTAGTTTTAGGTAATCATGATCTAAATCTGATTACATCATCTAATAGTTATTATAATAAAACACCCAACACCAACAATTTTGAAGCAATTCTTCAAGCTTCAGATGCGCACGATCTTATTTATTGGTTGCGTCACCAACCATTATTGCAAATTGATGAAGAAAAACAATTGGTTATGTCGCATGCTGGGATTTACCCACAATGGGATCTTGAGACTGCTAAAAGATGTGCAGGAGAAGTAGAAGCAATGCTTGCAAGCGATAATTATGTTAATTTTCTTCATGGTATGTATGGGACTATGCCCAATACTTGGAGTACTGAATTAAAAGGTATTGCGCGATTACGTTTTATTACAAATGTTTTCACACGTATGCGTTATTGTCTTCCTCAAGGTCAACTAGATATGATATGTAAAGATCCACCCTCTTCCGCACCCGCACCATTACAACCATGGTTTTCTATTCCTAACCGTTTTTTATCCTCATCTGACTGTGATTATACTATAATTTTTGGACATTGGGCTTCATTGAATGGTCAAGGAACTCCTAAGAGGATTATTGGTTTAGATACTGGTTGTTGTTGGGGAGGATCACTAACCATGTTATGCTGGGAAAAGCAAAAATGGCTTGTTCAACCATGTTATGATAAAAAATACATATTAGATTTATAATTTATCTTCTATATCTCTCTTCCCGGGTTCTGGGTATGTCGGTTCAGCATAATTATCAAACCGTGACCATTTACTATTAAAGATCAATTTTATAGATCCTATAGGACCATTGCGTTGTTTTCCTAGAATAATTTCAGCTATTCCTTTAGTATCATCATTATCAGAATATACTTCGTCTCTATAAATGAACATAACTACATCTGCATCTTGTTCAATAGATCCAGATTCACGTAAATCAGAATTTACAGGACGTTTATTAGTTCTTTGTTCTAATAAACGATTGAGTTGAGATAATGCAATAACTGGTACTTGTAATTCCTTGGCTAAGGATTTCAAAGACCGAGAAATTTCGGAAATTTCAAGAGTACGATTATTAGAAAGAGCAGGTACTCGCATAAGCTGTAAATAATCTATCATTATAAGGCTTAATCCATTATGTTCCCTGAAGATACGTCTGCTTCGTGATCGAATCTCTGTTGGAGTGAGACTCGATGAATCATCTATATACATATTAGGTTTATCTAAAAAAATTTTTATTGTGCTAGAAATACGTCCCCAGTCTTTATCATCCAGTTGTCCAGTACGAATTTTTGTATGATCTACACGTGATAAAGATGCTAAGATCCGCATCATAATTTGTTCAGCTGGCATTTCAAGACTAAAAATTAGCACGGGTTTATTTTGAGTCAACGCCGCATTTTCACATAGATTTATAGCAAAAGTGCTCTTTCCCATGGATGGTCGTGCTGCAATAATTATTAAATCGGATTTTTGTAATCCTGAAGTTTTTTTATCAAGATCATAATATCCAGTAGAAATTCCTGTAACATCAGAATGTGGTTTTTGATATAGAGATTCTATCCTAGAAATAGTATATTCTATAATTTTATCAATACTTTTAGGTCCATTATTTTTAGCACGTTTAGTTGCAATCTGAAAAATACGCGATTCTGCCATATCCAAGAGATCGTCACTATTGAGTCCTGATAGATCATAACAAGCATCATTAATTTCATTAGTAACAGAAATCATCTCACGTACTATAGCACGTTCACGTACAATTTCCGCATACGCGTTAATATTTGCCGCACTTGGAGTGTTTTTAGAAAGCTCTGCTAGATAAGCAAACCCTCCTACTTTTTCTAGTTTTCCTTGTTGATCTAAGGATTCTGAAAGAGTAATTAAATCAATGGGTTTACCCCGTTCCATAAGACGTTGCATATTATTAAAAATAAGACGATGAGGATGAGTAAAAAAATCATTAGCTACTAATTTATCAATTACATTGTCCCAACGCTCATTGTCCAACATTAAGCCTCCTAATACAGATTGCTCTGCTTCTAAAGAATGTGGTAGTCGCTTAATGTATCGATCATTTGATTTTATGAATTTATTGGCGTCCATAATTTTTATACCAAAAAATTTCTAGTGTTTTTATCTCAACGATTTAGTTAATGCTGATCTAATTATTATACATTGATCATAATGATAAAAATACTAAGTAAGGATAGGATTAAGGTTTAATTTAAACTAAATATAAGCGTCTTATTAAGAGGGAATGCTTAACCTAAAAATCATAGATATATTGATATTCTATGATTATAATGAATTATCTTGGTACTATTTACTTATCAATGTTGTACGGATTTTTTTTTATTAGAATTTCTCATAAAAATGAAATGAATTTATTAATATAAGTATATACAATTACAATTCATAGAGTGTTTTAATTTGGATTATGTGATGTGATGATAATTTATAGGAGAAATGAATATGGCCAATAGAGGAATAAATAAAGTGATTCTTATTGGAAATTTAGGTCAGAACCCAGAAGTTCGTTATATGACAAATGGTGGAGCAGTAACTAATTTTACTTTAGCTACATCAGAAATATGGCGTGACAAAAAAAGTGGAGAGAATAAAGAGAAGACAGAATGGCATCGGGTGGTTTTATTTGGAAAATTAGCTGAAATTGCTGGAGAGCTCTTGCATAAAGGATCTCAAGTATATATAGAAGGATCATTACAAACACGTAAATGGCAAGATCATAATGGACAAGAACGATATATAACTGAAATTATAGTAGGTATCAATGGTACCATGCAGATAATAGGTAATCGTCATGGTAAAAATTCAACAGGAGCAATAAATCCAAAGAATAATTGGACATCGGACCTACCTTCAGATCAGAAAAATCAAGTGAATAAAAACCCAATATCATCTGATAAGGATTCACCAATAGATTTTGATGATGAGATTCCTTTTTAAGTAATTTTATTATCTTACTAGATTAATCTTTTTTAAAAATTCATTGTTTAAGGTCGTTACTTATGCTAATACCCAAGCAAGATCAATACCTGTGATTTTCATTTTTTTAATATTGGCAATTGGCACCAATTCTAATTTAACACTTTATTCTTTTTCCAAATCTGAGATAAGACACTCAGTCTGGTCAACAGAAAAAAAACATGGACATATTTTTAAATATCCTTATTTTGATGATCTTAGTATCTTTATCAGGAATTGCTAAACGTGTTATCCCATATCAACTGCCTTTGCCATTATTACAAATTGCTATGGGAACTATCATAGCATGGCCCAAGTTCGGTTTGCATATTAATTTTAATTCCGAACTATTTATGGTTTTGTTTATACCTCCTTTATTGTTTGTAGATGGATGGAAAACCCCTCCGAGCGAATTTATTAAACATAGACGAGAGATTGTAGGATTAGCATTAGCTTTAGTATTATTAACAGTAGTAGGAATTGGTTATCTAATCTATTGGATAGTTCCAGGAATTCAATTATTACCGGCTTTTTGTTTAGCAGCAGTATTATCACCAACCGATGCGGTTGCTTTATCCGGAATAATTGGTGAAGGAAGAATACCTAAAAAAATTATGGCTATATTACAAGGTGAAGCATTAATGAATGATGCTTCAGGTTTAGTTGCTTTGAAGTTAGCAGTAGCTGTTTGTCTAGGAGAAATGACATTTACTTTTTATGGAGCCATAATTGAGTTTATAAAAATCTTTATTGGTGGAGTAACAGCTGGAATTATTATAACTTTATTATATGGAAATGCGTTACGTTCTATGAGCAGATGGACTGAAGAAGATCCTGTAACTGAAATTATTTTCTTATTATTATTGCCTTTTGCATGCTCTTTAATAGCCGATTGTATTGAGCTCTCAGGAATATTAGCAGCAGTAGCCGCCGGAATGACTGTATCTAAATCGGGTATTCTACATCATGCTCCATTATCTATGCGTTTACGAGCTAATAGTGTTTGGTCAATGCTCGAATTTCTTTTTAATGGCATGGTTTTTATTTTACTTGGATTACAATTACCAAAAATAATAAGACATGCATTTTACCTAGTAGATATACATACACATACATCTATGAAATTATGCTTATTATTTTTCGATATAGTATTTATTTATCTAGCATTATTAGTGCTTCGATTTAGTTGGTTATTTATCATGCGATATATAAGTTGTAAGTTCATTAAAAAACATCCACTAGAATTTAGTAGATATAATTTACGCGAATTGCTTACGGCATCTTTTGCTGGCGTTCGAGGAGCCATTACTCTTGCTGGCGTTTTATCAGTACCACATTTTATAAATTTTAAGAAAGAATTTCCTGCGCGTTATGAACTAATTTTGTTATCTACAGGTGTGATTCTATTTTCATTGTTTATAGCAATGATAGTATTACCATTTTTATTACGAGGAGTTTCAACAATTGATACCTTTGTACTAAAAAATGAAATACAAAATGCACGTTCTATTATGGCTCAAGTAGCCATTGAAAGTTTATATAAAATGGAAGATAGATTAGTTCGTGATACTACCGAGAATATTGATTCGGAATTAATAAAGGAAGTAACTTCTCGCGTAGTCGGGAGTTTGCGAAGACGTTTAGATACCGAAAACAATCTTGATCAGATTTTATTTATAGATAATTTAGAAAGACGTTTTCGGCTAACTGGTTTACGTGCGGAACGTGGAGAAGTATATCATTTACGTGCTACTCAAAAAATTAGCGACGAAACTATGCATAAACTATTATACGAATTAGATTTAATAGAAGCATTATTAATAGAAAACCAGTAAAAAAAAAAGATTTAATACTATACTGTATTAAATTAAGTTGAATAACTGTCTCATAGCTCTGGCACGATGTGAATGAGTGTTCTTATATTCTGGATCTATTTGAGCAACAGTTTGGTAACATCCCCTAGGAATAAACATAGGGTCATAACCAAATCCTTCTTCATACTCTACATTATTAACAATAATTTTGCCTTCCCATATAGCTTCGGAAGATTGAGATTGACCTAAATTATATTGATATACTAGAACACACCTATATCTAGCTGGTGTACATTGAAGATTATTATCTAATAAAAAATTTTTTAATTTCTTACGATTTTCTTGCTCGGTAGCATTAAGACCAGCATATCTTGCTGAATAAATTCCAGGAATATTATTAAAATCAATCAGTTCTAATCCTGAATCATCCGATAGAACTGGATATCTATAATAATTATACGCAATATTAGCTTTAATAGAAGCATTATCTAAATAATTTTTTCCGGTTTCAGGAATATAACCGATATTTTTAGACATCGGTTCAAATTCAATAAAAAAATTATTAGTTTTCGCTATTTGTGTAAATTCTAATATTTTCCATTTATTTAAAGTCGCTAAAATAATTTTTTGCATTTAATATAAATAAAGTACTTTTACCCAATAATACTAATAATGTTCATTATAAAGAACAAACCAGTCAAGATTTTTTCCCGCTAAAAAGGGAATTAAGTAGTCCGAACCAACCGCTATTTTCTTAGGAACTATCCATGATTTGCGTATTAATTTAATTCGTTCCTTATTGAGAGGTAAACCATAATAACGTGGACCATTTTCAGAACAAAAAGATTCTAAATATTGTAAAGAATTCATTTCTTCAAATACTGTAGTATAAGCAGCCATAGCACTAGGAGCATTAAATATCCCTGCACAACCACATTGATTTTCTTTATCTTTACTTAAGTGAGGAGCGGTATCTGTACCAATAAAAAAGCGTGTACAACCAGTCGTAATAGCTTTACGAAGTGCTTCCTGGTGAATGGATCTTTTTAAGATAGGTAAACAATATAGATGTGGATGTAGTCCCTCCATGAACATATGATTGCGGTTGAACATTAAATGTTGTGGTGTTATAGTAGCTGCTATATAATTATCACCTTCTAGAATATATTGCACAGCCTCTTTAGTAGAAATATGTTCAAATACTATTTTTAAGTTTGGAAAATTTTTATGTAAAGGATCTAGTACTTGCTCTATAAAACGCGCTTCTCGGTCAAAGATATCAATATTTTTATCTGAAACTTCACCATGTATTAACAAAGGCATTCCTATTCTTTGAAGATTTTCTAGAAGAGGTGTTATTTTATGGATATTTTTAATACCATACATGCTATTTATAGTCGTATGTGCAAAATAAAGTTTAGCTGCAAGAAAAATTTCTTGAAGAAAACCCCGAGTTATTTCCTCTAGATCGAAATCATCAGTAATGTAATAAGTCATTAAAGGTTTAAAACTATGATAACTAGGTATAGCAGCTAGAATACGATTTCGGTAAAAAATAGCACTTTCTATGCTTTTTAACGGTGGAAAAATATTAGGCATAATCATAGCACGAGCAAAAACACTACTGGTAAAAGGAAGCACACTACGTAATAAATCATTATCTCGTAAATGAGTATGCCAGTCATCAGGACGGCGAATAATCAATTCATTGATTTTGTTCATTATTTAATTCACAGTTAGTGTGATTAATTTATTATTAATAATAATTTTTTATTATACATAATAACATCTGACTTGTAACTTTTCTACTACGTTATAGACTTTGTTATATACATTAAGATAATCGTTAAGATTAAATTGATTTTGGTTGAAATATTCAAGCGAATAACAAATTAATAGCTTTTTAATAAAGCTATACAATCGCCTATTTACATGATAACAAGGCTGAGGTGTAAAAATATGAGGAATGCAAAAACAGCTATTACAACAACAATCGTAATGGCACTGGTTATGGGATTCGCTAGTACTATAGTACTAGCTGCTCATCAAGAAAATTCTTGGTATGCTGGTACTAAAGTTGGCTGGTCTCAGTATCACGATCATGGTTATAATGGAAATGGTTATATAACTAACGATGGAACAACTGATGAAAATCAGTTAGCTACCAGTGCAATTTTGGGTTATCAGATTAATCCATGTTTAGGATTAGAATTTGGTTATGATTGGTTAGGTAGTATGAAAAAAAATGGAATTGCAATTAATGGAGCATTTAAAGCATATGGCGTGCAAATGAGTACTAAAATAAGCTATCCAATCACTAAAAAATTTGATATATATACCCGTTTAGGTGGCATGGTTTGGAAAGTAGACTCAAATCAACAAAATCCCGTTTGGGGTCATATTAGTGACCACAAAACAGGTATTTCACCTTTAGGTGCCGTAGGAATTGAATATGCTTTATCTAAAAAAGTCACCACACGTTTAGATTATCAATGGCTTAATAAAATTGGAGAAAATAAGTCGGTTGGTATAAATACTGACAATAGTATGTTCGGAATAGGTATTACTTATCGTTTAAATCATAATGATAATGATACTATCTTACCACTCCCAGCTCCCAAACCATTGATAGAAACTAAACATTTTACTTTAAAGTCGGACGTTTTGTTTGATTTTGATAATGCCATCTTAAAGTCTGAAGGAAAATATGAATTAAATAAATTGTATTCTAAAATAAAATTTATGGATCCAACGGATAGTACCACTATAGTTATAGGTTATACAGATCACATTGGATCACAAGATTACAATCAAAGATTATCTGAAAAACGTGCTCAAGTTGTCGCTGATTATCTAATGTCTAAGGGAATATCAGCAAATAAACTTTTGGTATATGGTAGAGGAGAGATGGATTCCATTACAGGTCATAGTTGTAATAATGTGAAAGACCGTGATGCTTTAATTCGATGTTTATCACCCGACCGACGTGTAGAGATTGAGATTAAAGGAATTCAAGAAGTAATTACAACAACTCAATCAGATCTTTAATTATCATATAAACCCCCATTTTTTCGGGGGTTTATTTATAAATCGCTTTTTAGTAGTAGAATAGGGATCTTGAGTTTTACAAAGGGGATTATTTTATATTTATATAAACAAGAAAAAAGTTATTCCCACTCAATAGTAGAAGGTGGTTTGCTAGAAATATCATAAACTACACGAGAAATGCCTTTGACTTCATTAATAATACGATTGGCAATACGACCAAGTAAATCATAAGGTAAATGTGCCCAATATGCTGTCATAAAATCAATGGTTTTTACAGCACGTAATGAGATTACCCACTCATAGTTACGAATATCACCCATTATACCGACAGAACGAACCGGTATAAAAACTGCAAATGCTTGACTCACTTCATGATAAAATTTCGATTTATATAATTCTTCGATAAAAATCGCGTCGGCCTGACGCAATAAATCACAATATTCTTTTTTTATTTCTCCTAGAATGCGTACTCCTAGTCCCGGTCCTGGAAAAGGATGACGATATAAGATCTTATGGGGAATATTTAATGCTAATCCTATTTTACGTACTTCATCTTTAAATAATTCTTTTAAAGGTTCTATTAAACCAAGATTGATTTTTTTTGGTAAACCACCCACATTATGATGTGATTTGATCATATGTGCTTCACCTATAGAAGATTCAATTATATCAGGATAAATAGTTCCTTGAGCTAACCATTTTACTTCAGGATTTTTTTTAGCTTCATGGTGAAAAATATCGATAAAAAGACGACCAATAGTTTTACGTTTCTGTTCAGGATCGGTTATACCAATTAATGCTGACAAAAATTTTTTTTCTGCTTGAATATGAATAATATTCAAACCAAAAAAATCTCTAAAAACTTTCATCACTTGGATGGCTTCGTTTAAACGAAGTAATCCATTATCAATGAAAATACATGTTAGACGCTTTCCGATAATACGATTTAATAACATTGCAGTTACACATGAATCAACACCTCCAGAAAAACCTAGAATTACATGATCTTTAGAATTTCCTAGATGAGTGTGTAATTTATTTTCTATATCTTTAAGTATTTCTACTGGAGTCCAATTACCGTCACATCTACAAATGTCATAGATAAATTGTTTTAAGAGACGTTGTCCTTGTTTACTTTGAGTCACTTCAGGATGAAATTGTACGCCATAAAATTTTCT
The DNA here is from genome assembly GCA_045690015.1 of Candidatus Dasytiphilus stammeri. Classification (GTDB taxonomy): domain Bacteria; phylum Pseudomonadota; class Gammaproteobacteria; order Enterobacterales; family Enterobacteriaceae; genus Dasytiphilus; species Dasytiphilus stammeri_I. The sequence continues at coordinate 49,368 of CP145877.1, forward strand.
TTTTTCATCTGCCATAATAGCTATAGGACATAATTCGGTAAAACCAATGATAACAAAATTAGAAGGGACTTCTCTTACTTTATCTCCATGACTCATCCATACATCTAATAATGGTATCCCATCCTCATTAAAACCATCATTAATATTATGAGATAATAAATTATCAGTAATTACTTTAACTTGTGCATAACCAAATTCTCTTTTCTCAGATTTTTCTACTTTCCCACCTAATTGCAAAGCCATAGTTTGCATACCGTAACAGATTCCTAGTACTGGACATCCAAAATTCAAAACATAATCCGGAACCTGGGGACTATTGTTGTCTATAGTGCTATTTGGTCCTCCTGAAAGAATAATCCCATTAGGATTAAAATTTTGAAGTTGTTTGAGTGTAATTTTCCAAGTCCATAATTCACAGTAAACTCCTAATTCTCGTACACGACGTGCAATTAATTTCGTATATTGTGAACCAAAATCCATAATCAATATTTTATCTTTATGAATATCTTTTAGCATAATAGTATTATTATTCCTATGATTTAACTTAACCTATACGATAATTTGGAGGTTCTTTGGTAAGAACTACGTCATGAATATGACTTTCGCTAATACCAGCATTACTAATTCGTACAAATTCTGCTTTTGTCCGCAATTCGTTAATAGTACTACAACCAGTCAAACCCATACATGAACGTAATCCTCCCATTTGCTGATGAATAATATCTTTAAGTTTTCCTTTATATGGAACTCGTCCCTCAATCCCTTCTGGTACTAATTTATCTACCGCATTATCTGACTGAAAATAACGATCTGAAGAACCATTAGCCTTAGACATCGCACCTAATGAACCCATACCTCTATAAGATTTAAATGCTCTTCCATGATATAACTCGATCTTACCAGGAGATTCCTCTGTTCCAGCAAATAAAGAACCGATCATAACACAAGATGCACCCGCTGCAATTGCCTTCGCAATATCACCTGAAAATCTAATTCCTCCATCTGCAATTACAGGTATATTCAAACCCTCTAATGCCGATACTGCATCTGCAATTGCGGTAATTTGTGGAATGCCAACACCAGTTACAATACGAGTTGTACAAATAGAACCGGGTCCAATACCAACTTTTACAGCATTTACTCCTGCCTCTACTAAAGCCAAAGCTCCAGAAGAGGTTGCAATATTACCTCCTATTATTTGTAGCTCTGGATAACTTGCACGAGTTTCGCGTATGCACTCTAATATTTTTTGAGAATGACCATGGGATGAATCAATAAGCAAAATGTCTACGCCAGCTGCAACTAATGCATCAATACGTTTTTTATAATTAATACCAGTTCCTATAGCAGCCCCTACACGTAATCTACCTTTTTCATCTTTACACGCATTAGGTTTATTTTCAGCTTTTTGGAAATCTTTTACAGTAATCATACCTAATAATTGAAAATTTTGATTTACTATAAGAGCTTTCTCCACCCGCTTCTCATGCATTTTTTGCAAAACTATCTCTCTAGATTCCCCCTCCTTTATTGTTACTAAACGATCTTGTGGTGTCATTACAGCAGATACCGGTTGATTAAGATTAGTTAAAAAACGAATGTCCCGTGCTGTAATAATTCCTATTAATTCATTCTTATGATTAACTACAGGATAGCCAGCAAATCCATTACGTTTAGTTAATTCCTTTACTTCCCATAACATGGTTGTTGGTAATACCGTTTGTGGATCTATAATTATACCAGTTTCATGTGTTTTAACTTTACGTACTTCTTCTACCTGTTGTTCAATAGATAGATTTTTATGAATAAAACCTATTCCACCTTCTTGTGCTAATGCAATAGCTAAAACATATTCAGTTACTGTATCCATAGCTGCAGAGATCATAGGAATATTTAAACAGATACTTTTAGTTAAGTAAGTAGTAAGAATAGCAGTATGAGGTAAAACTGTAGAATGAGCAGGAACGAGTAGTACATCATCAAATGTTAAAGCTTCTTTAGATATACGTAGCATATAGTTATATCTCAAATAAAAATTATCATCTCTAATTAATAATAGAGAATATTTTGTACAATAAAATATTGATCCTATCAAATAGATAGGTAATATCAAATACATAATTAATTTTATTTTAGGGATAATTTTTTATATGGCAGATTTACCTTTACCTCATGCAATACTTAGTGTTAGTAGTTTAAATAAAAAAGTACGTCAGTTAATTGACGACGGAATAGGTAAAATTTGGTTAAGCGCTGAAGTATCTAATTTCTCTAATCCAGTGTCAGGTCATTGGTATTTTACACTTAAAGATAATATTGCTCAGGTAAGATGTGTAATGTTTCGTAATTGTAATCGTAGTTTTTTATGTCCTAAGAATGGTCAACAAATTCTCGTATATGCTGGAATTACTTTATATGAACCACGAGGAGATTATCAACTGATTGTAGAAACTATACAATCCCTTGGAGATGGATTATTACATCAAGAATATCAAAGAATAAAAAAACTATTAGCTTCACAAGGATTATTCTTAAATGATTTTAAGAAAAAATTACCCCAACCTGCACATCAAGTAGGAATAATTACTTCCACAACTGGAGCAGCTTTATATGATATATTACGAATATTAAAGCGGCGAGATCCTTTATTATCGATAATAATTTATCCAGCTATAGTACAAGGTGATAAGGCCCCAGAAAGTATTATCAATGCAATTAGTTTAGCAAATAGACGTAAAGAATGTGATGTGCTAATTGTAGGAAGAGGTGGAGGAAGTTTAGAAGATTTATGGTGTTTTAATAATGAAAGGGTCGCACGTGCTATATATTCCAGTAATATTCCAATTGTCAGTGCAGTAGGTCACGAAACTGATATAACTATTGCTGATTTAGTTGCAGATATCCGAGCATCTACTCCATCTGGAGCTGCTGAATTAGTCAGTCGTAATCAACTAGAATTATTACGACTAATAGAAACTCAAAGACAGCATATTGGAATGGCTATGGATTATCTTTTAAAACAGAAACATCATTCATTAAAATCTTTACATCATCAGCTTCAACAACAACATCCACAATTATATTTAATGCGTAAATTAGCTGTTATCACTAATAGATTTAACTATCTAGATAAAATTGTTAAAGAAAAATTACAAAAATATACTCACCAGTATACATATACGAAACAGCAATTATTTTCTTTTCCAATTTATATACGGATTAATAAACATCAACAAAATATTCAGAACTTGTTATATAGACTCCAAAAAAATATGGATACTAAATTAAATAATTATTTTCAGCACTTAATTTCTATAATTACACAACTAGAAGTAATTAGTCCACTCGCTACTCTTAAACGTGGTTATTGTATAATTACGCTATCCAATAATAATATTGTCAAAACTATACATCAATTAAAAAATCAAGATTTAATAAAAATTCAATTTTTAGATGGAGTTGCTATAACTAGAATAATTTCTATAATTGAAAAGCTAAATTAACTTTTAGTAGTTAGTGTCTAATTAATTATCATTAACTTTCCTTTAGATAAAGTTTAATGAGTGTACCATTTATATCTAATGAACGTCTAAAATAATTCTTTAGATAATTTTTATAGAAATTTGGTAATTTCTTGACTTGACTACCATGAATAACAATAATAGGAGGATTATAACCTCCTGAATGAGCATATTTTAATTTTACACTGCTACGACTACCATTCCTATAATATATAATTGGTGGTTGATGTTCTTCCAGAGCACTTTTCATAATTTGTGTCAACCTTCTACTGCTGAATTTTTTAGTTGAACTGTAATAGGCTTCTCTTACTGAGAAAAATAGATTGTCTATATCTTGTATTGATAAGCATAGAGCTGAAATAAAATGGATATGTACAAAATTCACAAATCTTAGACGAAATGACAGATTTTTTTTAAAATTTCGTTTCATTAGATGAGAAAGAGTATCCCATTTATTAACCACCAAAACTAAAGATCTTCCACTTTTTAAAATAATCCTTAAGATCGACAAATCCTGATCAGAAATAGCTTCATGTGAAGCATCAATCACCATTATAACTACATTAGCTTTATAAATAGCATCTATAGTGGTTTTTATTGATAATTTTTCACTTTCATTTAAAACTTTTCGGTATTTTCGTAACCCTGCAGTATCAATTAAAATATATTGGAATTTTTTATATTCAAAAGGAACATAAATACTATCCCTTGTGGTTCCTGGTCTATTAAAAACTATTACTCTTTCTTCACCTAGTAATCTATTAATCAATGTAGATTTACCCACGTTTGGACGACCTACAATGGCTAAGAAGCATATAGTATTTTGTTGAGCATTTTGATAATTATAATTGACAGAATTTTTTTCTAAAATATCATCACATAAAGAAGGAATGATTTTTTTAAAATGATTTTTATACCAAAAAGCAATTTGCTCTAATAATTTGTTGATGCCTCTACCACTAGATGCAGCAATAAAAAAAATATCCTTTACTTGTAATCCTAAAGAACAAAATTCAGTCAATAAAAGATTTTGATTTAGTCCATCAATTTTATTAACCACTAAAAATAAGGGCTTATTACTAGAACGAATAAATTTCATTATATAATGATCACCAGGCATAAGTCCCGAATATGCATCTACTATAAATAAAACCAGATTTGCTTCTTCAATTGCTTTACAAAATTGACCAAATATCTTAAGACCTAGAGTTTCTGATTTTAAAATTTTTATCTCATCAATACCACCAGTATCAATAATAATAAATTGAGAGTCTTTAACTATACTTATGCCATAATTTCGATCTCGTGTCATATTACAACAGTCTGTGACTAAAGCATGATGGTGAACAGTTGTAATTTTATTGAATAACGTAGATTTACCTACATTAGGGCGTCCAACTAATGCGATTCTTGGAATAAGATTTATTGTCATAAAACAAAACTTATGATGAAAAATTCTTTTTCACAGATAGAGGTAAATTATTAATTTTCAATTTCATAATTTTTCTCAGAATTGGTGAACTAGTTACTGCCAGACTCTCCGACCAAAATTGATATGCTTGATAACAGTCTCCTTTCTTAAACCAGGCATTACCTTGAATCTCAGCAACCAGATCTCTCCAAGCCCTTGTTTTAATACTTTTAAGTGTATACAAAGCTTCATCTATTTTTTTTTGCTGTAATTGAATACGCGCTAGACGTAACTTTAATATGGTCTGCATATTTACATCACTAATGGTTTTTAAACCTTTTGTTAATTGCACTTCAGCATTAAAAAAATCATTATTTTCTATATATCTTTTAGCTAAATTTAACGAAATGAAGGTATCATAAATATGATTATTATAATTTATAAAAGATTTTGCAGTGTTTATTTTTAAGTCTACCGAATTATTATTTTTTAAGAATTGCCGATTTTTTTGATAAATAACAGAAGTATTTGCTATGTGATTTAATTTTTGATGGTACCAAAATACTCCAATAAATAATAAAACAAAAGTAAAAAAAATTAACCAAAATAATGATTTTTTCTTCTGCGATAGAAGATATTGCACCATTTTTTTTCCCTATTTGATTAAAAATTAATCGTTAAAATAATTAGCTATAAATTTAGCAACCTCGGTTTTTTTTATCATTTGCTTTTTTCCTGTATATAAATCTTTTAACATAACATGATTAGTAGCTAATTCTTTTTCTCCTAACACTAAAACAATACGAGCACCATGTTTATATGCTTGAAAAAAAAATTTGTTTAAGTTTTTGCCTACTCCTCTATAATTTATCATTAATTTTATATTAGGTATACAGTCACGTAAATATTCTGAGAGAATGATTGCCTCTCCTTGTTGTTGTACATAATAAATTAAATAAACATCAATTTTTTTTTCTAATATTTTTGGACTTTTCAGATTAACCAACATAGCTAGACGTTCCATACCTATAGCCAATCCTATAGCAGGAGTAGCATGTCCTCCCAATTCTTTAACTAAGCTATCATAACGCCCACCAGCACATAATGTGAACTGTCTTCCTTCTATATCCTTAGTAACCCATTCAAAAACCGTACGATTATAGTAATCTAATCCACGAACTAAAAATGGATTGATTTCATAATTAATTCCAGTCATATCTAGTAATTTACAAAATTCTGCAAAATGAACTTTTGATTCTGAATCTAAATATTCATGAAGTGAGGGTGCTTTATTTAAAATACTTTTAATGTGAGCATTTTTTGTATCAAGTATTCTCAAGGGATTAGTATACATACGTCGTTTACTATCTTCATCTAGATCGTTTATGTGAGATTCTAGAAATGAAATCAAAGCAGTTTTATAAAGATTACGGCTTTTAAGTGATCCTACTGAATTGATGTGAAGATTAACAGAATTCATAATACCTAATTCACGCCACCATCTCACTGTTAATAAAATTAATTCAATCTCGATGTTTGGACCAGGTAAACCAAATACCTCTACACCTATTTGATGAAACTGACGATAACGTCCTTTTTGTGGTCTTTCATAGCGAAACATTGGTCCAGAATACCATAAACGTTGTTCCTGATTATATAATAATCCATGTTCTATTCCAGCTCGAACACAACCTGCTGTTCCTTCTGGTCTTAAGGTCAAACTTTGACCATTACGACTATTAAAAGTATACATTTCTTTTTCTACCACATCAGTAATATCCCCTATAGCATGGTGAAATAAAGAAGTATCTTCTATAATAGGGAACTTAATTTCTTGATAACCATAGCTCTTCAGTACCTTTATAAGTATTTCTTGAATGTTTCGGAAAATGATACTTTCTGGAGGAAAATAATCTTTCATCCCACGTATAGCCTGGATTCTAGATTTTGACATTAAAAATGTATCCGTTTATTTGATTGGGTTGTTATTACTATGTTGAATGGGTGATATTAATGATCATTATCTAATAATGTTTTATTCTCTAAGAGAGCTGCTTTTGCACGGATTTTTTTTTCTAACTCATCTATTAATTTATTATTGTCGAGTCTTTCATGCTTACTTATACCATCTTCATAAAAACTACTGGTATTTTTACCACCAGTAACACCTAGATCAGAGATTAACGCTTCCCCTGGACCATTAACTCTACAACCAATAATTGAAACATCCATTGGAGTTACTATATCTTCTAAACGTTTTTCTAGAGCTTGAACAGTACTAATTACATCAAATTCCTGTCGTGAACAAGTTGGACAAGCAATAAAATTAATACCTCGTACACGAATTCGTAAGGACTTAAGAATCTCGAATCCCACCTTAACTTCTTCTATCGGGTTAGCAGCTAAAGAAACTCTTAATGTATCCCCAATTCCTTCAGATAAAAGAATTCCTATGCCAATAGCAGATTTTACAGTTCCTCCACGTATCCCTCCAGCTTCTGTAATACCTAAATGTAAAGGATTTTCTATTTGTTTCGACAATAAGCGATAGGATTCCACTGCTAAAAATACATCTGAAGCTTTGATACTGACCTTAAACTGATCGAAGCTCATTCGATCAAAATAATCAATATGACGTAATGCGGATTCTATTAAGGCTTGTGCAGTCGGTTTACCATATTTTTTTTGTAAATCTTTTTCTAAAGAACCCGAATTTACTCCTATTCTAATAGGAATATTTTTGTCTTTAGCACAATCAATAACTTGACGAATACGTCTTTCATTGCCAATATTACCTGGATTAATACGTAAACAATCTGCTCCCGATTCCGCAACTTTCAAGGCAATACGATAATCAAAATGAATATCTGCAATCAAAGGTACTGATACTTGTTTCTTAATTATTTTGAAAGCTTCTGCTGCATCCATAGTAGGTATAGATACTCGAACTAAATCTGCTCCTACTTTTTGTAATGATTTTATCTGTTCAATGGTTTGTTCAATATTAGTAGTAGAGGTATTGGTCATTGACTGAACCGAAATAGGAGCATTTCCACCAATAGGAACATTTCCAACATTAATCTGTTTGGATTTTCGACGATTTATAGCTTTGCTGCACATATTTTTCTCCGATATAACATGCACTGCACATTAGTAACTTATAAACTTACATAATACATAGATATAATTTTTAAATGATGGTAGTTGTGGTGCGATCAATAACTTTACCGGATAATTGTCCACAAGCGGCACTAATATCATCACCTCTAGTCTGACGTATAAAAGCAAAAAAACCATATGAAATTAATACTTTATAAAAAGATTCAATTTGTTTATATAAACTACGTTTATAGTATGAATTAGGATAACTATTCCAAGGAATTAAATTGATCTTGCAAGGAATTTTTTTTAGACAATTTGCTAACTCATGAGCATGCTCTATACGATCATTTAACTTATCTATCATTACATACTCAATTGTTATACCTCCATAATTAGCATGGGATTTAATTCCATAATTATATGCAGCTGCAAGCAGCGAGGCAATATTATATCTTTTATTAATAGGCATAAGAAGATCTCTTAATTTGTCATTTGGAGCATGAAGCGAAATAGCTAACCCCACATCAATTTTTTCTCCTAATTGTTGTATAGCGGGAACTACTCCTGATGTAGAAATAGTTATATGTCTTTTAGATAAACCAAAACCCAAATCGTCCAACATTATTTCTATGGCTGGAACTACATTTAACAAATTCAGTAAGGGTTCTCCCATTCCCATCAGTACGATATTACTAATATTTCTAAATTTTTTTCCACATATTTTATATCTATTTTTTAGAATTTTGTTAGCCATCCAAACTTGACCAATAATTTCTGATACAGATAAATTTCTATTAAATCCTTGCTGTGCAGTATAACAAAAATTACATCCTACTGAACATCCTACTTGCGAAGAAATACAAAGAGTGGATCTATAATTATTACTAGGTATATAGACCGTTTCTATTTTTTGCTGATCATAAACTTTAAAAATCCATTTTATGGTTCCATCGGTTGAACAATATTCTCTTATAAGATTAGGTGCCTGAATTTTAGAATAAACATTCAATTTATCACATAAGGTTTTATTAAGATTAGTCATAAGATAAAAATTTTCGCAACCATAATGATAAATCCATTTCATGACTTGATCAGCTCTATAAGGTTCTTCTTTTAAAAATCTAAAAAAATCTCTCATTTGCTGACGATTAAGATCTAATAAATTGATTTTGCTGCTAGGATTAAAAAACCATGATTTAATCATTTTACTTACATATTAATAGTTGCAAATCTCATTTTCACGAAAAAAATAAGTAATTTCTCGGTGAGCTGAATCCAGAGAATCAGAACCATGAATTGCATTTGCTGTAATACTATCAGCATAATCTGCACGTAATGTACCTGCAACAGCATTAGTTGGATTAGCTGTTCCCATTAACTCCCTAAGATGTTCTACAGCCTTTTCTCGTTCTAAAACTGATATCATAATGGGACCAGAAATCATAAACCTAATTAAAGTTTCAAAAAAAGGTTTATTACCATGTTCAGCATAAAATTCTTGAGCTTGTTTTCTAGTCAATTTTTGCATTTTAGCCGCAATAATTTTAAAACCTGCCTTTTCAATACGGTAATAAATAGCACCGATAAGATTTTTTATTACAGCATTCGGTTTTATAATAAAACAAGTTTGTTCTATTGTCATCAATTCCTCTATAGAATAATGATTACTGTGTCAACAATATTTACTCACTTACTATATTAATAGTATAACGAGGTATTTCAACTATTAAATCTTCATTTGTTAAATGTGCTTGACAACTTAATCGACTTTGAGTCTCTACTCCCCATGCTTTATCTAACATATCCTCTTCTTTTTCACTCAGGGGAGATAATGAGTCAAAACCACTACGAATTATGCAATGACAAGTAGCACATGCACAAGATTTTTCGCAAAAATGTTCGATTTTAATACCATTACGTAGTGCTACATCTAAGATCGTTTCTCCCACTGAAGCGTTGACTATTCTTCCATCGGGGAGCAAAATTTCATGAGGCAAAAAAAAATTTTTGGCATTATAAAATCCTCTTATTTATCCTTTTCATGATCTTGAATAAAATACATTATATTTTGTTCATTTAATCCATAAGTTGGATTTATTTGAATAGATGCAGTATTTCCGGTATTCTTTTCTATAGCAGTAACATTTAATAATCCATTTTCATCTACTTGAAAACTAACTCTAATACGTGCTTGACCTGCAGGTAATGCAGATATCCCTCGTAGACTAAAGCGAGCTAACGATCTACAATGCACTACTTTTTCTCGTTCTCCTTGTACGACATGGATCATAATCGTACTCTGATTATCTTTTAAGGTTGTAAATTCCTGTGATTGACTAGTAGGAATAGTTGTATTACGTGGAATAATTTTTTCTACTAATCCTCCTACGGTTTCTATACCCAGAGATAATGGGATAACATCTAATAACAAAACATCTTTATATTGCTTATTACCTATGAGTTTATCTGCATGAATTGCTGCACCTATCACTACTACTTTTTCAGGATCAATAGATGTTAATGGTTTTATGCCAAAAAATTTTTCTACTTTTTCACGTACTAGTGGTACTCTTGTTGATCCCCCCACCATAATCACTTGCGATATATTTTCTAATATAACATTGGCATCTTGTAAAGTACGGCGGCACATTAGGATAGTACGTTCTACTTTACTTAGAATCAAATTATCAAAATCTTTACGTGTTATAATAATATTATTATATTCATCTATATGAATAATAGTACTATATCTCTGACTAAGATCAATTTTTGCTGTAATAGCAGCATCTAATATTTTGCGTTGTAAAATAGGATTAAGAGATTTTTCGTCTACTCCTATTTTATAACAAATCCAACTTACTAATAGCTGATCAAAATCATCTCCTCCCAGAGTAGATATCCCTCCCGTAGCCAAAACTTCAAATACAGTTTTATTTAAAAGAAGAACAGAAATATCAAAAGTACCTCCACCTAAATCATAAACTGCAATTAATCCTTCCTGTCCTGAATCTAGACCATAAGCTATAGCAGCCGCTGTAGGTTCATGAAGTAATCTTAAAATCCTTAATCTAGATAATAATGCTGCTTGTTGAATATCTCGACGTTGTAGCTCCGTGAAATAGGCTGGTACTGTAATAACAACTTCTAATAATTCATTACCAAATTTTTTCCTAACGCGTTCACCAAGTGCACTCAAAATATCACTACAAACTTGAACAGGACTAATTATACCTGCTGATGTATTTATTACCACTAATCCTTTTTGATTTAATTGTAAATTATAAGGTAAATTTGGATATTTACTTTTTATTTCTTCTAATGAATAACCTAATAAACGTTTGACTGACATTATAGTGTTGAGAGGATCATACAATCCATATTTACGTGCTTCCCAACCAACGATTTTTTTTTCCTTATTATAATGTACTACGGAAGGTAATAAAACACGATTTTCTTCATCGGAAAAGGTCTCCACTTTTCCATTAAATACACTGGCTACTAAAGAATATGTGGTCCCTAAATCAATTCCAACTGCTAATTGATTTTTTTTTTCTTTAACTGGATCAGTAATTTGTAGTAAAGTCATAGATTTTACTTTCCAAATATGATTAAAAATCAAAAAAACGATTCTCTAATTCATCCAGATGATGACGAAGTTTATTTAAAAATTTTAGCTTTTGCAACGTATTGACAGCTGATTTCCACTGTTGGGATCCCATTTCTTTTTCTATTTGTATAGTAAATGTACTTATTAAATTGTCAATTTTTCTAACAAAATTATTTAATCTCACTTCATTAAGTTCTTGTTCAACTTTTTCACATTCTTCACGTAATTCTAATTGTTCTTTTAACAATCTAATATCTGTACAACTTTGTTCATTACATATATTAAAACCATAAAGAGAAAGGAGATACTCAGATCTTGAGAAAGATTTTCGTAATACTTGCCAAGCTTTATTTATTAAAGCACATCGTTCTAAAAAAAATTTTTTTTCTGTAGCTGATTTATTAATCCAATGATCTGGATGAAATTTCTGTTGTAATTCATAAAAACGTGTAGCTAGTAGTTTTTCATCAATATCAAATCCCACTGGCAATCTAAAAATCTCAAAATAATTAGTAGAGAGATTCCTTACATCTATATCCATAATCGACTAACCACATCTTAAATACTAAAGCTTTTACCACAACCACATTTATATTTTACATTTGGGTTATTGAATTTAAAACCTTCATTCAAACCTTCTCTTGCAAAATCTAATTCTGTACCTTTTAAATATAAAAAATCTTTTTTATTTATGAAAATCTTAATACCTTTTTCTTGTATCAGCATGTCATCTGTTTTTACCTCATCAACAAACTCCATAACATAAGCCAGACCAGTACAACCAGAAGTACGAACTCCTAAACGTACACCAAATCCTTTTTCTCTCTTACTTAATAAAGAACGAATTTGTGTAACTGCACTCTCACTTAAAGTAATGGACATGATTTTTAACCTCAACTGGTTTTTTTTTATTTAGATTCCTTAAATTCAATTTGTTTCCTCTTATAATCTGCAATCGCGGCTTTAATTGCATCTTCAGCTAAAATAGAGCAATGAATTTTAACTGGAGGTAGCTCTAACTCTTCTGCAATATGAATATTCTTGATTGATTCTGCTTCATCTAAAGACTTTCCTTTTACCCATTCTGTAACTAATGAACTAGAAGCTATAGCTGAACCACATCCGTAAGTTTTAAATCGGGCATCTTTAATAATACCATTATTATCAACTTTAATTTGTAATTTCATTACATCACCACAAGCTGGTGCACCTACCATGCCACTTCCAATCGAAGAATCTAAACTATCAAATGATCCAACATTTCGAGGATTTTCATAATGATCAATAACTTTTTTACTATAAGCCATATATACCACCTTTCTATTTATTAGATTAATTAAACTAAACTATTTTAATTACATATCCAATTAATGCTATTAATATCTCTTCCTTGTTTATACATTTCCCATAAAGGAGATAGTTCTCGTAAACGATCAATAGATCTACATACTAAAGTAATTGTATAATCGATTTCCTCTTGGGTAGTAAAACGTCCTAGGGAAAATCGAATAGAACTATGCGCTAGTTCGTCATTTATTCCTAACGCGCGAAGTACATAAGAAGGTTCTAAACTAGCTGAAGTACAAGCAGAACCTGAAGATACTGCTAAATCTTTCAACGCCATAATTAATGATTCACCTTCTACATAATTAAAGCTTACATTTAATATATTAGGTATACTATGGTTGAGATCACTATTTAAATAAACTTCTTCAATATTTTTAATTCCATTCCACAGCAGATTACGTAATTTACGTAAACGCTCCATTTCACTATTCATCGTTTCTTTAGCAATACGACATGCTTCACCCATACCTACAATTTGATGTACTGGTAAGGTTCCGGCTCTTAAACCACGTTCATGACCACCACCATGTATTTGAGCTTCTAAGCGAATTCTAGGTTTGCGACGTACATATAAAGCTCCAATCCCTTTGGGACCATAAATTTTATGTGCAGAACAAGATAATAAATCAATTTTCAGATTAGCTAAATTAATAGGCAATTTTCCAACACTTTGAGTAGCATCAACATGATAAATAATATTATTATCACGACATAATTCACCAATAGCACTAATATCTTGTATTATTCCTATTTCATTATTAACATGCATAATTGATACTAGAATAGTATCAGGGCGTATTTCATCTTCTAATTGTTTTAAATCAATCATCCCATTCTTTAATGGTGGGAGATAAGTAACAATAAATCCTTCACGTTCTAATTGACGACAAGCATCTAATACTGCTTTATGTTCTATTTTACTCGTAATAATATGTTTACCTTTATTTTGATAAAATTTAGCTGTTCCTTTAATTGCAAGGTTATCTGATTCAGTTGCTCCTGAAGTAAAAATTATTTCACGAGGGTCTGATCCAATTAAATCTGCAATTTGATTACGAGCTATATCTACAGCTTCTTCAGCTTGCCATCCAAAACGATGTGAACGGGAAGCAGGATTACCAAAAATCCCTTCAGGTGTCATATAAAGAATCATTTTTTCCATGACACGGGGATCAATTGGGGTTGTGGCTGAATAATCCAAATAAATTGGTAATTTCATTTAAAAACTCCGTTACCGTTATTAATTTCCCTAACTGATAATAATTGTTAAAAATTACCCTTTTTCAGCAATTCTATTAATCAATTCAGCTAAAGTAATCTTTTATAACTTCATTAAGATGATCCGTAAGATCACTCCATAAATAATGAGTCAAACAAACCTATCAATTTCCACAGTTTTTTTAACTCTACATTTACTTGCATCTACTCACTCTTCAATAGCATTAATTATTATAGTAATTTTACTTACTTATTTCTTTACCTAAAAGGTAACCTCTCTCAGGACCATGAATACTGGATACGATTTTTTTTGCACAAAAGAGTAAATAATTTTTATAAATAATAAATAGATATTTGTATTCCTTAACGTTCATAAATTTTTGCTAAAGATACTGGACTTTCCTTCCATCTGAAGAGATCGCTACATCAAGGATAGCTGTAACTGCATAACGAAACGATCTTGAGATATTAGTATCATTTATTTGACTACCTAAAAAAATATTTTATTGTTGATGATTAAAAGTCAGTTTATGATTTATCATAGGTAAATTTGTCATAGTTGACTATTTTAGTCAACTATAAATTTATTTTTGTGAATTAATTTCAGCCTAGCTCCTTAACAGAAGATAAATGATGCATCCATTTCTTAATATTGCTATACGCACAGCTCGTAAAACAGGTAATTTGATAATTAAAATTTATGAAAACCTAGATACGATCAATGAAAACTCTTATATTATTTCTCATGTATTAAAAAAAGTGGAAAAGATTATAATTGATGTAATTCATCAATCTTATCCACAACATGAGATTATTTTCGATATTTATCATCCCTTTAATATTAATACATCCAATATACAGTGGATAATTAATCCCATTAATGGAATTACTAATTTTAGTAAAAAATTTCCACATTTCGCTTTGGCTATAGCAATCCGTGTTAAAGGTCAAACCGAAATTGCTGTAGTTTATGATTTTATGCGTAATGAATTATTTACCGCTGTACGAGGACAGGGGACTAAATTGAATGGTTATCGTCTTCGTAGCAGTCGAACTAACCTTATAAAAAATATAACTAATATGCTTTTTGCTACTGATTTATCTGCAATAATCAATCATCCTAAGTCCAATGATTATATTCGAATAATAAAAAATCTTTTGAGGCAAGGTGTAAACCTTCGATCTACCGGTTCTGATATACTAGATTTAGCATATGTGGCAGCAGGAAGGTTTAATGGTTATTTCAACATTAGCACTAGCACCAATAATCTACCTCTATCATCTCTTATATGTGGTAAATTATTAATACGTGAATCTGGTGCTTTAGTAACAGATTATGGATCTTATAAAGAAGGAGTCACTCATAATGACCATCTCCTTGCTGGTAGTAATTCTTATATTCTTAAGTTATTAATAAAGGCTTTTGGTAGTGAGTACTAACTTAACTATATATTGGATATTCATTACAAAGAGATAATACTTCTTTTTTTACTCTTTTAACTATTTTTAAATTGTTAATGTTATTAAGAAGATCACACATCCATTCTGCAATATTTCGAACTTGTATTTCTTTTAAACCCCTTCTGGTAATTGCTGCCGATCCTATACGAATCCCAGATGTAATAAATGCATTTTTTGGATCATTAGGGATATTATTTTTATTTACTATAATATTAGCTTTACTCAAAGCAGTATCTGCCTCTTTACCTGTAATATTTTTGTTACGTAAATCAAGTAAAAACATATGATTGAATGTACGACCTCCTACAACCGTGTAATTTCTATTTAAAAAAACTTCAACCATTGCTTGTGCATTTTTTACCACTTGATTTTGATATTCTCGAAACTCTGGTTCCATTGCTTCCTTAAAAGCAATGGCTTTGGCAGCGATAATATGCATTAACGGACCTCCTTGTTGGCCAGGAAATACAGCTGAATTAAGTTTTTGATATAAATCCTTACTGCCTCCTTGTGCCAATATTAATCCTCCCCTAGGACCTCCAAGAGTCTTATGTGTAGTAGTGGTAACGATATGTGCATATGGTAAAGGGCTAGGATAAACTCCTGCCACAACTAAACCAGCTATATGAGACATATCTACTAATAAAAATGCGTTAATACTATCAGTAATCTTACGCATCTTAATCCAATTAGCTTTTCCTGACCAAGCTGAAAAACCTCCAATGATCATCTTAGGTTGATAATATTTTGCTAAATACTCTAATTCATGATAATCAATATCTCCTTCAGAATTAGTCCCATAATGTATGACACGGTAATTTTTTCCAGAGAAATTAGATGAACATCCATGAGTTAAATGACCCCCATGAGTTAGATTCATACTTAGAATCATGTCTCTAGGTTCTAGTAAAGCATGATAAATTGCAAAATTAGCTTGAGAACCGGAATGGGGTTGCACATTAGCATAATCGGCATGAAATAAAATCTTAGCTCGATCAATAGCTAACTGCTCTACGATATCTATATATTCACACCCCGCATAATATCTTTTACCTGGGTAACCTTCCGCATATTTATTAGTTAATTGTGATCCTTGCGCTTGCATAACACTATAACTAGCATAATTCTCTGAAGCAATTAAATTAATACTATTTTCCTGTCTTAATTTTTCTTTTTGCAAAATTGACCATATTTCTGGATCATAATTAGCAAGAGGAACTGTGATTTTTTCTTTAATCATTATTCTAGAAAAAGTTTAATTGACAAATAACCTTCTATGTTTTTTTACGTCTCTGTTTAAAAAAATTTTTAAGCAAATTAGCACAATCAACCTGAAGAATATCTCCAGTTATTTGTACTTGGTGATTAAAACAGCCCATGTTTTTTAATAACATACTGGAAGTAGTTCCAAAGATCTCATCACGTGCTCCAAAAACTAAATGATTAATGCGACTATGTAAAATTGCACCGAAACACATTATACAAGGTTCTAGTGTAACATAAAGTGTAGTATTAAGCAATCTATAGTTTTTTAATATAATTCCCGCTCTACGTAATGCTAAAATTTCAGCATGACCAGTAGGATCATAAGTATTAATTGAACAATTCCAACCTTCACTAATTATTTTATTTGAACGAACTAAAACAGCTCCTACTGGTACTTCACCCACTTTCAATGCATGATTAGCTAATTTCAAAGCATATCTCATCCAATATTCATTATGTGCCATTGCATTGCCAATTTATATTAAATTTTTAAATAACTATACTAAATTATATTTTTATTTACTTAAATCAGATATAATGAAAAAGATTTGGGGTTTGAAACCCATAAAATTGTCTCTTAGATAAATAATTATAGAGGACTCTATGAGCAACCTTGCTAGCAGCAGTGAAATTATACCCATTCATCTTGAAGAAGAACTTGAAAAGTCTTATTTAGATTATGCTATGTCTGTTATAGTTGGACGAGCATTACCTGATATTAGAGATGGACTAAAACCTGTCCATCGTCGTGTTCTCTATGCTATGCATATACTTAGTAATAATTGGAATAAGCCATATAAAAAATCTGCTCGCATAGTAGGTGACGTTATTGGAAAATATCATCCTCATGGGGATATAGCAGTATATGATGCACTAGTTAGGATGGCACAATCTTTTTCTCTTCGTTATGTATTAGTGGATGGGCAAGGAAATTTTGGATCAATTGATGGAGATCCTGCAGCTGCGATGCGTTATACAGAAGTACGCATGGCAAAAATTTCCCATGAACTTCTAGCCGATTTAGAAAAAGAAACTGTTAAATTTATACTAAACTATGATGGAAACGAACATATTCCGGAAGTATTTCCTACAAAAATTCCTAATTTATTAATAAATGGTTGTTCTGGAATTGCAGTAGGAATGGCGACTAATATCCCTCCACACAATTTAAGTGAAATTATTAATGGGTGTTTAGCTTATATTGAGGACAATAATCTTAGTATTGAAGAATTAATGAAAAATATTCCAGGTCCTGATTTTCCTACAGGTGCAATTATTAATGGTAGCAGCGGTATTAAAGAAGCATATCGTACGGGACGTGGTAAAATTCATCTTAGAGCGCGTTGTAAGATCCAGCAAGATCCTAAAACGGGACGTGAAACTATTATTTGTTATGAGATTCCTTATCAAGTAAATAAGGCTCGTCTAATTGAAAAAATTGCCGAGTTAATTAAAGAAAAACGTATTGAAGGTATTAATACATTACGCGACGAATCAGATAAAGATGGTACGCGTATTTTTATTGAAATTAAACGTGACTTCATTGGAGAAGTAGTATTAAATCATCTTTATAATTTAACTCAATTACAAGTTTCTTTTAATATTAATATGGTAGCATTACATGAGGGTAAACCACAACTTCTCAGTTTAAAAGATATGATAGCAGCTTTTATTCATCATAGACGCGAAGTAGTTATACGTCGAACCATTTACGATTTAAATAAAACACGCAAAAGTGCTCACATTTTAGAAGGTTTGGCAATTGCATTAGTAAATATTGATCCGATGATAGAAATGATTCGTAATAGTAAAAATGTTACTGAAGCTAAATCAGTACTTTTATCGCAGGATTGGAATTGTGATGATCTTCCATCTATGCTTAGACAAAATATTTTGCAAAAAAACTCTCATTTAGAGATTAGGAAACAATCGGATGTTTATACTAAGAATAAATATCATCTTTCAGAACAACAAACACAAGCAATATTAGAATTACGCTTAAATAAGCTTACTAGCTTAGAGTATAAAAATTTACTTGATGAATATCATGGTTTGTTAATAAAAATAAAAGAGTTAACCCATATTCTTAAACATTCTGAGCAGTTAATGAGAGTGATTCGCAATGAATTAATTGAAATTCGTAATCAATTTAGTGACAAACGTCGTACTGAAATTATCACACAAAGTGTTGATATCAATATTCAAGATCTTATTAGTAATGTGCCTGTTGTAGTGACTTTATCACATCTAGGGTATGTAAAATATCAACAATTGTCCGAATATGAAGCGCAACATCGAGGTGGAAAAGGTAAATCAGCTGCTCGTATAAAAGAACAAGATTATATAGAACGATTATTAGTTGCAAATAGTCATGATTCTATTCTTTGTTTTTCGAGTATTGGTAAATTATACTGGCTCAAAGTTTATCACTTACCCGAAGCTAATCGTTGTTCCAAAGGACGTCCAATTGTTAATATTTTGCCATTGGGATCTAATGAGAGAATTACAGCCATTCTTCCCCTACCAATTCATGATAATATATCGGGAAAACATGTTTTTATGGCTACTGCAAAAGGTTTAGTAAAGAAAACTCCTATAAGTGAATTGAACAAGCAACGAAATGCGGGCATCATTGCTATCAATCTCAATGAAGATGATGAACTTATAGGAGTAAATTTCACCAATGGAAGTAATGATGTTATGTTATTTTCAGCTGCAGGGAAAGTAGTACGTTTTCCAGAACAATCAGTACGATCAATGGGTAGAACATCCGCTGGAGTACGTGGAATTAAGTTATCTTCTGTGGATCGAGTTGTTTCATTAATTATTCCACAGAATAAAGGAGAAATTCTAACCGTTACTCAAAATGGATATGGAAAAAGAACAACTCTTGATGAATATCCGCTTAAATCTCGGGCTACACAGGGAGTAATTTCTATAAAAGTTACTAAGCGCAATGGTAATGTAGTGGGTGCAGTTCAAGTTGAGAATTATGATCAAGTGATGATAATTACGGATGCGGGAACTTTAGTTCGTATTAGAGTCTTAGAAGTTAGTTTAGTTGGACGTAATACTCAAGGTGTAGTTTTAATACGTACTTCACTCAATGAACATGTAGTTGGATTACAACGAGTTGTTGAACCTATTATAGATAAAGTTGTCAAATAATAAAAATTTTTAAAAAACTAGCCAATTATGTATCATCATGAAAATGAAGCGGTTATTATATTATGTACTGTGCCTAATGAAGAATGGGCACTAAAAATAGCGAATAAATTATTAACCGAAAAAATAGCAGCTTGTATAACATATTGGATTAACGCTAAATCTTTATATTATTGGAACGATAAACTTCAAAATACTACAGAAGTACAAATGTTAATAAAGAGCGATGCTTTGCATCAAACTGAATTACTAAGAGTACTTAAAAATATGCATCCATATCAAATACCAGAAATATTAAGTTTGCCTATCAGAGATGGTAACAAACAATATCTTTCATGGATATCTAAATCATTAATATAATGAGTTACTTATTTTGTTGGTTTATTTAAAGCCTGGATAGCTCAGTTGGTAGAGCAGGGGACTGAAAATCCCTGTGTCGGTGGTTCAATTCCGCCTCCAGGCACCATAAATTAATTATAACCAAGGATTTTTTTTTATTATAGTAAAATTAAAGTACTAAACTTAAACTAAGATTAACAAATAATTAAATTATCAATTTATATCCTAAAAAAAATGATATTTAGGTGATTTTATTTATTAATGGAGATAAATTGTGAAATCAACTAAAAGGCGTCGTGCACGTGAATATGTTCTCCAGGCACTTTATTGTTGGCAGTTATCTGGTAATGACATTAATGAAATTGAGTCTCAGTTATTTTTTAAACCTGACCTTAAAAATATAGACATGCTTTATTTCAGTGAATTGTTACGAGGTATTATATCTTTTAAAGCTGATTTGGATGTAATAATAGAAAAACATATTAGCAGAAAATTAGAGGAAATAGGACCAATTGAAAAAGCTATTTTACGATTATCTTTATTTGAATTAATTAAATTTCATGATATTCCTTATAAAGTAATAATCAATGAAGGAATAGAATTAGCAAAAGCATTTGGGGCAGAAGATAGTCATAAATTTATTAATGCTGTATTAGACAATGCTACTATAAAAATCCGTCCTAAAAGTAATGAATCTGTATAAAAGAATGTTAGGTATTTGAAAATGCATACAATTACTTTATCACATTTATTAGTTAGTAAAGTAACTGTTTTTAAAATGGGTTAAATTGTATGGTTTTATACTACTACTATTGTATTGCAATAATAGTAGGTATTAGGATGAATGTTCAATGTTTTTTTCCTTAGTTATTTAATTTATTACATAAACATATCTTTTTAATTTTCATCTTCCTTAGTTAAGGTAGTATTTTAATATAGGAATACTTAATGATAAGAGGATGAGATGAATCTCTTGCGATATATAAATAATTCACTTTAATATACCTTTCTTTTCTACCAATTCATAACCGTTTTTACATGACATTATCGCGGTAATTATATTATTAAGATATACAATTTAAGTTATAAATCATAATCATGAAAATCAGTTTAATTGCAGCTATCGCCAATAATAATGTTATTGGAATAAACAATACTATTCCATGGTATTTACCGGCAGACATAGATTGGTTTAAGAAACACACTTTTAATAAACCAGTTCTTATGGGACGTTGTACATGGCAATCCCTTAAAAAACCATTACGAGGAAGGCATAATATTGTAGTTAGTAAAACTATTACTAACCTTCTTCTTGCTGATAATAGTAGAGTTAGCTTGGTATCATCGATACAATTAGCTTTAGATTTAGCATTAAATTTAAATTATAAAGAAATTATGGTAATAGGAGGAGAAAATATATATCATCAGATGCTGAAATATGCTGATAGTCTTTATCTCACATATATTAATCTAGAAGTAAAAGGAGACAGTTATTTCCCTATTTACTTTCGTAATGAATGGATCTCTATATTCCAAGAATTTCATTCTGCAGATCAGAAAAATAATTATAGTTATTGGTTTGAAATTCTTAACCGGAGGTATAAAAAACCAGTGAATTAATGAATGGCTCCTCTGACTGGACTCGAACCAGTGACATACGGATTAACAGTCCGTCGTTCTACCAACTGAACTACAGAGGAAAAGAAATATTTTAAAAAATGCTATTTATCTTGTCAATTGTTAATTAATAAAAACTAAAATTTCGCATTACGTGGCGTACGTGGAAATGGAATAGTATCTTTAATATTTGGAATTCCAGTTACATAGGCTATTAGTCGTTCAAAACCTAAACCAAATCCTGAATGGGGTACAGTCCCATACCGACGTAAATCACGATACCACCAATATTCTTCTTTTTTTATTGCTTTTTCACACATTCTTTGATCAAGTATATTTAAACGTTCCTCACGTTGTGAACCACCAATAATTTCTCCTATTCCAGGAACTAAAATATCCAAAGATGCTACGGTTTGATTGTTATCATTAAGACGCATATAAAAGGGTTTTATATCTTTTGGATAATTTATTACTGCTACTGGACCATTAAAATAATGTTCAGCTAAATAACGTTCATGCTCTGATGATAAATCGATGCCCCAAAAAATTGAATTTTGAAAATTTTTCTTACTTGATAAAAGGATTTTTATCGCCTCAGAATAATCCATAACAACTAGATTTTGGTTTATTAATTGTTCTAAACGATTAATAAGATTTGGATCAAACTTAGCAAAAAATTTTAGATCTTCAAATCTTTCACTCAATACAGTTTCAATAATATTTATTAGCATTTTTTCTGCTAAGCAAATAATGTCATTTAATGTAGCAAATGCTACTTCAGGCTCAACCATCCAAAACTCGGCTAGATGACGGCTCGTATTAGAATTTTCTGCACGAAAAGTTGGTCCAAAAGTATATACTTTTGATAATGCGCAAGCATAGGATTCACAATTCAACTGTCCTGTTCCAGTTAAAAAGCTTGCTTTAGCAAAAAAATCCTTAGTAAAATCAATTCTGCCTTCATTATTTAAAGGTAAGGATTCTAAATCTAAATTAGATACACGAAACATTTCTCCCATTCCTTCAGTATCATAAGTGGTAATAATGGGAGTCGCAATCCATAAATAACCATTTTCATGAAAAAAACGATGAATACTTTGTGCTAATGTATGACGAATACGTGACACAGCACCAATAAAAGTAGTACGTGGACGTAAATGACAAATATCCCGTAAATATTCTCGAGAATGATGTTTTGCCGCAATAGGATATGTATTTGGATCTTCAATCCAACCAACTACGTTTATTAAGGTAATAGCTATTTCAAAATCTTGTTCTTTTCCTGATGAAATTATAAGTTTTCCTGTAACTATTACAGAACATCCAGTAGATAAATGTAATACTTCTTTATAATTAGCCAAAGAATTTTCCGCAACCGCTTGAATAGTATCCAAGCATGAACCATCAGATATAGCAATAAATGAAATACCAGATTTTGAAGATCTTTTAGTACGTACCCATCCTTTTAAAGTTACAATACTATTAAGTTGGATACGATGTTTTAAAATATCCACTACAGAGACTTCACGCATAAATATCTCTCGAAGGTTTAAATTAATAAAATGTTCATTTATATTGATTATATTTTTATTAAAAGATTAATTAATGAGATAATTATAAATGTTATATAATCTAATTCGCAAGATTTTATTTAAATTAGATCCGGAATGGGTGCATGAAAAAATATGTAATAACAGTAAATTAATTACATTATTTAAGCCCTTAATTCCGGATATGATCTCATCAAAACCTATAAATTGTATGGGAATAACTTTTAAAAATTTACTAGGACTGGCAGCGGGACTAGATAAAAATGGGGAGTTTATTAATAATCTTGCATTAATGGGTTTTGGCTATATAGAAATTGGTACAGTAACTCCGAAACCACAAGTGGGTAATAAAAAACCACGTATTTTTCGTATTCCAGAAGCAGAAGCCTTTATTAACCGTATGGGTTTTAATAATCAAGGAGTTGATAAATTAATTAAAAACGTAAAAAAAGCAAAATTTAAAGGAATTTTAGGTATTAATATTAGCAAAAATAAAGATACTCCTATAGAGCTTAGCAAAGAAGATTTTCTAATTTGTATGAATAAAATTTATCAGTATGCCAGTTATATCGCAATTAATCTTTCTTCTCCTAATACTCCAAATTTACGTAGTTTACAATATGGTGAAATTTTAGAAGATTTATTAAAACATCTTAAAAACGAACAACAATTGCTCACGCAAAGATATAATAAATATGTTCCTTTAGTCATAAAAATATCTCCAGATCTATCTGAATCTGAATTAGTTCAAATAGCTGACACTATAGTAAGATATAATATGGATGGTATTATCGCTACTAATACTACACTCGATCATACCCTAGTAAAAGGATTAAAATACTGTCAAGAAATAGGAGGTTTAAGTGGAGTTCCCCTGCAATATCGTAGTACTGAAGTTATTAGAATATTAAACAAAGAATTACAAGGACATATCCCTATTATAGGTGTGGGAGGAATTAATAGTTTTCTTTCGGCTCGTGAAAAAATAGCAGCAGGAGCAACATTATTACAAATATATTCTGGATTAATATATAAAGGACCATCTTTATTAAAAGAAATCTTGATAAATCTTTAATTAAGCTAAATCAATATCACTAGTAGGTATTGAACAACAGGAAAGAATAAATCCATTAATACTTACTTGTGGTTTTTTTATCTTTCCTTTAATTAAACGCAACTTACATGCTCCACATATTCCAGATCTACAATAATAAGGAATAAAAAATCGTTGTTCTTCAAGCTGTTCAATTAAAACTTGTTGAGTATTTCCATAAAAAGCTATTCCTTGATACGATAGCCTAATAATAGCAAGATTTTTTATTAACATAATATCAAACTCCATTACTCTAAAAATTATTACAGGAAGTGAAAAAAAAATTATATATATAGCTATTTCAGATACAATAACTATTATTAGAATAATTTTCTTGGTTTTACTTAGTCGTAAATAGTTTTTTGTATGATATCTTCGAAGTTAAAGATTATAGTTATTAACCATCAATAAAATCATATGAAATATATTGGAGCTCATGTTAGTACCTCTGGAGGCCTTGAACAAGCAGTATTACGTGCTAATAAATTAAATGCTACTGCTTTTTCACTTTTTGTAAAAAATCAACGACAGTGGAATGCTACTGCTTTAAGTAAGGATGAAATTAATCGTTTCCGCAGTTTATGTGAACAATATAACTTTACATCTAAACAAATTATATCCCATAACAGTTATTTAGTTAATCTGGGGCATCCGGTTAAGGAATTACTAGAAAAATCTCGTTTAGCTTTTATAGATGAAATGCAAAGGTGTCATCAACTAGGAATTAAATTGTTAAATTTTCATCCTGGTAGTCATCTTAATATGATAGATGAGGATACATGTTTAAAAACTATTGCCGAATCAATTAATATTGCATTAGAAAAAATACCTGATGTAATTGCCGTAATTGAAAATACAGCTGGTCAAGGAACTAATTTAGGTTTCTTATTTGAACATCTAGCTGAAATCATTAATTTAGTAGAAGATCAATCGCGCATTGGTGTTTGTGTCGATACTTGTCATGCATTCGCCGCAGGTTATAATTTTTGTACTCAAGAATTATATAATAAAACATTTATAAAATTTGAAAAAATTATTGGTTTTAAATATTTACGTGCAATGCATCTGAATGATGCAAAAAGCATGTTTAATAGTCGCATTGATCGTCATCAATCTCTAGGATTAGGCAATATCGGAAAAGGTGCTTTTCAATGGATCATGAATGATCATCGTTTTAATGATATCCCCCTAATTATTGAAACCATTAATCCTGTTCTTTGGAAAGATGAAATTGCATGGTTAAAAGCTCAACAATTAACTTAAGATATGGATATAGTATCAATATTATTAATTCAATTAAATAAGGAAATTTTTATGATAACAATTCATGCTGTAAAACATAATGAGCATGGAAAGAGTGCCAACAGACGTTTACGAGCAGCACATTTATTACCTGCTATCATTTACGGAGGTAATAAAGAATCTATTTCAATTATTTTAGATCTTAATACAATAATGAAATTACAAAATAAAAATCAATTTTATAATGAGCCTTTAACTTTAATTATTGATGGTCAAGAAAATAAAGTAAAAGTACAAGAAATACAGCATCATCCATTTAAACCCAAAATACTTCATGTTGATTTCATCAGATACGAATAAAATAAATCCATCAGTACGGCACGTAGCGCAGCTTGGTAGCGCACTGTCATGGGGTGGCAGTGGTCAGAGGTTCAAATCCTCTCGTGCCGATCACTTAATAGTTATAGATAGATGTTGTTAAATGAGGATTGATAAATAAATAATTACAGTGATAAAATTATGATTTTATCAAATAATATTATTAAAATGGGTAGAAATATTGTTATATTAGGCACTCAATGGGGTGATGAAGGAAAAGGTAAAATCGTTGATCTTCTTACGCCGTATGCAAAATATGTTGTTCGATATCAAGGAGGTAATAATGCGGGTCATACTATAGTAATTAATGGTGAAAAAACCATTTTACACTTAATTCCTTCTGGAATTTTACATAATGATATTATTAGTATCATCGGAAATGGAGTCGTATTATCTCCTGATAGTTTAATTGATGAAATTACAAAATTAGAACAGCAAGGAATTCCTGTTTTAAAACGTTTATTAATTTCTAAATCTTGTCCTTTAGTTTTACAAACTCATATTGCTTTAGATATAGCACGTGATAAATTACGGGGAATAAATGCTATTGGTACTACCGGTAGAGGTATTGGTCCAGCATATGAAGATAAAATAGCTCGTAGAGGACTGCGAGTTTGTGACTTATTTAATATAAATAATTTATCCTCTAAATTACAAAAGATAATAGACTATCATAATTTCCAATTAGTACATTTATATAATGAAAAATCCATAGATTATCAATTAGTATTAGATAAATTATTAGCGGTTGCCAAAATACTTACTAGTATAGCTACTGATGTAGCTATGTTGTTATATAATGCATATCAACATGGAGAGACAATTATTTTTGAAGGTGCACAAGGAATGTTATTAGATATAGATCATGGAACATATCCTTATGTTACCTCTTCTAATACCACTATTGGTGGAGTTCTGACAGGAACCGGATTCGGTTTACGTTATCTAGATACTGTTATTGGTATAGTAAAAGCATATTGTACTCGTGTAGGATCTGGTCCTTTTCCTACAGAATTATCAGATAGAATCGGAGAGTATCTTTGTATTAAAGGTAATGAATTTGGGACGACAACTGGTCGACGACGTAGAACTGGTTGGTTTGATGCTGTTGCTATACGTAGAGCAGTACAAATTAATTCTTTATCTAGTCTTTGTTTAACTAAATTAGATGTTCTTGACGGATTAGAAGAAGTAAAAATTTGTGTTGCATATCGTATGTCTAATGGTCAGGAAATTACTTCTACACCCATAGAAGCAGAAGATGAATGGGAAAAAATTACACCAATTTATGAAAAATTGCCTGGATGGAGTGAAAGTACTTTTGGAATTAAACAAGTAAATACACTGAATTTAGCAGCACGTCAATATATTCAACGCATAGAGACGCTAGTTGGGATACCTATTGATATTATCTCAACAGGTCCAGATCGTAATCAAACTATTTTACTAAGAAATCCTTTAGACTTATGATTAATCAGAAATTTTTGGAGGAAAGGAATTAAGACACCAATAATATTTGGACTCATAGGATTATTCATACATAGTGAATTAATGGTTTTTTATATTAAAATCCGCAACTATAAGAACAAAGATGGTTAATTTAAAAAAAAAAATATGACAGGTAAGGGACAGATTATTTTCAATAGAAGTAAACGTAAAACTTCTTCTCGTGTCTTTTCCACTAAAATATTAGTAGAAGGTAAAGTTATTGGCCATCCTCATGGATATGGTTTTTTAAGAGTACCCGGATATGAAAATGATTTTTATCTTTCATATGAACAAATGAAATTTTGCATTCATGGTGATACCATTTTAGCTAAAATTATTGAAAATAAATATCAAGGTCGAAAATCAGCTTGCGTAGTAAAAATAACTAAGCCAAGAAATAATCTTATTATTGGGTATTATTTTGACAATAATAGTGGTCTGAATTTTGTACAACCTAATGATGATCGATTAAATTTTAAGATTATTATTCCTTCATCGAAATATGGAAAATTAAAAACTGGTTGTATTGTAGTAGTTAAATTAGTAAAACGCCAAAGAAATAATAAACTAGTCTTAGGAAAAATTATAGAAATACTAGGAAAACAAATGAGTATTCAGATAGCCATTAATATGGCATTACATACTCATAATATTCCATATAAATGGCCAGAAGCTGTTAAAAGGCAAATAGATTCAATAGCCAAAAATTGTTTATCTTTTAATGGAGAAAATAATAGCCGAGTTGATTTACGTAATTTACCATTTGTAACTATTGATAGTGAAGATGCTCAAGATTTTGATGATGCAGTTTATTGTGAACATTTAGAAGAGGGTAAATGGAGATTACTAGTTGCTATAGCTGATGTTAGTTACTATGTAAGACCTGGTACTGCTTTAGATAAAGAAGCTTGTAATCGTGCCACTTCTATTTATTTTCCATTAAATTCAATTCCAATGATACCTAAGGTATTATCTAATGATTTGTGCTCTCTAATTCCTAATAAAGATAGATTATGTTTAATATGTGAAATGATTATTTCTCGAAAAGGTACCTTATTATCTTATAATCATTATGAAGCCATAATATGCTCTAAAGCACAGTTAACTTATAATATAGTTTGGGAAATTCTGAATAATAATAAAAAATTAGAATGGAAGAAATATCAACACTTATTGATACCTTTAAAAAATTTATATGAGATGTATCATGTTTTAATATATGCTAGTAAACAACGGGGTTGTCTTTCATTTAACATCCAAGAGGCTAAATTTATACTAAATTCTAAGCAACGTATTGATAGAATTGAACCAATTATTCGTAACGATGCACATAAAATAATAGAAGAGTGTATGATATTAGCTAATATTGCTTCTGCTGATTTGGTGCAAAAATATCAGGAACCAAGTTTATTTCGTGATCATGATCGTCCAAATCATCCTAATCTAATTAGATTTACTTATTTTCTTCAGAAAAAAGGTTTATTTCTTCGAGGAGGTAAAAAACCCCAATCAAAAGATTATTCAGATTTATTAATACATGTTATGAACCGTCCGGATCGTGAAATTTTGCAAAAAATTATGTTGCGATCTATGCCTCAAGCTGTTTATGCTGCAGAGAATAGAGGACATTTTGGATTAGCTTTAAGTAGATATACACATTTTACTTCACCTATTCGACGTTATCCGGATCTCTTATTGCATAGAGTAATAAAATATATCTTGTATAAAAGAAGAGGAATCCATAATAACAATACTTATTATCATTATAGTAATGAACAAATGAGAGAATTAGGTAAACATTGTTCATTAGCTGAACGACGAGCAGATGAAGCTGTACGCAATGTACATGATTGGTTAAAATGTGAATTCATGAAAGATAAGATTGGTAAGATTTATATAGGAAATATTGCTCTTATTACTAGTTTAGGTTTAGTTGTAAAATTCAAAGAAAATTGTATTGAGGGTTTAGTACATATTTCTACTTTAAAAGATGATAAATATAAGTTTGATCCTGTAACTCAAAAATTAATTGGACATTTAAAAGGAAATAGTTACTGTATTTATGATACAGTTAATGTTAAAGTTTTAGCAGTTAATATAGAACGACGAAGAATTGACTTGATCCTTACCAAAAATTAAGTATATTCTTCGTTATAACATCAGTAAATATATGAGCCAATTTATTTTTGGAATTCATCCAATACATTCTATTCTACAATTTAATCCAGAGATATGTAAAAAAATATATATTACTAATCGTCATCCAAATCAACGTTTAAACTCAATTTTAAATTTGATAAAACAAAAAGGAATTTTAATAGAAAGAGTATCAGCTAAATGGCTAGATTTTAAATCTAATGGAGGAGTGCATCAAGGAATTATAGCTAAGATATTATGTCCATCATTACCTAATGAAAAAAACTTAATAAATTTTATTAATACTAAAAATAATCCCTTTTTATTAATTTTAGATGGTATAAAAGATCCACATAATTTAGGAGCTTGTATACGTACGGCTTACGCTGCAGGTGTAGATGCAGTAATTTTACCAAAAGATCGTTCGGCGAAAATTAATAATGCAATAGTAAAAAAAGTAGCATGTGGATCAATAGAAAATTTATCTATATTTACTGTTACCAATCTTTCGCACACTCTTAAAATCCTACATGAATTTAATATAAGGATTATAGGTACTTGTGAATCTGCTAAAAATAATGTGTTCCATACAAAAATGACAGGTGCTATAGCTATAGTAATGGGATCAGAAGATAAGGGATTGCGTCATTTAACCCGTAAACATTGTGATTATTTAATAAATATTCCTATGGTACATCAATTTTCATCCCTAAATGTATCTGTTGCAACAGGTATTTGTCTTTTTGAAAGTATAAGACAACGTCATTTTCTAATGGAATAAACTATATTACTTAATTAAACTAAACGTATTAAATTATTCTCTTCTGTTATAATAGAGATATGTGTTATGATCCCTCATTCAATTTTAATTCCTATAAATTGAAGAGACAGCAGATTCCAATTAAAATATTAGGAGCATTTTGATGCGTCATTACGAGATCGTTTTTATGGTTAATCCAGACTATAGTGAAAAAGTCTCAGAGATAATACAATTATTTACTAATACTATAAAACAACATAAGGGAATAATTCATCGTATAGAAGATTGGGGTCGACGTCAATTATCATATTCTATTAAGCATTTACATAAAGCTCATTATGTTTTAATGAATGTGGAAGCTTCTAAAAATGCAATTAATGAGATTAATAATCATTTATATTATAATAATGCAATTATTCGAAATATTATTATTAAAGTAAAAAGTCCAATTACTGAATTATCTCCTCTAATGAAATCAAGCCAAACTAAAGAGGATAAAATTGAAGAAAAACTAAATATTTTCTCTAAATCTAATGAAGATTTTAATTAGCAAAACTAAAATGGTCGAATATAATTCTAACTAATAGGACATTAATACAATGACATATTCTTTACGTAGAAGAAAAATTTGTCGTTTCACTGCTGAAGATATTCAACAAATCGATTATAAAGATATTATAACTATAAAAAATTATCTTACAGAAAGTGGTAAAATTGTTCCAAGTCGTATTACAGGAACCTGTGCAAAGTACCAAAGACAGCTAGCTAAAGCTATTAAAATAGCACGTTATCTAGCTTTATTACCTTATACGGATCGACAACAACAATAACAACAAAACAAACAGGGAAAATTATTCTATAATGTTAATTATTTTACTTGTTAAAATACCAAATCTTGGTGAGATTGGGGATCAAGTGAATGTAAAAAATGGTTATGCACGGAATT
Source organism: Candidatus Dasytiphilus stammeri (assembly GCA_045690015.1). Classification (GTDB taxonomy): domain Bacteria; phylum Pseudomonadota; class Gammaproteobacteria; order Enterobacterales; family Enterobacteriaceae; genus Dasytiphilus; species Dasytiphilus stammeri_I. The sequence goes on from CP145877.1 coordinate 81,015, forward strand.
TTTTACTTCCACAAAAAAAAGCTCTAGTGGCTACAACAGAAAATGTTAAATTTTTTAATTCTCTGCATACAGAAATTGAAGCTAAAAAATTAAAAGCATTAGAAACGGCTATGAAACGTAAGGAACAAATTTATAATTGTTCACCCCTTACTATTACAGCGAAAACTAGTCATTTAGGAAAGCTATTTGGTTCAATTGGAATTAACCAAATTATTAAATGTTTAAATAGCGTAGGTATTAAAGTAAATAAAAATGAGATTAGATTACCTAATGGACTATTACGTACTATTGGTCAACATCAAGTACTTATAAAATTACATCCTAATGTTATTGCAAATATTAATATTAATATTATTAGCATGTAATAAAGTGAATATCAATATAACTTATTTTATAGCCCTATTCAATATTTCTAGATATGCCATTGGAGCTTTGTCGCCAATTCTATAACCACATTTTAATACTCTTGTATAACCGCCATAGCGATTTACAAATTTAGGTGCTAATTCTTTAAAGAGTTTAATAACAGTATTATTATTTCTAATTTTGGAAAAAATTAATCTACGATTAGATAAATTATCTACTTTAGCTCTGGTAATCAATGGTTCAATAAAACGTCGTAATTCTTTCGCTTTTGGTAAGGTTGTTTTAATAATTTCATCTCTTACTAAATTGATTATTAAATTACGAAATAATGCCTGACGATAACTGCTTTTACAGTTAAGTTTACGTCCAATTTTACGATGACGCATATTATTATATTTCCTTTTTTATTCGGTATTAGTATTTAATGGAGGCCAATTATCTAAACGCATACCTAAATTCAATCCCTTAGAAGCTAGTACATCTTTAATTTCATTGAGAGATTTTTTTCCTAAATTAGGAGTTTTTAATAATTCTACTTCAGTTTTTTGAACAAGATCTCCAATATAATGAATTGCTTCAGCTTTTAGACAATTAGCTGATCTTACCGTTAATTCTAAATCATCAACTGGGCGTAGTAAAATTGGATCTAAATCTGGTTTTTCTTCTTTAGTTTCAGTAGGAATTTTATCACGCAAATCAACAAAAGCTTCCAGTTGTTCAGCTAATATAGTAGCAGCACGTTTAATGGCTTCTTCTGGATCAATAGTACCATTAGTTTCCATTTCTATTACTAATTTATCCAAATCCGTACGTTGTTCTACACGCGCCGCTTCAACATTATAAATAATACGTTCTATCGGACTATAGCAAGCATCAAGTAATAAACGTCCAATAGGACGAGAACCGTCTTTATTTTCTGTACTAATTCTTGCGGTAGCTGGCATATAACCACGACCACGTTCTACTTTGATGCGCATGTTGATATTAGCTGTTTCATGAGTTAAAGTACAAATAAGTTGTTGTGGATTAATAATTTTTACACTATTATCATGAATAATATCTCTAGCAGTTACTTCTCCTATTCCAGATTTATTTATCATAATAATAGCATTATCTTTATCTTGAATGGTAATGGCTAATTCTTTTAAATTAAGAAGAATATCGATTATATCCTGTTTTATACCTGGTTTAGTACTATACTCATGTAATACTCCTTCAATCTCAACTTCTGTTACTGCACAACCAGGAAGTGATGATAATAAAATTCTTCTTAATGCATTTCCTAAAGTATGTCCAAAACCTCGTTCTAATGGTTCTAAAATTATCTTGGCATGTGTTAAGCTTTTATGCTCAATATCCACTAAGCGTGGTTTTAAAAATTCTGTAACAGAACTTTGCATTATGTCCTCTAAAATTATTTATTTCGAGTAAAGTTCAACAATAAGATGTTCATTAATATCCGTAGATAAATCTGTACGTTCCGGTATACGTTTAAACATCCCTTCCATTTTTGATAAGTTCACTTCTAACCATGTTGGTTTTTCTCTTTGTTTAGCAATCTCTAATGAAGCTCGTATTCTCGACTGTTCTTGTGCTTTTTTATGAATTTTCACGATATCATTAGGAGATACTTTATAGGAAGGAATATTAACAATTAGATTATTAACCATTACGCCTTTATGAGAGACTAGTTGTCTTGCTTCAGCACGTGTAGAGCTAAAACCCATTCGATAAACTACATTATCTAAACGACTTTCAAGCATAAACAAAATATTTTCTCCAGTATTACCTTTTATACGCGCAGCTTTCTTATAATAGTTACGAAACTGACGCTCTAGTATGCCGTATATTCTTCGAACTTTCTGTTTTTCTCTTAATTGCATACCATAATCTGATAAACGCGTTTTCCTACTTCCATGTTGTCCTGGTGCTCTATCAATTTTACATTTGGAATCAATGTCTCGAATTCCAGATTTTAAAAACAAATCTGTACCTTCACGGCGATTTAGTTTTAATTTTGGACCTAAATATCTTGCCATATTTTTTCCTATAAAATCCTATTGTCTTGTCTTTTTTTAGACTCGTCTTTTTTTGGGCGGTCTACAACCATTATGAGGAATTGGAGTGACATCCATAATATTTATAATGTTAAACCCCGCAGAGTTAAGAGCTCTAATACTCGATTCTCTACCAGGTCCTGGACCATTTACCATGATCTCTAAGTTTTTTATTCCGTAATCTTTTACTGATTGTGCACAACGTTCTGCAGCTACTTGTGCAGCAAATGGAGTGGATTTACGAGATCCTCGAAATCCTGAACCTCCCGCTGTAGCCCAAGCTAATACGTTACCTAATCGATCTGTAATCGTAACTATAGTGTTATTAAAAGAAGCATGAATATGGGCTATACCATCAGTAATTTGTTTTTTTATACGTTTACGTGGTGTTCGAAGTGATGATTTGATCATATATATCCTATTACTTTATTTCTTCATTCTAATTTATTTCTTAAATATTTTCCGGGGTCCTTTCCTAGTACGTGCATTAGTTTTAGTACGTTGGCCTCGTACTGGAAGACTTTTACGATGACGTAATCCACGATAACAACCTAAATCTATCAATCTCTTGATATTTAAAGTAACTTCTCTACGTAAATCTCCTTCAATAGGATATTTAGAAACTTCAGCACGTAATTTATCTAATTTTTGTTCTGATAAATCCTTTATTTGGATATGTGGTTCTATACCTGTAGAAATACAAATAATCTTAGAAAGATTTCTTCCTATCCCATAAATTGATCTTAAAGCAATCACTGCATGTTTATTATCTGGTATATTAATTCCTGCTATACGTGCCACTATTATATACTCCTATCTCCTATGATTTTAAATCTTATTATTATCCTTGACGTTGTTTATGTTTAGGTTCAATACATATAACTTTTACTACACCGCAACGTTTTATAATCTTACAATTTCTACATAACTTTTTTACTGAAGTACGAACCTTCATTTATTTTATTCTCCAATAAAAATCATATTTCATGATTACTGATATTTTTATCATTTATTAATTTTAGTTTTTTTTAATAATGATTCATATTGTTTAGACATCATGATAGTTTGTATTTGAGTCATGAAATCCATTATAACAACTACAACTATAAGTAATGATGTTCCACCAAAATGAAATGGTACTTTTAAAATGCTTCGCATAAATTCCGGAATTAAACAAATAAAAGATACATATAAGGCTCCTATTAACGTCAAACGGTTCATAATTTGGTGAATATATTTAGCCGTCTGTTCTCCCGGACGAATACCAGGAACAAATGCTCCGGATTTTTTTAGATTATCTGCAGTTTCACGAGGATTGAAAACTAAACTCGTATAAAAAAAACAGAAAAAAATTATAGCTATAGTATATAAGATTATATATAAAGGTTCACCAGGTTGTAAATATAATGAAATCCTATTTAACCAATTCCATTGAATTTTTTCTCCAAACCATGCACCAAGAGTTATTGGAAATAATATTAAACTGGACGCAAAGATTGCGGGAATAACCCCAGCCATATTTATCTTTAATGGTAAATGTGTATGTTGTGCAGTTAGATTATAATTGAAACGTCGTGCATGTGGTCTAATGGCATAATTAACCATTATTCGTCTTTGTCCCTTTTCCATAAAAACTACAAAAAAGGTAATAGCTAATACAAATATTAGTACTACTAATAATAGTAATAAATTTAAATCTCCTTGACGAGATTGTTCTATGGTATTAATAATAGCATTGGGTAATCCAGCAACTATTCCTGCGTAAATAAGTAGAGAAGTTCCATTACCAATACCATATTCAGTCATCTGTTCTCCTAACCACATAAGAAACATAGTACTAGTAACTAAAGTAAATACTGCAGTTAAATAAAAAGATAACCCAATATTTAATATTAATATCTGCATTCCAGGAAGATGTGGTAAAGCAGTGACAATTCCAATCGACTGGAGAAGACATAATATAAAAGTTGCATAACGTGTGTAATGGTTTATTTTACGACGTCCACTTTCGCCTTCCTTTTTAATTTCTGCTAACCCCGAATGTATTACTGTGAGCAATTGGATAATAATTGAAGCCGATATATAAGGCATAATTCCTAAAGCAAATATAGACGCACGACTCAACGCACCTCCAGAAAACATGTTAAACATATCTAGTAGAGTACCATGTTGTTTTTCTACTAATTTTGATAAAAACATGGTATTAATTCCGGGAATTGGTATAAAACAACCAATTCTAAAAATTAAAATTGCAGCAATAACAAAAATAACTCTACGTTTTATTTCACTATAACCACTATAAGTATCTTTAAGATTAAACGACCGAGATTTTTTAATAATATTCATCTATTTCTCTAATACACTACCAATATTTTCTAGTCTCTTAAGAGCACCTGTGGTAACTCTTATGCCCTGATTTTTTATAATAATAGGAGTTAATACGCTGCCTGATAAAATGATCTTAACCTGTTTTATATTTTTTCGGATAATATGAGCTAATTTTAGCGAATTTAAGTCAATTATATTACCTTCTACTTTATTTAAATCAGAAAGTGTAATTTCTGCAGTAAATTTGGAATTCTTTGAAGTAAAACCAAATTTTGGTAAACGACGAAATAAAGGAGTTTGGCCACCTTCAAAGCCTCGTTTTATCCTTCCACCAGAACGAGATTTTTGTCCTTTATGACCATAACCACATGTTTTACCAGTACCTGAACCAATTCCCCGACCTACCCTTTTTAAGGCATGTTTAGAACCCCTCGATGGATATAAACTATTTAAATACATCTATTCCTCCACTAACTTGAACTTTTCATTTTACTATTTTTACCTTTACCATATAGGAAACAAGATTCAACATACCACGTACTGAAGGAGTATCTTCACGTTCTATAGTATGTCCAATATGACGTAAACCTAAACCGCGTAATGTAGCTCTATGTCTTGGCATACGTCCGATTGCACTGCGTACCTGAGTTATTTGAATTACATTAGCCATAATAAGATCTTTTTGTTATAACTTAACCTATATAATTAAATTAATAAATAGCTTTACCTCTTTTAGCAGCTATCATTTGAGGAGTTTTCATATTAGATAATCCATTAATAGTTGCACGAACTACATTAATAGGATTAGTAGAACCATAAGTTTTCGCTAAAACATTTCGAACTCCAGCAATTTCTAAAATTGCACGCATTGCTCCTCCCGCAATAATTCCAGTTCCTTCATATGCAGGTTGCATAATAACTGTAGATCCAGCATGTACACCCTTTATCTGATATTGTAAAGTACCCTTATTCAAGATAACATTAATCATGTTACGACGTGCTTTTTCCATAGCTTTTTGAATAGCTACAGGAACTTCACGTGCTTTTCCATAACCAAATCCTACCCGTCCATTACCATCTCCTACAACAGTTAAAGCAGCAAAACTAAAAATACGTCCACCTTTTACGGTTTTAGAAACGCGATTAACTGCTATCATTTTTTCTTGTAGTTCATTAAATGGTTGTTTATCACTAGAACTTTTCATCATAAATTTTTATTCCTTTACAAGAAGCTTAGAATTGCAGTCCCCCACTCCTCGCAGCTTCAGCTAACGCTTTAACACGACCATGATATAAAAAACCTGATCTATCAAAGGATACTACTTGTATTCCTTTTTTTAAAGCGCGTTGCGCGATTATTTTACCAACTATTTCTGCTGCAGTTTTATTACCAGTATTTATTACTTGCTGATTAATAGTTTTTTCTAAAGTAGATGCTGCTGCTAAAACTTTACAACCACTTAAAGCTGGACTTATAATCTGTGCATAAATATGGTGTGGAGTACGATATATTACTAAACGTAGACTACTTAGTTTTTTAAATTTATTTCTTGCGCGTGCAGCTCGACGAAGTCGAATACATTTTTTATACATAATTTATTTCTTTTTAGCTTGTTTAAGACGAATTACTTGGTTACTATAACGAATACCCCTTCCTTTATAAGGTTCAGGACTACGATATGCATATATCTCCGCTGCTACTTGACCAACTAATTGTTTATCAGCACCTTTTAAAATAATTTCATTATTAGAAGGACATTCAGCGGTAATACCACATGGTAATTTATGATATATCAAATGTGAAAAACCTAATGCTAAAGTTAATAATTTATTTTCTGTAATAGATGCACGAAAGCCTATACCAACTAATTGCAATGTTTTACTAAAACCTTTAGTAACTCCAATGATCATATTATTAATAATAGCACGTGTCGTACCAGCTTGCGTCCATCCATTTGGAAATCCTAATCGTGGTTGAAATTTTAAATAATTCTCAATGCATAGAACTTCTACGGATTCATGAACAATATTACTAACCTTACCATAATTTCCTGTAATATAAATCAATTGATCTTCTAATGTCACCTCAACTTCTTTAGGAATTTTAATTGGATTTTTTGCAATACGAGACATTCTGAATTAACTCCAAAAGTGAAATTTTTATTTAAATTAATAATAATTGTAAATCTCGGTTTTTTAATTTTAAGCTACGCTACATAACACAAAATTTCTCCTCCTATGCCTTTTTGCCGAGCAGATTTATCGGTTATTATTCCTTTAGAAGTAGATAGAATTGCAATTCCTAAACCATTCATTATTTTGGGTAATTCTTGCTTACGTTTATAAATGCGTAATCCTGGTCTGCTAACTCTCTTAATTATTTCTATCACGGGTTTTCCAGAAAAATATTTTAACTTAATTTTTAATATGAAATTATTATCAATAATTTCATATTGTTCAATATATCCTTCTTCCCTTAAGATATGAGCAATTCCTTTCTTTATTTTAGAAAACTGCATAGATACATAAGTAAATTTTGCAGATTGTCCATTACGAATACGTATTATCATATCAGATATTGGATCTTGCATATTCATATGATTTGAATCCTTAGCTTATAATTCAATTCTCTTTATTTTACCAGCTAGCTTTTTTTAACCCTGGAATTTCTCCACGCATAGCCGCTTCACGCAGTTTAATACGACTTAATCCAAATTTACGAATAAAAGCATGTGGACGTCCGGTTTTCCGACAACGATTACGTTGACGACACGGACTAGAATCACGCGGTAAACTTTGTAATTTGAATACTGCATTTATTTTTTCTTTATCTGCTACTTTTTTATCACTAATAATTTTTTTTAGTTGAATACGTTTAATAAATAATTTATTTGCCATATTTATACGTTTAATATCACGATATATAATTGATTTTTTAGACATTGAAATCCTTAATTTTATTCAATCAGTTCTAAAAGGAAAATTAAAGGCACTCAATAAATAACGTGCTTCTTCATCAGATTTAGCAGTAGTAGTAATAGTAATATCTAAACCTCTAATATGATCAATTTTATCATAAATAATTTCTGGGAAAATAATTTGCTCTTTAATACCAATACTATAATTACCATATCCATCAAAAGATCTAATAGAAAATCCTCTAAAATCACGAATTCGTGGAATTGCAATAGAAATTAAACGTTCAAAAAAATCCCACATACGTTGTGATCTTAGGGTAACTTTACATCCTATAGGATAACCTTTACGAATTTTAAATCCGGATATAGATTTACGTGCTCTAGTTAATAAAGGTTTTTGACCAGAAATTGCCGTTAAATCGCTAACTGCATTTTCCAGGATTTTTTTATCTGATATAGCCTTTCCTACTCCCATATTTAATGTAATTTTTCTTAAATTAGGAACTTGCATGACTGTTTTATACTTAAAATGAATCATAAGTTTATTAATTACTTCTGATTTATATAAATCATGCAATTGTGCCATATAAAATTTACTCCGTATTTGTAATAATTTGATTAGTAGATTTAAAAAATCTAATTTTTTTTCCTTGCTTTAATTTAAATCCAATACGATCTGCTTTACCATTTTTTACATTATAAATAGCTACATTGGAAATATGTATCGCTGATTCTTTCAATCGAATTCCTCCAGTTCTATTTAAAGTAGGAATAGCTTTTTCATGATGCTTAAACAAATTAATACCTTCTACAATCACTTTATTAGAAGATAAAACCTTCTTAACTTTACCACATTTTCCTTTATCTTTTCCGGTTATAATTATTACTTGATCACCAGTACGTATTTTTACTGCCATTATATTTTCTCCTACAATACTTCTGGAGCTAAAGAAAGTATTTTCATAAATTTTTCATTACGCAATTCTCGAGTAACTGGACCAAAAATTCTAGTACCAATAGCTGATTCAGTATTATTATTCAAAAGGACACATGAATTTGTATCAAAACGTATTACAGATCCATCAGAACGACGAATTCCTTTTTTACTACGTACAATTACTGCTTTCAATACCTCACCTTTTTTAACTTTAGCTGTAGGAATTGCGTCTTTTATAGTAATTTTAATAATATCACCGATATTTGCATAACGACGTCGTGATCCTCCAAGCACTTTAATACACATTACTTTTCGTGCACCTGAATTATCAGCAACGGTCAGAATACTGTGTTCCTGAATCATATAAAATAATACCTAATATAATTATTTAAATAATTTCTGATTTTTTAACTAAACGAACTAATGTCCATGCTTTAGTTTTCGATATAGGACGACATTCTCGTATTTCTACTAAATCACCAATCTCACATTGATTATATTCATCATGAATGTGTAATTTAGTCTTATTTTTTATAAATTTACCATAAATAGGATGTTTATAAAATCTCTCAATAATGACTGTAGCAGATTTTTGCATTTTATTACTAATTACTCGTCCTTGTAGAGTTCGTATTCTATCAATCATTATGTGACTCGCTCTTTTTTAGTGTAATAAAAGTTTTAATACGAGCAATATTTCGTCGCGATTCTTTTAATAAATTATTATTTAATAGCCCTTGATTAATTTTTTTTTGTATACGTAAATTAAATAATTCCTGTTCTAAATGAACTAATTCCATTTTTAAACTAGAAATATCTTTCTCTTTATTAAATAACTTATTCTTATCCATTAGATTCTCATATTATTTACAAATATTGTTTTAATCGGTAATTTTGCGGATGCTAATTTAAAAGCTGAACGAGCTAATTCTTCTGTTACTCCATCCATTTCATATAATACTTTACCAGGTTGAATACGTGCCACCCAAAACTCTACATTGCCTTTACCTTTTCCCATTCGTACTTCTAAGGGTTTTTTAGTCATAGGTTTATCTGGAAAAATACAAATCCATATTTTTCCTTGACGCTTGATTGCACGGCTCATTACTCTTCTTGCAGCTTCAATTTGAGATGCTGTTATCATACCGCGTTCTATAGCTTTTAATCCAAATATACCAAAATTGATTTTAGTACTAGTAGATAATCCTTTATTTCTACCCTTTTGCATTTTTCTAAATTTAGTACGTTTAGGTTGCAACATCATCTTTTCTCCTATCTATTTACGATTTTTTCTTTTATTACGATGTTGCTTTTTATTAGGATTAGGTTTGGTCATTTTTTCTGATAAAACTAAAGGAATACCAGTCGGTAGACAATTACCAAGAACTTCGCCTTTAAAAATCCATACTTTAACACCAATTACACCGTAATTTGTATACGCCTCAGAAATGCTAAAATCAATATCTGCTCGTAAAGTATGTAATGGAACACGTCCTTCACGATACCATTCTCTACGAGCTATCTCAGCTCCTCCAAGTCTTCCACTTATTTCAACTTTTATTCCTTTAGCACCTAATCTCATAGCATTTTGTACTGCCCTTTTCATAGATCTACGAAAAATGACACGTCGTTCTAATTGAGAAGCTATGCTATCTGCAACTAGCTTTGCATTTAATTCTGGTTTACGCACTTCAGTAATATTAATTTGAGAAGGCACCCCTGTAATCTTAGCAACTTTCTGACGTAGTTTTTCTATATCTTCTCCTTTTTTACCTATAATAATACCAGGACGTGCCGTATGAATAGTGATACGAATACTTTTAGCGGGACGTTCAATAAAAATATGAGATACAAATGCTTTAGCAAGTTTTTTATTCAAAAATTCTCTAATTTTATCATCACTTTCTAAGTTTTTAGCATAATCTCTCTTATTGGCAAACCAACTAGAATTCCAAAATTTGGTAATTCCTAATCTCATACCATTTGGATGTACTTTTTGTCCCATAATAACTTTCCACCTTTTTCAAAAATATTATTCATCTGATACAATTATCGTTATATGACTAGTATGTTTTAAAATGCGATCTGTACGTCCTTTAGCTCTAGGAAGAGAACGTTTTATAGTTAAACCTTTATCAATAAAAACTCTTGCTATTTTTAATTTATCAATATCAGCACCATCATTATGTTCAGAATTAGCAATGGCAGATTCCAAAACTTTCTTAAGAATTAGAGCTGCTTTTTTTTTATTGTAAGTTAAAATATTTAAAGCTTGTGATACTTTTTCTCCCCTAATTTGATTCGCAATCAGACGAAGTTTTTGTGCAGAAGAAGAAGCATTATGATGTCTAGCTATGGTTTGCATTTAATTCAATTCCTTATACTAACTACTAGCGCTTTTTAATTTTTTTATCAGCGGTATGGCCACGATAAGTTCGTGTTGGGGCAAATTCTCCCAACTTATGACCTACCATTTCATCAGTAATGAATATAGGAACATGGTGACGTCCATTATGAACAGAAATAGTTAATCCAATCATATTAGGAAATATAGTTGAACGACGAGACCAAGTCCTTAAGGTTTTTTTATCCTTTTCTCTCACGGCCTTCTCAATTTTTTTAAATAAGTGTTGATCAATAAAAGGACCTTTCTTGATAGAACGTGGCATTATAGTATATCCTCATCATTATTTTCTACGATACTGTACTATAAATTTATCAGTACGTTTATTTTTACGAGTTTTTTTACCTTTAGTTGGTATACCCCAAGGAGTTACCGGATGTTTTCCAAAATTGCGACCTTCACCACCTCCATGAGGGTGATCAATAGGATTCATTGCCGTTCCTCTTACTGTAGGGCGATCGCCTAACCATCTTTTAGCACCTGCCTTACCTAGAACACGTAACATATGTTCAGAATTCCCTACTTCTCCTATTGTAGCACGACAAGAGCAATAAATCCGTCTCAACTCTCCTGAACGCAAACGAACAATTACATACTGACCTTCACATGTTATTATTTGTGCAGATGAACCCGCAGAACGTGCAATTTGTCCTCCCTTGCCAGGCTTGATTTCTATATTATGTACAATGGTTCCTACTGGTATGTTATATAAAGGTAAGGTGTTTCCTATTTTTATAGGAACTGATGTTCCAGATTGGATTTGATCTCCTACTTTTAAACCCTTAGGTGCTAATATATAACGACGTTCACCATCTTGATATAATACTAATGCAATATTTGCCGATCTATTAGGATCATATTCAATACGTTCAATTGTACTAATAATATCATCCTTATTACGTTTTAAGTCAATAAATCGATATTGCTGTTTATGTCCTCCTCCAATATGGCGTGTAGTGATTACACCCTGATTATTTCTTCCGCCTGTTTTTAACTTACTTTTAGTTAATGATGAAAACGGACGACCTTTGTAAATATTAGGATTAACTAATCGAACCAGATGACGACGTCCCGGAGAGGTTGGTTTACATTTAATTAATGTCATTATTAAATCATTCCATTATTCTATAGAATTAGATATACAATTGATTTTTTGTCCTGATTTTAAAGTAATAAAAGCTTTTTTCCAATTACGTTGGTGTGATTGAATAGCTTTAGATCGACGAGAATCAACATAAGATTTCATTTTACCTTTAACTTGTAAAGTATTCACATTAGTAACTTCTACATTAAAAATCTTTTTTACAGCAATCTTAATTGCTGTTTTTGTAGCATCTTTAGCAACTTTAAAAATAAAGGTATTATTTTTTTTTTCTATATCAGATGATTTTTCAGAAACATGAGGAATATGTAATACCTTATGATAACTAATCATACTAACCTTTCCTCCAATTTTTTGATTGCATCTACTGTGATAATAACATTATTAAATCCGATTAAACTGATTGGATCTATACATTCACTTTCTCTAACATCTACTCCATATAAATTACGTGCTGCTAAAAATAAATTATGATTATATTTATCACTAATTATTAGTACATTCTTTGTGGAGAATTGATTTAATTTATTTACTAAACATTTAGTTTTAGCATCGCTTATAGAAAAATCTTTAAAAAGCATAAGGCGATTTTGTCGTATTAATTCTGAAAAGATACTTTTCAATGCCCCACGATACATTTTTTTATTTAATTTATATAAATGTTTTTTAGGTTTTGCAGCAAAAGTTACACCACCAGAACGCCAAATAGGACTCTTAACTGAACCTGCTCTAGCTCTACCTAAACCTTTTTGCCGCCATGGTTTTCTATTTGAACCTTTTACTTCAGATCTATTCTTCTGTGCTCTGCTGCCTTGACGACCTCTAGTAGCAAAAGCTACTACAACTTGATGGATTAAAGATTGATTAAAACGTTGTCCGAATATTTTTTCAGACACGGTGATCATCTCACTCGTATCTCTTATTAGTAATTCCATTTTTATCTCCTGAAGAAGAGGATTTTATTGCTGGTTTAATAATAATTTCACTACCAGTAAATCCTGGAATAGATCCTTTGACTAATAAATAATTAGATTCAGTATCTACTCGAATAACTTTCAGATTTTGAATAGTTATACGTTCATTTCCTAATCTTCCTGCCATTTTTTTGCCTTTAAAAACTCTTCCTGGAGTCTGATTTTGTCCAATAGATCCAGGAACACGATGTGATAAAGAGTTTCCATGAGTAGCATCTTGAGTATGGAAATTCCATCGTTTCACAGTTCCAGCAAATCCTTTTCCTTTAGAAATTCCTGTTATATCTACTTTGGGAAAATTGGAAAAAAAATTTACATTTATACTTTCACCTAAAGTAAATTTTAGATTATTCTCCTCTAATTTAGATATTCTAAATTCCTTTAAAGTTCTTCCAGCGATTACTCCGGCTTTTTTAAAATGTCCTGCTTGAGGTTTATTCACTTTACTAGTTTTTAGTCTACCTGTTGTGACTTGTATAGCAGTATAACCATCGGTTAAAAAATTTTTTATTTGAGTAATATAATTATCTTCAATTTTTATTACACTAACTGGAATAGATTCTCCACTTTTAGTAAAAATACGAGTCATTCCAATTTTCGTTCCAACCAACCCAATCATCTTATTATAATCCTCATAATAACTTATTAATCATTATTATCCTAAACTAATTTGTACATCTACTCCTGATGCTAGATCCAAACGCATTAAAGCGTCTACAGTTTTTTCATTCGGGTCAATAATATCAACTAAGCGTTTATGAGTACGAATTTCATATTGATCTCTAGCATCTTTATTCACATGAGGAGAGATTAAAATTGTAAAACGTTCTTTATGAGTAGGTAATGGAATAGGACCTCGTACTTGTGCTCCCGTACGTTTGGCTGTTTCAACAATTTCTAACGTTGATTTATCTATTAAACGATGATCAAATGCTTTAAGACGAATACGTATTCTTTTTTGATTTTGCATGTTGCTTCCTCTCCCATTAGCAGCAAATAATCAATAAATTATCCCTGAAAAAATAGGGTATAATGAATATATGTGATTTAGATCTTGTAAATAATCTGTGACTATACATAAAGTTATATAATATAGGAAGCAACCGTGGATGCTATCTCTACTGTATTCTAATTAATCACTTTGGTGACTAAACCTGCTCCTACAGTCCTACCACCTTCTCGAATAGCAAATCTAAGTCCTTCATCCATAGCAATGGGATGAATAAGATTAACCAACATTTTTATATTATCTCCGGGCATCACCATTTCTACTTCTTTTGGTAATTCAATAGTACCAGTCACATCCGTTGTACGAAAATAAAACTGTGGTCTATAACCATTAAAAAAAGGAGTATGACGACCGCCTTCATCCTTATTAAGGATATATACTTCCGCTTCAAATTTTGCATGAGGTTTTATAGAATTTGGTTTAGCTAAAACCTGTCCTCTTTCAATATCTTCTCTTTTTATGCCTCTTAATAAAATTCCAATATTTTCACCGGCACGTCCCTCATCCAATAACTTCCGGAACATTTCTACTCCAGTACATATAGATTTTACTGTATCTCTAATTCCTACTATTTCTACTTCATCACCTATTTTTATTATTCCTTGTTCAACACGTCCCGTTACTACAGTTCCTCTTCCAGAGATAGAAAAAACATCTTCAATTGGTAATAAAAAAGGTTTTTCAATATCACGTTTTGGTTCAGGTATATAAGTATCTAGATGACCTGCTAATTCAATAATTTTTTCTTCCCAATTCCTATCTCCTTCTAATGCTTTCAATGCTGATCCATGCACTATGGGAGTAGTTTCTCCAGGAAAGTCATATTGGGATAATAAATCACGAACTTCCATCTCTACTAGTTCCAATAATTCTTCATCATCAACCATATCGCATTTATTTATAAATACTATAATATAAGGCACACCTACTTGACGCGCTAAAAGAATATGTTCTCTAGTTTGTGGCATAGGACCATCTGTCGCAGCTACTACTAATATTGCACCATCCATTTGTGCAGCTCCTGTGATCATATTTTTAACATAATCTGCATGTCCAGGACAATCTACATGTGCATAATGACGCATTGAAGTATCGTATTCCACATGAGAAGTATTAATTGTAATACCTCTAGCTTTCTCTTCGGGAGCATTATCAATTTGATAAAAACTATAAGCAGCTCCTCCGTAATATTTTGATAATACGGTAGTAATTGCTGCAGTTAAAGTAGTTTTTC
The DNA here is from genome assembly GCA_045690015.1 of Candidatus Dasytiphilus stammeri. Lineage (GTDB taxonomy): Bacteria > Pseudomonadota > Gammaproteobacteria > Enterobacterales > Enterobacteriaceae > Dasytiphilus > Dasytiphilus stammeri_I. The sequence goes on from CP145877.1 coordinate 96,344, forward strand.
CATGATCTACATGACCTATTGTACCTACATTAATATGTGGCTTTTTACGGGTAAATTTTTCTTTAGACACAGCTCATTCCTTAAATAAATTTTCTGTTGGTATTGGAGGTGTAAATCTTCAAAAGATTATAATATAGAAACATCATTTCTTATGGGATTGTATAATAGCTTCAGTAATATTCAAAGGAGCTTCATTATATTTTAAAAACTCCATTGAATAAGAGCCTCTACCTTGAGTTTGAGATCTGAGATCTGTAGCATATCCAAACATATCGGATAATGGAATATGAGCACGAATAATATGAAGATTATTATGGTTTTCCTCCATAGTTTCAATTATTCCACGACGACGTGTTAAATCACCAATTACATCACCCATATAATCTTTTGGAATTTGTATTTCTACTTTCATAATAGGTTCTAAAATAACAGGGCATGCTTTTCTAAAACCTTCTTTAAAGGCTATGGAAGCTGCAATTTTAAAAGCAATTTCAGAGGAATCAACTTCATGGTAAGAACCATCAAAAAGTGTAACTTTAACATTAACAATTGGATAACCAGCTATAACTCCACTTTTGATTTGTTCTTGAATTCCTTTGTCTATTGCTGGGATATATTCTTTAGGAATAACTCCTCCTACTATAGCATTAACAAATTCATATCCTACCCCTGATGCTAAGGCTAAGGGTTCGATTTTTAACCAAACGTGGCCAAATTGTCCTCTTCCACCAGATTGACGAATATATTTTCCTTCCTGTTCAATACTATTACGAATAGTTTCACGATAAGCTACTTGAGGTTTCCCAATATTAGCTTGAATATTAAATTCACGATGCATTCTATCTTTAATAATTTCTAAATGCAATTCGCCCATTCCCGCAATAATTGTCTGACCAGATTCTATATCAGTCCAAACATGAAAAGATGGATCTTCTTTAGTCATTTTACCTAAAACTAGACTCATTCTTTCTTGATCTATTTTAGTTTTAGGTTCTATTGCTACAGAAATTACTGGCTCGGGAAAATCCATTTTTTCAAGAATTATAGGATTATTCGGATCACAAAGAGTATCACCAGTATTTACATCTTTCAATCCAACGGCTGCTGCAATATCTCCAGCTCTAACTTCTTTTATTTCTTCTTTTTTGTTCGCATGCATTTGTACTATACGTCCAAATCTTTCTCTTTGAGATTTAACGGAATTTAATACAATATCTCCACAATTAACTACTCCTGAATATACTCTAAAAAAAGTTAAATTGCCTACAAATGGATCTGATGCTACTTTAAATGCTAAAGCTGCAAAAGATTCATTATCATGTGATTGACGTACTAAGGGTTGATTTTTATCTAGATAAACTCCATTAATAGGAGGAATATCAATAGGAGCTGGTAAATATTCTATAATAGCATCTAATATAGTCTGAATACCTTTATTTTTAAAAGCTGATCCACACGTAACTAATAATATTTCATTTTTCAAAACTCGAGTACGCAAAGAAGATTTTATCTCTTTCTGACTAATAGGTTCCCCACTCAGATATTTATACATAAGATCTTCTGAAGATTCTACTGCTGATTCTACTAAATTTTGATGCCACTTGGTAGCTATTGTTGTCATATCTAGCGGAATGTCACGATATATAAAATTTACACCATTATCGTCATCATTCCAATGAATAGCCTTCATATTAACTAAATCAATGACTCCGCTAAATTTATCTTCAACACCAATTGGTAATTGAATAGGTACTGGATTAGCTGATAATTTATTTTTAAGTTGATCAACTACTTTTAAGAAATCGGCTCCTATACGATCCATTTTATTGATGAATGCTATTCTAGGAACATTATATTTATTTGCTTGTCTCCAAACAGTTTCAGATTGAGGTTGAACACCCCCAACTGCACAATATATCATTAATACACCATCGAGTACACGCATTGAACGTTCTACTTCAACGGTAAAATCTACATGTCCAGGAGTATCTATAATATTAATACGATGAGGTTCAAATTGCTTCAACATACCTGACCAAAATGCTGTAGTAGCTGCTGAAGTAATAGTAATACCTCTTTCTTGTTCTTGTGCCATCCAATCCATAGTAGCTGCACCATCATGAACTTCTCCTATTTTATGATTTACTCCAGTATAAAATAAAATCCGTTCTGTAGTAGTTGTTTTCCCGGCATCAATATGTGCACTAATACCAATATTACGGTAATGTGTAATAGGTGTTATACGAGCCATTTAACTCCTCTAATGTTATTGTGAGGGATAAAATTGAAATTATTTATTTTAAATTTCATTCATTATAATAAATATAATTACCATCTATAATGAACAAATGCCTTATTAGATTCAGCGATTCGATGTACTTCTTCACGTTTTTTAACGGCGTATCCTTTATTTTCTAAAGCTTCACATAACTCATTCCCCAGTCTTTTAGCCATTGATTGATCTTTTCTTTTTCTAGCAGCTTCAACTATCCAACGCATTGCTAGAGTATTACGTCGTATATGACGTACCTCAATAGGTATTTGATAAGTAGAACCACCTACTCGTCGTGATTTTACTTCTAACAAAGGACGAACCTTTTCTAAAGCTAATTCAAATGATTTTAATTCATCCATTCTGGAATGTTTTACAACCATTTGTAATGCTGAATATACTATTTTTTCCGCTACCGATTTTTTTCCTTTTACCATTAATATATTAATAAATTTCGCCAATAATTCCGACTTAAACTTAGGATCCGCCATAATTTTTCGTTCACCAAAAACACGACGACGTGACATAATACTCTACTCCTTAGTTAAAATGAATGAGAAAGTTCATTTAGATTTTTTTCTTAGTACCATATTTAGATCGAGCACGCTTACGATCTTTAACTCCAGAACAATCATAAGTTCCACGAATTGTATGATAACGTACTCCTGGTAAATCTTTTACACGTCCTCCACGAATTAGAACTACTGAATGTTCTTGCAAATTATGACCTTCTCCACCAATATAAGAAGTAACTTCAAAACCATTAGTTAAACGAACTCTACATACTTTACGTAGAGCAGAATTAGGTTTCTTAGGAGTGGTAGTATATACTCTGGTACATACTCCTCTTTTTTGAGGACATCCTTGTAAAGCTGGAACATTACTCTTAGTTGTTTTATGTTTCCTAGGCTTTCGAACTAGTTGATTTATAGTTGCCATATCCATATTCCTTAAATTAATATTAATATATATAAACTTTTTAATAAAGGTTAAATAGTTAAAAAGATTACCAATGTATTTGTTGTATATGATTAATAGAAAGGGTGATAAATTCATTATAATCAATTAAAGTAATAGATGAGGACATCAATTGTAAAACTCCTCTTGCTTCTACATCATTTTTAAGTGCGAAAACTGCTACAGTGATTGTGGATAATTTTTTTAAAAAAACATGGTTTTTAAAACCCATGATTATTCCATCTTGTAACAGAAAAATTTCATCACCTTGCATTAAAATTTGCAAAAAAATATCTATATTTATTTCATATAAAGGCTTTGAAAGCAGATGTAACATGTAGATTAAAATGAATCAAAACGTTAATATCTTTTCAAAGGAATGCAATTGTATTTTTAAATCAGAAGGAGATAATATATCAACAGAAATTAAAAATTTTGTATTAAACGCAATTCCTCTTTCTCTTAATGACATACCACATACATATATATATTTTATATCATAAATCTTCAATATTTGAAAGCTATTAACATAATTACGTGTTAAAATTTTATTGTTTTTATGGGACCCATAAATTTGTAATACTCCATCCCCTATAAAAAATAATCCTATCTCATTAGTAATAGCAGCAGTTGCTAATACTATATCTAAACCCTCTCTCCCTATACTAGTTCCATGAGGAGAATGTAAAAAAACAAATCCAATACGTTTACGTTTCATTAAAACTGTACCAATCTATCACAAGTTAAAATTGATTTAACTAAAGTTGCTAATCCGCTCATGTTAAATCCACTTTCTAGATTATTTATTGATTCTAAGGTTTTATTATTAGTAAAAAATCCTACTCCTCGTCTCATAGCAGCTGATGAACATACATTTAAATTAATACCGTGTTCAATATTCATTTTCTGCCAAGCACGTACTAAATCAAATTCATCCACTGCAGGATAACTAAAGCGATTAGCATTATATATACCTTCACCATAAAAGAAAATTGAATCTAAGTAATGATTTGGATTAGAATAAACTATTTGGTCAGCGAATAAATAAGCACTGCTTGCATTTTGTGTTCCATAAGCTGGACCTGTAACCAATAAAACAAATTTCATTTAATATTTTTTTATAAAATAAGAAGAGATTAAAATTAATTAAATATTTTAAACTAAATTTATCTAATTTTATACCTTAACTAGGTTAATATAAAAAATCTTTTTTACTCGATTAGAAAATTAAGTTTATACATGCATTTTATATAAATTAGAATGGTAAAAAGATGGTTTTTTAGATTCTTAAAAGGAACATAAAAATGGCAATAAAAAATATAAGTACTGAAGTTCTAGTTATTGGTGCAGGACCATCTGGATATTCTGCTGCGTTTAGATGTGCAGATTTGGGATTAGGAATATGTTTAGTAGAAGCTAACAATTACTTGGGAGGCGTATGTTTAAATGAAGGATGTATACCCTCTAAAACTTTGCTTGACATTAGTAAATTTATTAATCAAGCAAGACAGATGAAACATAAAAAAATTATTTCAGAAATGCTTGAAATTAATTTTCATGAGGTACGTAATTGGAAAAAAAAAGTGGTAAAAAAATTAAATAATGGTTTAGCAATGATGGCTAAACATCGTAATGTGACTGTCGTTACAGGAGTAGCAGAATTTACTGATGAACATACAGTTACTGTTAAGCAAGATACCAATTTAATCCAAATTACATTTGATAATGTAATTATTGCCACCGGTGCGCGTCCTATAGAAATTCCATTATCTTATTCTGAAGATCCTAGAATCTGGAATTCAACCCAAGCTTTATCACTTGAATCTATTCCTTCTCGACTTCTTATTATAGGAGGAGGTATTATAGGATTAGAAATGGCTACTATTTATCATTCATTTGGATCACAGATTGATCTAATAGAATTAGGACCTCAGCTAATACATGGATTAGATAAAGATATAATAGAATTTTTCACAAAAAGCATAAAAAATCAATTTGATTTAAGATTAAATACTAAAGTGATTCAGATAAATTCGAATAATAATGGTATTCATGTCATAATGCAAAGCAAAAATACTGCTTGTGAATCTAAGATTTATGATGCGGTTTTAGTTGCTATTGGTAGAAAACCAAATACCGATTTAATGAATATAAAAAAAATTGGAATACAACTGAATGAAAAAGGATTTATTGTAGTTAATGAACAAATGCGTACTAACCTTCCTCATATTTATGCCATTGGAGATATTATTGGTGAACCTATGTTAGCACATAAAGGTATGCACCAAGGACATATAGCAGCAGAAGTTATTGCTGGTAAAAAACATTACTTCGATCCAAAAGTAATACCCGCCATAGCTTATACCGAACCAGAAATTGCTTGGATAGGAATCACCGAAAAAGAAGCTAATCAAAAAAATCTAAGATATGAGGTTGCAATTTATCCTTGGTCAGCATCGGGACGAGCTATGGCATCAGATTGTTCAAATGGAATAACTAAATTGATTATTGATAAATCTAATAAGATTATCGGAGCAGGAATTGTAGGTCACAATTGTAGTGAAATAATTGGTGAAATTGCATTGGCTATTGAAATGGGATGTGATATTAAAGATATTGCTCTTACTATTCATGCACATCCAACTTTATATGAATCTATTGGTATTACTGCTCAAATAATGGTAGGAACAGTAACGGATTTAGTAAATTATAAAGTTAGAAAAAATAATTAACAATCGTAAATAACTTACGAAAAATTTTTTATACTGTTTATAAGTATTTCTAAAATTACATTAACCTTAAGTAATCAAGAATTGATTAATAACTAACTTATTATTGCTTCTTACTACTAGATTTCAAGTTAATTAATGAGTACATTATGTTTATAATATTTACGAATTTACTCAATGGTAATAGTTTATGGTTTTCAGCATTATTAATTTTATTATGAACAAATACCAATATAAATATGGTTAATTCTATGTTAACCGAAAATAAAATTCATCATCGTATTAAAACTCTTGGAGAATCTATCTCGGAATATTATAAGAACAGTAATTTTAATCTAGTTATTATTGGTATATTACGAGGAGCATTTATCTTTATAGCTGATTTGTGTAGAGAAATTACTATTTCTCATCAACTTGATTTTATGTGTGTTTCAAGTTATGGAAATTCCATTTCATCAAGTTATGATATAAAAATTATTAAAGATCTAGAATTACAGATTGGAGGAAAACATGCTCTATTGGTAGATGATATTATTGATTCCGGTTATTCTTTAATAAAAATATATGAACTTTTAATGTTAAGAAAACCAAAGTCTTTATTAATTTGTACTTTATTAGACAAACCCATATGTAGATCGGTTAAAATTGAACCTAGTTGGATAGGTTTTACCATTAGTGATGAGTTTGTTGTAGGCTATGGGATGGATTATGCACAGAACTATCGTCATTTTCCTTATATTGGAAAATTAGTCTAGTCTCTAACAATAAATTTTAAGTATATCCGTTATGTATGCACTTGAAATAATAAATCTTATAAAAAAATATGGTCCTATGTATGCTTTAAAAGAAATCAACTTAAAGGTTTCAATTGGCGATTTTTATGCATTATTAGGATCAAATGGTGCTGGTAAAACCACTTTAATTGGGATTATTAGTTCTTTAATTAATAAAACTACTGGAAAAATCAAAATCTTTGGACATGACTTAGAAAATAACCTTATTAAAGCTAAAAGAATACTTGGTTTAGTACCACAGGAATTTAATTTTAATCCATTTGAGACCGTATTACAAATAATAATTAATCAAGCAGGTTATTATGGAATAAATAAACGTGAAGCAACGAAGAAAGCTAAAGAATATCTAAATCAATTAAATTTATGGCAAAATCGTTTTCAACCAGCACGAATGCTTTCAGGAGGTATGAAACGTCGCCTTATGATTGCTCGTGCATTAATACATTCTCCAAAATTACTTATTTTAGATGAGCCAACAGCTGGAGTAGATATTGAATTACGTCTAGTAATGTGGAAATTTTTAAACCAATTAAATCGAAATGGTACAACTATTATTTTAACTACTCATTATTTAGAAGAAGCTGAAACCTTATGTCGTAATATAGGTATAATTAAAAAAGGAATCTTAATAGAAAATACCTCTATAAAAAATTTATTGACCAAATTAAAAACCGAAAAATTTATTCTAGATTTAGATAAAAATACTCCTCCACCAAAATTAATTGGATATAAATCTAAATTTATAGATAAATATACTTTAGAGGTCGAAATAGATCGAAATCAAGGAATAAATGATATTTTTACCCAATTGAATCATCAAAGAGTTAAAGTATTAAGTATGCGTAATAAAACCAATCGCTTAGAAACTTTATTCGTAGAATTAATCAAAGAAGCTAAAGAGATTAGAAAATGATATATCCCTATTGGATACCTTTAAAAAGTATCTGGACCAAAGAAATTAAAAGATTTACTAGAATTTGGATACAGACCTTAATGCCACCAGTCATTACAATGACCTTATATTTTTATATATTTGGTAATCTTATTGGTTCACAAATTAAGAAAATTCAGGGATTTAATTATATTGAATTTATTGTTCCCGGTCTTATTATGATGGCTGTAATTTATAACTCTTATACTAATGTAGCTTCATCATTTTTCAATGCTAAACTTCAAAGGAGTATTGAAGAATTATTAATAGCTCCTATTCCAACGCACATTATTATCATAGGATATGTAGGGGGAGGAGTAGCACGTGGTATTTGTGTAGGGTTCTTACTGACTTTAATATCTATGTTATTTGTTCATTTTCATGTATACTCATGGTTAATAACCATATCGATTGTACTTTTGACTGTAACTGTATTTTCTCTAGCAGGTTTGTTAAATGCTTTATTTGCAAAAAATTTTGATGATATTAGTTTAATACCTACTCTCATAATAACTCCATTAAGTTATTTAGGGGGAGTTTTCTACTCTATAAATCTTTTACCACGTTTATGGCAAAATCTCTCAAAATTCAATCCTATTATGTATATGATCAGTGGATTTCGTTTAGGAATCCTTGGAATTCAAGATGTATCTTTATCAATTACAGTAGTAATACTTATAACTCTGATAATAATTTTTTATCTACTAATATGGAAGTTAATTCAACAAGGATATGGACTAAAAAATTAATTTAGATTTTAACGTGAAATTATTTGTTTTTCGCGAAATTCTGCTAAAGTTTTACAATCAATACACAGATTTGCTGTAGGTTGAGCTTCAAGACGCCGAATACCTATTTCTACTCCACAGCTATCACAATAACCAAAAGTAGCGTCATCTATTTTTCTTAATGTTCTTTCAATCTTTTTAATTAACTTTCTTTCTCGATCTTTAGTACGTAATTTAAGATTAAATTCTTCTTCTTGAGTTGCTCTATCAACTGGATCAGGAAAATTAATAGACTCATTTGTCATATTACACATAATATTCTCGGATTCTTCATGAAGTTGAGCACACCAGGCTTGTAAAATTTTTTTAAAATGATTTAACTGATTTTTATTCATATATGCTTCGCTGGATTTTTCCTGATAAGGTTCAACTCCAGCAATAGAAAGAAGACTTAAAGAACTTTTATTTTCAGTTTTCATATTATTTATCTCCCATAAAAATGGATATTAAAAATACTATATTTTTTAATTTTTTGTTAATTAAATTCGATAATCAATATCTTTTAATCATGAAATACACAATCTAGTTTTCAAAGTTGAGAAATTTATAATCTTCTACTAAATTATATAGAGAGCTAATTACTATAGATTAAAAGTAGTTATGATGTTATTTTCATATTATGAAAAATAGGTTTTTATGACTTTTATTAGCCTGTTGAAAGGAATAATAATAATTATATTAACAATAATAATTATATCAGGAATGATGTTAGATAATCAAATACGAGCTCGTATTGATGGAAAAACTTGGAATTTACCAAATGTAATATATAGTCGAATAATAGATATTCAATCTAAAAATTTCTCTTATAAAAAATCTAAAATAATTAAAATTCTGATATCAAGAAAATATCGTGCAGTATCTAAAATAAGTAGGACGGGGGAATTTATTGTAAATCATAATACTATTGAAATACTTCGTCGTCCATTTAATTTTCCGAATAGTCTCACTTATAAAAAATCCTCTTTTCTTCATGCACGTCTATTTTTCCATAAAGGATTTTTAACTAAAATAGTTAATTTATATAATGGAAAAAAATTATCCGTCCTTCGTATTGATCCTATTATACTAACTATATTGTCATCAAAGAATGGGGAACAACGTTTATTTACTCCTCTCAATGAATTTCCAGATATGCTAATATCAATACTATTGGCGACAGAAGATAGAAACTTTTATAATCATAATGGTATAAGTATTTCTGCTATATGTAGAGCATTTCTTGTCAATGTTATTGCGGGTAAAAAAATTCAAGGAGGTAGTACTATTACACAGCAATTAGTAAGAAATTTTTTTCTTAATAATCAGCGTAGCCTTTGGCGGAAAATCAAAGAAATATATATGGCAGTTATTCTTAATGCACGTTATAGTAAAGAGCGCATTCTTGAACTTTATCTGAATGAAATTTTCTTAGGACAAAATAACAGTGAACAAATTCGGGGTTTCCCATTAGCGAGTTTTTATTATTTTGGACGACCTATTAACGAACTAGGATTAGAACAACAAGTATTACTTGTAGGCATGATAAAAGGAGCTTCAATATATAATCCTTATATTCACCCTCTACGAAGTTTGAAAAGACGTAGTATAGTTTTTTCTATGCTATATAAAAAAAATCTCATTAGTTTATATCAACATACCAGACTTAATCAAATAAACTTAGGAATTAAATCATTTAATAAATCTCAAGAAGAAAAATATCCGGCTTTTATGCAAAAAATTATTACTGATCTAAAATATCAACTAAAATTAAATCCTAATAATTTATCGGGAATAAGAATTTTTTCTACTTTAGATCCTCTTATACAAAATGCAGCTAAAAGAGCAATACAAGAAGAAATACCTATTTTACAAAAACAACATCGTTTACAAGATTTAGAAAGTGCTATAGTTATAGTTGATCGTCTTACAGGAGAAGTAAGAAGTATCATAGGAGGTTCTAATCCAATATTTCAAGGTTATAATCGAGCTTTACAAGCTAGACGTTCAATTGGTTCTTTAGTAAAACCGGCCATTTATTTATCTGCTCTAAGTCAACCAAATTTATATAGTCTAAATACTAAATTAGATGATTTTCCGCTAGAATTACAAATTTCAAAACATCATTTTTGGAAACCTCATAATAATGATTACAGATTTGGAGGATCTTTAATTTTATTAGATGCTTTAACATATTCCATCAATATTTCTACAGTAAATTTAGGAGTATCATTAGGAATAAAAAAAATTAATGAAACATTATTAAAATTAGGAATATCAAAAAATAGATTATCTATAGTACCCTCAATTTTATTAGGAGCACTTAATCTTACTCCATTTGAAGTAATACAAATCTATCAAACTATAGCTAGTGGAGGCTATCGAGCTCCGCTTTCAACTATTCGTTATATTGTGGATAGTGAGGATCATCTAATTTATAATAGTATTCCAAAAATACAAAAAGTATTTTCAGATCAAGCCGCATATTTAACTTTATATGCTATGCAACAAGCAGTAATTCATGGAACAGCTCGTGCATTAGGAGTAATATATCCTAATTATCAATTAGCAGCAAAAACCGGTACTACTAATAGATTGCATGATAGCTGGTTCGCAGGTATTGATGGAAAAGAGGTGGTTGTTATCTGGATTGGAAGAGATAATAATAATTCTACAAAACTTTATGGTTCTAATGGAGCCCTAAATTTATATAAACTATATCTAAGATATAATATTCCTACACCATTTTGGTTATTTAAACCTACAGAGATATCTATGATTAGCATTAATCATTATGGTAATTTAATTTGTAAAATATCTAGTAAATGGCGTAAAATTCCTATATGGAATTATAATCATCATAAATTTTGTTAAAACAATTGTATTTTAATAAATAAAAATTATTAATTTTATGAATAAAAAAATAGAATTAACCAATTACGCGGCTAAAAAAATAAAAGATTTAATATCTAAGAAAAAAAAGGTGAATCTTAAACTACGTGTTTATATTACAGGAGGAGGTTGTAGTGGTTTTCAATATGGATTTATTTTAGATGATCATCTTTATCCTGGTGATTTAGTATTTGAAAAAGAGGAGGTTCAATTAGTTATAGATGCTATGAGTTTTCAATATTTAATTGGAAGTTGTATTGATTATGTAGATCAAATTGAAGGATCTCGTTTTATAGTCAAGAATCCTAATGCTAAAACCACTTGTAGTTGTGGTGCTTCATTTAATACATAATATCATGTCAATATTATTTTCACATGATAAATAGTTCAATGATATAATCATATTTATTTATATTTACTGATTTTACGAGAAGTATTTAATGAAAAAAAAATCTTTAATTTTTAGTAGCATTTTAGGTATAGCATTAAATATAATGAATATACCGTTGGTAAGTTCAAAAAGTTATACGGCAATGTCTTGTAATATTAATTATTTACCTAATAGTTTAGCTCCAATAGTAAGTAAAGTTATGCCAAGCGTAGTAACTATTACTGCACTAGGAGTTCATAATGTTGAATCTACTAAGATTATACCTCAGTTACGAGAATTTTTTAATGATGATGCTTGTAGTAAAGATGGATTTCTATGGAAAGATTCTCCATTTTGTGAAAGTAAATCAGAAAATGTGCCTTTTATTTCTTTAGGTACTGGTGTAATTATAAATGCTCGAAAAGGTTATGTAGTTACAAATAATCATGTGATTAATAATACCAATAAAATTCGAGTACAACTAAGTAATGGACATCAGTCTGATGCAAAGTTAATTGGTAAAGATCAAGAAATAGATCTTGCTGTTCTTCAAATTAAAGACGTTAATAATTTAACAGAAATCAAATTTTCTGATTCTGATAAAATTCATGTAGGAGACTATTCAATAGCTATTGGTAATCCTTATGGATTAAGAAACAGTGTTACAGCCGGAATTATTTCAGCTTTAGGAAGAAGCAATCACCAAAAGTATGGAAATTATATACAGACAGATACACCACTCACTATTGGAAACTCAGGAGGTCCTCTAATTAATATAAATGGAGAATTAATAGGTATTAATACTTCGATATATGGAATTAGTTCGGGACCTAATATGGTAGCTAGTTTAGGCGTTGGATTTGCTATTCCGGCGAATATGGTGAATAAATTAACTTCTCAAATAATACAATATGGATCTATAAAAAGAGGATTATTAGGTATTATAGGACAAGAACTTAATCCAGATCTAGTAAAAGATCTGAATATAAATATACCGAGTGGTTTCTTAATTAAGAAGGTTATGCCAAAGTCTTCAGCAGCAATTTCTGGGATTAAATCTGGAGATATAATTATTTCTTTAAATGGAAAGCCGATTTATACTTATAATTATTTTAAGGGTGAGATTGCAACATTACGTGTGGGAACCAAAGTTTCCCTTGGTTTATTAAGAAACCGAAAAAAAATTAATGTAATAGTTTTGTTAGAAGCTAAATTACCAAATCAAAAAACTACTTTAGTTAGATAAAATAGTAGTAGATTGATTATTAAGTAAGGTGGTAATTTTTTTTACTTTTAATCATCTCTTTCGATCAATGAGATAATAATCGTTCAGAACATCAAAGAAAAATTTCTATTTAGTTTGATTATTTTTAATCAAATTATTTATAGATAATAATTTCTCTAGCTCTTTTTCGGGTAACCAACCTTGTTCTAATATTACTTGTTTTACAGTTTTACCTGTTTTGAGACAAATCCTCCCAATTATATTGGTTTTATCATGACCAAGATAAGGATTTAAATAAGTGAGAATTCCCAGCGAATTGAAGACGTATGACTCACAGACTGACTTATTAGCTGTTATACCAGTTACACATTTTTCTAAAAGAGAAAAACATCCTTTCATTAGAAGATCAATAGATTCAAATAGAGATTGACTAATAATGGGTTCCATAACATTTAATTGTAATTGTCCAGCTTCTGCAGCAAGAGTAACACAAATATCATTTCCTATGACTTTAAAACATAGTTGATTCACTAACTCTGGAATTACTGGATTTACCTTAGCTGGCATAATAGAAGATCCAGCCTGTAATTCAGGTAAATTAATTTCATTAAAACCCGTTCTAGGACCAGAAGATAATAACCTTAAATCATTACAAATTTTTGATAGTTTTACTGCTAGACGTTTGAGGGCTCCATGAACCATAACATATGCACCACAATCAGAAGTAGCTTCAATTAAATCTTCTGCTGGTATAAAAGGCAATTTAGTAATTTCTACTAATTTTTTTACCGCAAATTTTTGATAATCACTTGGACTATTAACTCCAGTACCTATAGCTGTAGCGCCTAGATTTACTTCTAGTAATAATTTACTATTATTTTCAATATTTTTGATTTCTTCATTAAGCAATACTTGAAAGGCATTGAATTCTTGACCTAAAGTCATGGGTACTGCATCTTGTAATTGTGTTCTACCCATTTTTAGGATATGGTTAAATTCTATAGATTTTTTTTTAAATCCTTTTTTTAACTCTACTATAGCTTGTATAAGCTTTTGTAGCAACTTATAAACCGCAATTCTAATACCCGTAGGATAAATATCATTAGTAGATTGACATTTATTAACATGGTCATTAGGATGAACATGCTGATATTCACCTTTCTGATATCCTAGAATTTCTAGTGCAATATTAGCTAGTACTTCATTAAGGTTCATATTTACCGAAGTACCTGCACCTCCTTGATATACATCAATGGGAAATTGATCTCTATATTTTCCTTCATTTAAAATAAGATCACAAGCTTGAATAATTGCATCAGCAATGTTAAAAGGTAATACTTTTAGTTCTTTATTAGCTAAAGTTGCAGCTTTTTTTACTATTACCATACTATTAATAAATTCAGGGAGATCACCAATTTTATTAGAACTAATCCTAAAATTTTCTAATGCACGAATAGTATGTATACCGTAATAAACATTAGATGGAATTTGTCGAGATCCTAATAAATCTTCTTCTTTACGCATATTTATTACCATGATAACCTTATAAATGAATCTTATTTAATTGAAAAAAATTTTTTCTTTACTATATACTAAAATATAAATCGATTAAAAATAAATTTATCAATAAAAATCTTTATATTGCTCTTGAATAAATAATATTAATCCCCATCTATCTAAAGTAGATAAAACCGGACGTAAATTATTTATCCGGTATTTCATTTCCACCAATGATTGGACTTCTTGAAGGAGATCTATTAATGAAAATTCGTCCATTGCATGATCGGGTTATCGTCAAACGTAAAGAGGTTGAATCTAAATCGGCCGGAGGTATTGTACTAACAGGATCGGCCGCAGGTAAATCAACTAGAGGTGAAGTATTGGCGGTAGGTAATGGTCGTATTCTAGATAATGGTGAAACTAAACCACTAGATGTAAAAATTGGCGATACTGTTATTTTTAATGATGGTTATGGTGTAAAAACTGAAAAAATAGATAATGAAGAAGTATTAATTCTGTCCGAAAGCGATATTTTAGCTATTCTTGAAGTATAAGACTTATAGATGAAACAATTTAAGGAAAAAGAACAATGGCAGCTAAAGACGTAAAATTTGGTAATGACGCACGTGTCAAAATGATGCGTGGCGTAAATATATTGGCAGATGCAGTAAAAGTAACTTTGGGTCCTAAAGGACGTAATGTCGTATTAGATAAATCATTTGGCTCACCTGCTATTACTAAAGATGGCGTTACTGTCGCACGTGAAATAGAATTAGAAGATAAGTTCGAAAATATGGGTGCACAGATGGTCAAAGAAGTAGCATCGAAAGCCAATGATGCAGCTGGTGATGGAACTACTACTGCGACTGTGTTAGCTCAGTCAATTGTTAATGAAGGATTAAAAGCTGTTGCGGCAGGAATGAATCCAATGGATTTAAAACGAGGAATTGATAAAGCAGTTACAGCAGCTGTTGAAGAGCTAAAAAAAATATCTGTTCCTTGTTCAGATTCTAAATCTATAGCTCAAGTTGGTACTATTTCAGCTAACTCTGATGAAAGTGTAGGAAAGTTAATAGCGCAAGCGATGGAAAAAGTAGGAAAAGAAGGAGTTATTACAGTTGAAGAAGGAACTGGTTTGCAAGATGAATTAGATGTAGTAGAGGGAATGCAATTTGATCGTGGTTATCTTTCTCCTTATTTTATAAATAAGCCTGAGACTGGTACCATAGAATTAGAACACCCATTCATTTTGCTTGTTGATAAAAAAATCTCTAATATTCGTGAAATGCTTCCGATTTTAGAAGCAGTAGCAAAATCAAATAAACCTTTGCTTTTGATTGCTGAAGATGTAGAAGGTGAAGCTTTAGCAACGTTAGTAGTAAATAATATGCGTGGTATTGTAAAAGTAGCCGCAGTGAAAGCTCCTGGTTTTGGAGATCGTAGAAAAGCAATGATGCAAGATATTGCTATCTTAACTAAAGGTACGGTAATTTCTGAAGAAATTGGATTAGAGTTAGAAAAAACCACACTAGAAGATTTAGGACAAGCAAAACGTGTTGTAATTAATAAAGATACTACAACTGTAATTGATGGCATGGGTCAGCAATCAGCTATTAAAGGACGTATAGCACAGATTCGTCAACAAATTGAAGAAGCAAGCTCTGATTATGATAAAGAAAAATTACAAGAACGTGTTGCGAAACTTGCTGGTGGGGTTGCAGTAATAAAAGTAGGTGCAGCAACCGAAGTTGAGATGAAAGAGAAAAAAGCCCGCGTAGAAGACGCTTTACACGCTACACGTGCAGCTGTAGAGGAAGGAGTAGTAGCTGGTGGTGGAGTAGCTTTAATACGTGCTGCTGAAAATATTTCTTCGCTAAAAGGTGAAAATGAAGATCAGAAAATGGGAATTCGTGTTGCCCAGAGAGCAATGGAATCTCCACTTCGTCAAATAGTTGCTAATTCTGGTGGAGAACCCTCTGTAATTGCCAATAAAGTAAAAGCAGGTAATGGAAATTATGGTTATAATGCAGCTTCTGAAATGTATGGTGACATGTTAAAAATGGGAATTTTAGATCCTACTAAAGTCACTCGTTCTGCATTGCAATATGCAGCTTCAGTTGCTGGATTAATGATTACTACTGAATGTATGATAACTGAACATCCTAAGGATGATAAATCTGATATTAATCCTGGTGCTGGTTCTACTGGTATGGGAGGAATGGGTGGTATGATGTAAGTTAAAAATTACTTAAATAAAATACCATTCTAATCAACATGATTATGTTAATAAGCCCCTGCTAATAAATAGCAGGGCTTTTCTTTTCTATTTGTTTTATTATATAAAGTGTTATTTTAGATTAATTTACATATTATACTTATAAATGAAATTAAATACTTTCCAAAGTATAATTAGTGATCTTCAAGATTATTGGGAATCTAAAGGTTGCATTATAGTTCAACCTTTGGATTTAGAAGTAGGTGCGGGAACTTCACATCCTATAACTTGTCTTGGTGCGATCGGTCCTGAACCTATTAAAGCTGCATATGTGCAAGCATCTCGTCGTCCAACAGATGGACGTTATGCAAATAATCCTAATCGCTTTCAACATTTTTATCAGTTTCAAGTTATTATAAAACCATCACCTGAAAATATACAGGATTTATATCTTAATTCATTAAATGCATTAGGAATTAATACTTTTGTTCATGATATTCGTTTTATTCAAGATGATTGGGAAAATCCAACACTTGGAGCATGGGGTTATGGTTGGGAAATATGGCTGAATGGAATGGAAATAACTCAATTTACTTATTTTCAGCAAATGGGAGGACTAGAATGTCTTCCTATTATGGTAGAAATAACATATGGTTTAGAAAGATTAGCAATGCATTTGCAACAAATAGATAATATCTGTAATATTGTATGGCATACAGATAATAATAATAAAAAATCCATTACTTATGGTGATTTATTTATTCAAAATGAAATAGAATATTCTTATTATAATTTTCAATATGCTGATATTAATTTTCTATTAACTTGTTTTGATCAATATGAACAAGAGGCAAATAAGTTAATTAAATTAGAAAAACCATTGTTAATCCCAGCTTATGAATTAATTTTAAAAGCAATGCATATTTTTAATGTGCTTGAAGCAAGAAAAGTAATTTCTGTGACTGAACGTCAGCGATATATTTTACGTCTCCGAGCACTTACTAAAACAGTTGTCATCAAATATTATAAGTATCGACAAGCCTTAGGTTTTCCTAGATGTGAAATCAGCAATCAGAAATAATTTTATGATTCCCAATAAAAAAACCTTTTTAGTAGAGATTGGTACTGAAGAATTACCCTCTAAAAAATTACATAGTATTGCAGTAACATTTAGTAATAATTTTATAGAAGAACTTCATAAAAATAATTTACAATATGATCAATTATGTTGGTTTGCATCTCCACGTCGTCTTGCAGTTAAGATAGATGGATTAAATACTTTTTTTACTAAAGCAGTAATTTTGCCCTCAGTTCCCGATAATTTAGCTAGTAAATACGAAAAAAAATCTAACGATTTAATTTATAAAAACAATTTTACTAAAAATCTTTTGCCAGCAATAGTAAAAAATGCTTTATCTAAACTTATAAAAAACCAATTTCCTTCTATGCGTTGGGGAGAAGGAAAAATGAGATTCATACGGCCTGTTCATAGTGTATTATTATTATTTGGCGATGAATTAATTCCAATTAAACTACTTGGAATACAATCTTCTACCAAAATTTTTGGTCATCGATTTATGGGACAATTAGAATTTAATATTAATTCGGCAGAAGAATATGCAGAAATTTTGCTGACACGTGGCAAAGTAATAGCTTGTTATGAAAAACGGAAAATAAAAATATTATCTCAGGTAAAAAATGCTGCTTTTGAAATAGGAGGAAAAGTAAAAATTGATAACTTTCTTTTAGAAGAACTAACTTCCTTAGTTGAATGGCCTGTAGTTTTAATAGGATCTTTCGATAATCAATTTTTATCTCTACCTATATTAAAACATATTATCCAAGATCATCAAAAATGCTTTTTAGTTTATAATTATCAGAATAATCAATTAATTCCTAAATTCATTTTAATAACTAATATTGAATCCCAATATCCTAAAAAAATAATTGAGGGTAATGAAAAAATTATTCATTCTCGGTTATGTGATGCAAAATTTTTTATTAATGAAGATCGTAAAAAACATCTATATGAATACTTTTCATTATTAGAAAAAATTAGTTTTCAACATCAGTTAGGTTCATTACGTGATAAAGCAGAAAGAATTAAAAAATTAGCTATTTACATAGCTCAAAAAATTAATGTAAATCTAATTGATGTTAAACGTGCTGCATTACTAGCTAAATGTGATTTAGCTACAAATATAGTATTTGAATTTCCAAAGACTCAAGGGATTATTGGTATGCATTATGCACTTCTTGATAGTGAAAAAGAAGAAATTGCAATCGCTATAAAAGAACATTATCATCCCTGTTATAAAAATGATTGTTTACCCTCTAATCTTATAGGTTGTACAATAGCTATAGCTGATAAAATTGATACGTTAATTGGTATTATTGGAATTGGAATGCATTCAACAGGGGATCAAGATCCTTTCGCATTAAGACGTAATGCATTAGGGTTATTGCGCATTATATTAGAAAAAAAACTTGGATTAGATCTATACTTTCTTATACAAAAATCTATTAAATCTTATAATAATAAACTAACCAATATAACAGTAGCTAATGATGTTATGCAATATTTGTTTAAACGTTTGGCATCGTGGTATAAAGAAAAAGGCTACAGAAATGATCTTATTCAAGCGGTATCATCTCGGAATCCAACTTTACTATGTGATTTTGATGCACGTATAAAAGCACTTTCTTCTTTTAAAGAATCTTTTAAAATTATTATGATTAATAAAAGAGTCTCTAATTTTTTAACAAAAAATCTAAAAGAAAATTTGGATTTAAATCAAGAAATTGACTTATCACTTTTTATACAAGATGAAGAAAAAAAGCTTGCATATTACCTTATTAATTTAACTAATAAACTACAAACTTATTTTGATAACTATAATTATCCAATGATTTTAACAGAACTAATTCCCTTATATGATCTGGTTAATAATTTTTTCCAATTCGTACCTATAAATATTTCTAACAATAGTTTAAGAATTAATCGATTTAAATTATTGGTAAAATTACAAGAAATTTTTTTTAAAATCGCCGATTTTTCTCTACTCCAATATTAAATTAACATAAATGAATGAAAGGTAGAATTTTTTAGATCCATCGTTTATACAGTAGCATTTACAGCTACATATTCCATTACATTGATAATAATAACATTTTTAGAGTGATTATTTTTTTTGATATATTATATTAAAATAATAATTGCTAATTACTCCGTAAAATTTTTCATAAATAAGTTAAAATGATTTGATCTAATTTATGTTGATCCCTAGAGAAATGTCGAATACCTTGTGAGAGATTTTCTACAGCCATAGCATCTTGATTATGTTCCCACCTAAATACTGATTCTATAATTCTAGGAACTTTTACGTAACTTTCAGTAATCATAGGGAAAAGTTTACGCGTTATGGGTATATTAGTAGTTTTTATCTGATCTAGCAACTCTGGAGATATAGTAAGTGAATCACATCCGGCTAAAGCAATTATTTGTTCAATTCTCCTAAAACTCGCTCCCATAATTATAGTTTTATAGTTATATTTTTTATAATAACTATAAATATTACGAATAAATTGAACTCCAGGATCAGTAACATTATCATTGATTAATTTTTTTAAGTAATACCAATCATAAATTCTGCCTACAAATGGAGAAATTATAAATACTCCCGCGTCAGCACAAGCTCGGGCTTGTGCTGACGAAAATAACAGAGTCATATTACAATGGATTCCATCCATCTCAAGTTTTTCTGCTGCACGAATAGCTTCCCACGTAGAAGCTAATTTAATAACAATACGTGATTTAGAAATTCCTTCTTCTTCATACATGTTAATCAATTTATATGCTTGATTTAGGCACATGTTTTGATTAAAAGAAAAACGACTATCTATTTCAGTAGAAATTTGTCCCGAGATATTAGAAAGTATTTGTAACCCAATGTTAACTAAGATTTTATTATTAGCATTAAGTAATTGATTTTTTTTACTACCACCTTGGTTTTTAGCATATCTAACTGAATTTTTTATTAAATAATGATACTGAGGTTTTATAAGAGTTTTTAATATTAAAGAAGGATTTGTGGTAACATGAATAGGATGATATTGAATAATATATTCAATATCAGCAGTATCAGCGACAATAGTCGTATATTCTTTTAATTTATCTAATGAGTTCATATAATCTTATAAAGATAATTTTACTTATAAATTAATAGATATAGGATTAATATAAATCGTATATATATGCAAATTTTTTTGTACTAAAAATACTGTTCATCTATTAATAGATAATATTAACAATTTTTTGTAATTCTATCAATTATAACTAAGTTGAATTGAGGTTCTGAAAAAACACATATTGCTTTATTTTTTATGAAAACATTATTATAAATTCATTATTCCTGGAGGAATGTTATTATGATACTCTAATAAGACCTTCTATAGTAAGAATTACAACTATAATATTTATTATTATAGCTCTATTTAAAACTGTAACAGCATTATAAAAAATAGTTATTTTTTTATGCTATCTAAATTTTTGTTAATTTCAAAATGTTTATATGCTTGAGAAGTAGCTATACGTCCTCTCGGTGTACGTTTAATATACCCTTGTTGTATTAAGAATGGTTCTAAGATATCTTCAATAGTATCTTTTTCTTCACCAATCGCCGCTGCAAGATTATCTAATCCTACTGGTCCTCCACTAAATTGATCAATTATTGTAAATAATAATTTACGATCCATATAATCAAGTCCTTTATTATCTACATTTAGCAGATTTAATGCTTTTCCTGCTACTTCACCATTTAAATTGCTTGCTGCATGCACATCAGCAAAATCACGTACTCGACGTAATAATCGATTAGCAATACGGGGTGTACCTCGTGCTCTTCGTGCAATTTCTAATATTCCATCCTCACTAATTTCTAATCCTAAACGTACTGCACTACGATTTACAATTTGTTTCAGATCTAAAATTGAATAAAATTCAAGACGTTGTATAATCCCAAAACGATCCCGCAGTGGAGAAGTTAAGGCACCTGCTTTAGTAGTAGCTCCAATTAAAGTAAAAGGAGGTAAATCAATTTTAATTGAACGTGCAGTGGGACCGTTTCCTATCATAATATCTAATTGATAATCTTCCATAGCGGGATATAAAACTTCTTCTACTAGGGGAGATAATCGATGAATTTCATCGATAAATAATATTTCCTGAAATTCTAGATTAGTAAGAATTGCTGCTAAATCTCCAGCTTTTTCTAATACTGGACCGGAAGTAGTCCGTAAATTCACACCCATTTCATTAGCTATAATATTAGCCAATGTAGTTTTACCTAATCCTGGAGGTCCAAATATTAGCACATGATCGAGAGTATTTTTCCTAATTTTAGCAGCTTTAATAAATATCTCCATTTGCTCTTTTACAGGTTTTTGTCCTATATATTCCATTAGAGTTTTTGGTCGTAGAGCACGTTCCGGAATTTTTCTTTCCATTACATCAATTTCACTTAAATTAGGTGAAGTTAATCGAGAGGTCATTAGATATCTCATTTTATAATCATAGTGCAATCCGAAGAGCTTCACGTATTAGTGTTTCACAATCTATATTTGCATTATTAATATTCACTTTATCGATCATGCGTTTTGCCTCTTGAGGTTTATAACCTAAGACTATTAAAGCTGATATAGCTTCATTTTCTACCTGTCGATTGGGTTTATCTAAAATATGTTCAGTCTTAGTTTTTTGGGAAACTTCCATTTTTGAAGAGCTAAAAAATAAGCTATGCTTATGTATAATACGATCTCTAATTTCAATAACTAATCGTTCAGCAGTTTTTTTACCCACACCAGGTAATTTTACTAAAATATCTATTTCATTACCTTTAATAGCTGAAATCAACTCGGTAGCAGACATTCCTGATAAAATAGCTAAAGCTAATTTAGGTCCAATTCCATTTACTTTAATTAACTCACGAAATAATGTTCTTTCTTGTTTATTATTAAAACCAAATAGCAGTTGAGCATCTTCCCGTACAACAAAATGTATCAAAATATTTACCTCAGAATTTAATTTGGGAAGACGATAAAAACAAGTCATAGGCATACTTATTTGATAACCTATACCATTAACATCCAGCAAAATTTCTGGAGGAGACTTATCAATAATAATGCCTTTTAAACTTCCTATCACTTAACATTCCTTAAAATGTAAAAAATTAAATATAGTATAAGATTGTACTTAATTATTTATTCCTTCAATAAGGATTGCATCCTATACATATGACAATGAGTAATTGCAATAGCTAAAGCATCAGCGGCATCTTCGGGTGGATTAGTAGATAAATTAAGTAAGATACGTACCATACGTTGAACTTGATATTTTTTCGCTGCTCCATTTCCGACTACAGCTTGTTTAACTTGTTTAGCCGCATATTCAAATACTTGTAAATCATGATTAGCGGCTGATACTATTGCCACTCCTTGAGCCTGTCCTAATTTCAAAGCTGATTTAGTATTATTAGCCATAAAAATTTGTTCAATTGCTAAAATTTTAGGATTATATTGATTAATAATTTTACTTATGCCCCAATAAATATCTTTTAAACGTAAATAAAAACTCTTTTTTATATTGGTAGAAATACAACCAGAAGCTAAATAATCAATAATTTTTCCTCTTTGACAAAGGATAATTCCATATCCAGTAATTTTTGATCCAGGATCTATTCCTAAAATGGTCATCATTGATTTCATTGTTAACTTAACTTTTAACAGGTTAGGAGCATTCAGGTGTGATAGATATTTCATTTGCATTATGATAAATTTCTTGTATCTCATCACAAGACTGAAGTTTTTGAATTAAATTCAATAATTGAACCATATATTTCGGATCTAATTCAATTTTAGTAATTGGAGTCATTATAATGGAGGATTTTTCAGTTTTAAAACCTGAAGTAGTTAAAATATATTGAATTGTAATTAGTAATTCAGGTTTTAGAAAAATCTTAAACATTCCATTTTTTAAATCTAAAATATCTTCCGCACCTGCATCTAATGCCATATTAATTATTTGTTCTTCATCTTGCGTTGGTGCCACTAACGAAATAACTCCGGTTTGTTTGAATAAGTATGAAACCGATCCATTAATAGCTAAATTACCACCATATTTAGTAAATATATGTCTTAATTTAGAAACCGTACGTTTGCGATTATCACTTAAACATTTAATCATAATTGCAGTACCCCCGGGTCCATAACCTTCATATGTGATATCTTCTAAAGAAGAATCATCTAGATTAATAATAGCTTCTGCACGCCTAATAGCACGATTGATAGCATCACGATTCATATTATTGGCGCATGCTTTATTTAGAGCTGCACGTAACCGAGCATTAATACTTGGATCTGATCCGCCGATTTTAACAGCAGTTACAACATCTCGAATAATTTTAGTAAAAATATTTCCACGTTTTGCATCTTGTATTGCTTTTCTATGTTTAGTATTTGACCATTTACTATGTCCTGACATTTATTATTTCCAATGAGATTATTTGAATCATTACAGGTTAATTTATGAAACTAGGAGCATTTGTCATTAAGCAAGTAGCAGTAGTAGTTTTTGGGAATGCAATTACATCACGAATATTAGTAGTTCCAGTTAATAACATTACTAGTCGATCTAGTCCTAACGCAATTCCAGCATGTGGAGGAGTACCATATTTTAGTGCATTCATAAAAAATCCAAACTGATCATTTTGCTGTTGTTTAGTCATTCCTAAAATGGAAAATACAGTTTGTTGCATATCAAACTGGGAGATACGAACCGAACCACTACCAATCTCATAACCATTTATTATAAGATCATATGTATCAGATAAAATTTTTCTTGGTTTATTTAAAATATCTTGTACTGTTACCAAGGGAGATGGAGCGGTAAAAGGATGGTGTACACATTTTAATCTTCTGTTTTCATCTTCTGAAAAGAGAGGAAAATTTATTACCCATAGAGGTGACCAATCGTTTTCATTAATTAATTGTAATTTTTGTCCTATTTTAACACGTAAAGTCCCTAATATATATGAAACGTTTTGAAAACTACCTGAACAAAAAAAGATAATATCACCCGGATTTGCATTTGTACGATGTATAACTGCATCAATAAAATCTTTTGGTAGAATACAGAATTGATTTTGTTTATAACAGCCATTTACTAAAATCCAGTCTAAAAATTTTACATCTGATTTAGAACGAACATCTCGAAGATATTCTTTTAATTTTAATTGGTTACTTTCAGGAATACGAAGTGCAGCAAATCGTTCTTGAATTATATCTTTTTGTAACGAAAACGTTATAGCTAAATCATTGACATCTACTAGTTCTAAAGGATTACGTAAATCTGGCTTATCGGATCCATAACGTTGCATAGCTTCCTTAAAAGTAATAATCGGAAAATTTGATAACTCAATTTTCTTTATTTGTTTCCATAACCCACGCACCATTCTTTCTAATATTTGACGTACACTTGCAGATGATAAAAAGGAAACTTCCATATCTATCTGAGTAAATTCAGGTTGGCGATCAGTCCTTAGATCTTCATCACGAAAACATTTAACAATCTGATAATAACGATCAAAACCAGAAATCATTAATAACTGCTTAAATAGCTGTGGTGATTGAGGCAAAGCATAATATTTGCCATTATGCAGGCGACTAGGAACAATATAATCTCGGGCACCTTCAGGAGTTGCTCGAGTCAAAATAGGAGTTTCAATTTCTATAAATTCCTGAGATTCCATAAATTTTCGTATAAAACTGACACTTTGTGCTCGAATTCTTAATCTTTCAGCTATATCAAAACGACGTAAATCTAAATAACGATACTTTAAACGTGTATCTTCATTATTAATTTGGTTAATATCTAACGGTAATGATTCTGACGGACTTATAATAACCAGTTCGTTAACACAAACCTCTATAGTACCATTGTTTCTTTGGTAGTTGATATTTTTCTGGCTTCGCATACATACTATACCTTTTACTTGGATACAATATTCATTTCGTAATTCAGTAGCTTTTTTAAAAATTTCTGGTAATTTAGCTTCAAAAAATATCTGTACTGTTCCTTTACAATCCCGCAACTCAACAAATATGATTTTCCGTATATTACGATAATGATGCACCCACCCACATAAAGTAACATGCTGACCAACATCTTTTTGTGCAAGCTGACCGCAATATCTAGTGCGCATAATTGTTTCCTTTACTTTGAGCATAATCTTTTCTAAAATAGGCAGATTAGATGATTTTATCAGATATATATTAAAAAATAGCATTCCCATGCTTATATAAGTAACTGATCTTATCAATAATTGTTTTTGAAATGGCTAATCGCGATCAAATTTTTCATTTACCTATAAAGCAAACTAAATGGGCTTTTGATGAAGATGTAACTAACGTTTTTTCTGATATGATTAATCGTTCAATTCCCGGCTATTCAATTATAAAAAATATGATTGGAAAGTTGTCACAAAAATTTGTAAAAAATTATACTTATATTTATGATCTAGGATGTTCTTTAGGTGATATAGCTATATCCATTCAGAATAATCTACAAGTAACGGGTTGTAAAATAATTGCTATTGATAATTCTCCTAGTATGATTGCAAGGTTTAAACAAAAAATGAAAAAAATTCCGACCTACCAAAATCATACTACTTTAATTAAGATTGTTGAAGGTGACATAAATAAAATTGTTATTAAAAATGCTTCTATGGTAGTATTAAATTTTACTTTACAATTTATTAAAGTTGAAGAAAGAAAAAATCTTCTGAAGTCTATCTATGCAGGTCTTAATTCAGAAGGAGTTTTAATTCTATCTGAAAAATTTAAATTTGATGATCCTCGCATCAATCAAATAATTATAAACCTACATCATGATTTTAAAAAAAATCATGGATATAGTAATTTAGAAATTATTCAAAAAGATAATTTATTAAAAAATTTTATGATAATTGATACGATTGAAAATCAAAGAAAAAATCTTCGGAATCTTGGATTTACACATGTTGATTTGTGGTTCCAATATTTAAATTTTGGATCTTTCATAGCAATTAAAAGTTAACATCATGAATTTTGAAGAGTTTTATAAGATTCTTATTCAAGAACGCATAACTAAATGGTTAGAAATATTACCTGCTAAATTAAATCAATTTCAACCTACACAATTAAAGGGATCATTTAAGGATTGGTATAAGATTATTCTTAATATACCTATCATTATACCTGAATGCGTAGATTTAGAGAACAGCATTACTGCTGTAAATAATAAAATTAGTAAAAAAAAGATTATAAGCATTGAAAAATTGCTGAAAAAATTAGTACCTTGGCGTAAAGGACCATTTTTTCTTTATGGAATAAAAATTGATGCGGAATGGTGTTCTAATTTAAAATGGGAAAGAGTTCTAAAACATATACCTTCATTAGCTGATCGTCTAGTATTAGATGTAGGATGTGGTAATGGTTATTACCTATTACGCATGCTTGGTATAAAAGCAAAATTAACCATTGGTGTCGATCCTAATCTTTTAGTTTATTTTCAATTTGAAGCTATAAAAAAATTATTAGGTAATAAATTACCCGCATATTTATTACCTTTTCCTTTAGAAAAACTTCCTCCTACAGAAAAATTTGATACGGTTTTTTCTATGGGAGTTATTTATCATAAAAGGTCGCCCTTAGATCATTTAATACAACTAAAAAATCAATTAGTTTCAGGAGGGGAGTTAATACTTGAAACTCTTATTTTCACTCATGAAGAAGAATCTCAAGCATTTATGCCTCATAAAAGTTACGCTAATATGCGTAATGTTTGGTTTATTCCTTCATCAGCAGCTATAAAAATTTGGTTGGAGAGATGTGGTTTTAAAGAAATTCGTATAGTTGATTATACAAAAACTAGTTCATTAGAACAACGTCGTACTCCTTGGGCAAATGTTAATTCCTTATCTGATTTCTTAGATATAAACAATCCTAATAAAACTATCGAAGGGTACCAGGCACCATTACGAGCAATCATTATTGCTCGAAAATAAGTCTGAATATTTATGAAACAAATAGGAAATCAGAAATGAATATTCAAGCGTTTATTAATGAAAAAATAAGAGAAGCAATAATTAAAATAGGAATATATAACTGTAGCGAGTTAAATGTGCGTCAATCAATAAGAGCTAATTTTGGAGATTATCAAGTGAATGGTATTATTGGTTTAGCTAAAACATTACATGCTCATCCTCAATATCTAGCGGAAAAAATCCTCCATAATCTACATCTGAATGATATTGCTAAGAAAGTTGTTATTTCTAATCCCGGTTATATAAATATTTATTTAGATTGTAGTTGGTTAGCTAATCAAATAGAAAAAAAATTAATATCTCCTAATTTAGGTATAAAAACTCTTAATCCACAAAGAGTTGTAATTGATTATTCAAGTCCTAATGTAGCAAAAGAAATGCATGTCGGTCATCTTCGATCAACTATTATTGGAGATGCTACAGCTAGAACCTTAGAATTTTTAGGTCATCATGTAATTCGTGCTAATCATATAGGGGACTGGGGAATGCAATTTGGCATGTTAATTGCTCTAATGGAAATAAAAAATCATAATTTTAATAAAAATCTAGTACTGAGCGACCTAGAAAATTTATATCGTGAAGCCAAAAATTATTGCGAAATAGATACAAAATTTGCTCAAAATGCAAGTAATTATGTGTTGAAATTGCAACAGGGAGATCTTAAATGTCTAAAATTATGGAAATTTTTAGTAGATATTAGTATTAAAAAAAATCAGACCATATATAATCGGCTCAACGTTACTCTAACGAATAATGATATAATGGGAGAAAGCTTTTATAACCAAATGTTACCAGATATCGTTAATGATTTAAAATCAAAGGGATTAGCTGTAGAAAATGAAGGAGCTATTGTAGTTTTTCTAGATGAATTTAAAAATAAAAAGGGTAATCCCATGGGCGTCATTATTCAAAAAAAAGATGGAGCATACCTATATACCACAACTGATATAGCATGTATAAAATATCGTTATGAAAAATTTAAACCAGACAGAATTATTTATTACATTGATTCTCGTCAATATCAGCATTTAAAACAAGTCTGGACTATTGTACGTAAAGCAGGTTACATACCAAAATCCGTTTCTCTTGAACATCATATGTTTGGTATGATGTTGGATAAAAATGATAAACCCTTTAAAACACGTACAGGTGAAACAGTAAAACTTTTAGATTTATTAGACGAAGCTGTATATCGTGCTAAAAATTTAATTTCCTCGAAAAATCCCAATTTCTCTTCAGAGGAATTAACAAAAGTAGCAAATATTGTTGGTATTGGTGCAATAAAATATGCGGATTTATCTAAGAATCGTCTTACCAATTACGTATTTGATTGGGATCAAATGTTATCCTTTGATGGAAATACAGCTCCATATATACAATATGCTTATACGCGTGCAGTTTCTATTTTCAAAAAAGCTAAGGAAGAAAGTTTTAACTACTCGTCAAAAATTAATGAAAAAATAGTCATCTCCAACGAATTAGAGAGATTATTAGCTGTACGTCTAGTACAGTTCGAAGAAACCATAATAAGAGTAGCTATAAATGGAACACCACATATAATGTGTGCTTATCTATATAATTTAGCTAGCTTATTTTCTAATTTTTACGAAAAAAATCCTATTATAAAAATATCGGATTCCATAATAAGAAAAACTAGGTTGAAATTAGTAAAATTATTTATTAATACGATAAACTCAGGATTAAATACTTTAGGGATTCAAACTATAGATAGAATGTAAAATAATGTAATTTAATTGGGTGAGGTGTCCGAGAGGTTGAAGGAGCATGCTTGGAAAGCATGTATATGTTGAAAAAATAATGTATCGAGGGTTCGAATCCCTCCCTCACCGAAATTAATCAAATTTAGTTCATGTAATGTAACAACAGGTAACATTTTATAATAGATCAAACCAAACCTAAGACTTTATCGTCAAAATAATTAAATTAGCTATAACTAACTCAACTCCCTAATCTACTCTCTATAAAGAAATATTTTTATAAAAAAAATAATAATTTCATCTCATAGTTGCTATGCTATGATAAAATATTTAATAATAGTCTAATTAGTTATTCTATCACGTTCATTCATCCCTCATAGAAGGAGTATAAATATGATTACATTATGCGTGAAGCTAAATAAAATTCTACACGATAGAATTAAGGTAGCCGCACAGCATAATAATTGTACTACCGACTCTTTAATAAAACAAGCGATCTTAAACTACTTAAAACACTTAGACATCGACCCTAAAGAGACTGAATTGTCAAAATTAACATTAGATTCAGATTTTGAAGTTTTTAAAACCTCAGAAGAAAAGGTTTATCAACCTTTTAATGATTTATGTAAACAAATATTACCACAATCAAATAAAAGAGCGGCAATAACTTCAGCTTGGAGAATATCGGAAACTAAAATTATACCCCTTTTACTAGAACAAGCACGTCAATCTACAGGATTACAAGAAAAAATCAAAAAATTAGCGACAGTTTTAGTTACTAATCTACGTAATCAAAAAAAAACCTCTAGTCGCATAGATCTCGTTCAGAAAATATTACATGAATTTTCTTTATCTTCTCCCGAAGGAATTTCTTTGATGTGTTTAGCAGAAGCCCTATTACGAATTCCTGATAATGCAACACGTGATGACCTGATTAGAGATAAAATAGGTAAAGTTAATTGGCAATCTCATTTAGGTGCGAGTGATTCTTTATTTGTAAATGCTACAACCTGGGGATTATTAATTACAGGACGTATTGTTAATTATAAACCTAGCAAATTATCATCGTTATTAAATGGAATTCTTCGTAAAGGTGGAGAACCAATTATTCGTAAAAGTATAGATATAGCGATTAGAATAATGGGAAAAAATTTTATAATT
Organism: Candidatus Dasytiphilus stammeri; assembly: GCA_045690015.1. Classification (GTDB taxonomy): domain Bacteria; phylum Pseudomonadota; class Gammaproteobacteria; order Enterobacterales; family Enterobacteriaceae; genus Dasytiphilus; species Dasytiphilus stammeri_I. Next base: position 127,013 of record CP145877.1, read on the forward strand.
GGTGAAACTATTTCAGAAGCATTATCTTCTTCAGCTAAATTAGAAAATCAGGGATTTCGTTATTCATATGATATGCTTGGTGAGGCAGCACTAACATCTAAAGATGCAAAATCTTTTTTTAATTCTTATCAAGAGGCAATTCATGCCATAGGACAAGCTTCCTATAATAGAGGAATTTACAAAGGACCAGGAATTTCTATAAAACTCTCTGCTTTACATCCGCGCTATAATCGTAGCCAATATGATCGAGTTATAAATGAACTTTATCCCCTCTTGAAACAATTAATATTATTAGCCCGAAAATACGACATAGCAATTAACATTGACGCAGAAGAATCAGATCGATTAGAACTGTCACTAGATATGTTAGAAAAACTTTGTTTTGAATCGGAATTATCTGGATGGAATGGAATTGGTTTTGTAGTTCAGTCTTATCAAAAACGTTGTTCCTTTGTAATAGATTCAATTATAGATCTTGCTCAACGTAGTAATCATCGTCTAATGATCAGATTAGTAAAAGGAGCTTATTGGGATACTGAAATCAAAAGAGCTCAAATAGAAGGGTTAGAAGATTATCCCGTATATACTCGTAAAGTATATACTGATGTTTCTTATCTGGCATGTGCAAAAAAATTACTTAGTGTACCACAGTTAATTTATCCTCAATTTGCTACTCATAATGCTCAAACTATAGCCGCTATATACTATTTAGCTGGTGATAATTATTATTCAGAACAATATGAATTTCAATGTTTACATGGAATGGGAGAGAATTTATATACACAAATAGTTGGTTCAACATCAAGGGGTAAAATGGATAGACCATGTCGTATTTATGCCCCTATCGGGAGTTATGAAAAATTACTTTCGTATTTAGTTAGACGTTTATTAGAAAATGGAGCTAATACTTCTTTTGTTAACCGTTTATCAAATAAGTCATTTTCAATTGAAAAACTGGTTGCTAATCCGATAGAAATCGTAGAGAAAATATCAAGTACAGAAGGAATAATAGGTTTACCAAATCCTAAAATTCCACTACCTATAAATTTATATGGATCTAAACGTATTAATTCTATGGGAATCGATCTAAATAATGAAAAAGAGCTATCTTTATTATCGAATGCACTATTAAATAGTAGTACTAAAAAATGGTATGCTAGCTCCATAATTAAAGAAAAAGTTAATGAAGAATTCAATCGTAAAATTATAAACCCAGCAGAAAAAAATGATCTGGTAGGTTATGCTCGTGATACAACTGAACAGGAAGTAACTTTAGCTATTACAGCAGCAGAAAAATCCTGGAAGATATGGTCGGCTCTATCAATACAAAAACGTGCCTCCATATTAGAAGATGCTGCTACATTAATGCAAAAACGCATAAATGTATTGATCAGTATTCTAGTTCGTGAAGCAGGAAAAACACTTAGTAATGCAATCTCTGAAGTACGCGAAGCAATAGATTTTCTACGTTATTACTCAAGTAATATACATGATTTTGATAATCAAAACTTTATTCCATTAGGTCCAGTAGTTTGTATCAGTCCTTGGAATTTTCCACTAGCAATTTTTACTGGACAAATTGCCGCTACATTAGCAGTAGGTAACAGTGTTCTAGCAAAACCTGCTGAACAAACACCCTTGATCGCTGCTCAAGCTGTCAAAATTATGTATGATGCTGGAGTACCTACAGATGTTCTACAACTCATTATTGGTAAGGGTAATACTATAGGAACAGCATTAATTAAAAATGAGCTGGTACAAGGAGTAATTTTTACAGGATCTACAAAAGTAGCTACATCAATTCAAAAAATTCTGGCTGCACGTGTTAAGAATAAAAATATACCTTTTATTGCTGAAACTGGAGGTATAAATACAATGATTGTTGATTCTTCAGCATTAACAGAGCAAGTAGTTTCAGATATTATTACTTCTGCTTTTGATAGTGCGGGTCAACGTTGTTCTGCTTTACGTATTTTATGTATCCAAGAAGATGTGGCTGAACGAACATTAAGTATGTTACGAGGAGCAATAGAAGAATATAGAATTGGTAATCCTGATAGACTTAGTACTGATATGGGTCCGGTAATAAATATGCAGTCGAAAATAAATATTGAATTGCATATTCAGACTATGCAATCAAAGGGATTTAAAATTTATCAACCAAAATCACGGAAATTAGTCGAGACGTATCTAAATAATGGTGATAAAAATGGTACCTTTGTACCACCAACATTGATTGAGATCAATAATATTAATGAATTACCAACAGAAGTTTTTGGTCCAGTATTACATATAATACGTTTTTCTAGAGAAAATTTCTCTCAAATAATAGATGAAATTAATTTTTCTGGATATGGTTTGACTATGGGAATACATACCCGTATTGATGAAACTGTTGCTAAAATAATTAAAAAAGCTAAAGTCGGTAATTTATACGTTAATAGAAATATGGTTGGTGCTGTAGTTGGAGTACAACCATTTGGTGGGCAAGGATTATCGGGAACTGGTCCCAAAGCAGGAGGCCCACTTTATCTCTATAAATTACTATCGGAATATCCAGAAAATGCTTTACATGTAACATTATCTCAATATGAATCATTAACTTCAGAAAATACCAAAAATCGTGAACAATTATTACAACCCTTTAATATTCTAATCTCATGGGCAAAAAAACACCAAAACCATGATTTAGAGAAAATTTGTAGACAGTTTTTAGAATGGTCTGTGAGTGGTACAACTTATCTTCTCCCAGGACCTACAGGAGAAAAAAACACTTATTCTTTATTGCCTAGAATAGGTATATTATGTTTAGCAGATAATCAACACGATTTATTAATTCAATTAGCAGCTGTAGCCAGTGTTGGTAGTAAAGCATTATGGCTCGAAAATGAATTCTATCGTAATATATACGATATTCTTCCAATCGAAATTAAAAATATTATTTTATTTATAAATAATAAAGATATATTTAATAAATCTATGCCATTTGATACCATCTTATATCATGGTGATACTGAGAATGATAATAACATGCGTGAAATATCAAAAAAAATAGCTAATAAAGAGGGAACAATAATACCTGTATATGGATTTTCTCGAAGAGAGACCAAGTTGTTTTTAGAAAGGTTATTATTAGAAAAAACTTTAAGCATTAATACTACAGCTGCAGGCGGAAATACTAGTTTAATTACTATGGTAGAAAATTATTGAGATTATTTATAGTTGTTGCAAATAAAAAGATCTATTTTAGTTTATGGGTTTTCTTACTGGAAAGTACATATTAATCACTGGAGTTGCTAATACCTATTCAATAGCTTACGGTATAGCAAGAGCTATGTGTCATCACGGTGCTAAATTAGCATTCACTTACCAAAATAAACGTTTAAAGGATAAAGTTCAATTACTTGCAGGAAAACTAGATTCGGAAATAGTTTTACCTTGTGATGTTAGTAACGATCAAAATATACAAAATATGTTTAATGATCTAGAAAAGATTTGGCCGAAATTTGATGGATTCGTCCACTCCATAGGATATGCACCCATAAATCAACTAAATGGTGATTATATTAATAATATAAATCGTGAAGAATTCAACATTTCACATGAGATTACTTCTTATAGTTTTGTAGCTTTAGCAAAAGCATGTCGTAATATGCTAAATGTGAATGCTACACTTCTAACGTTATCTTTTTTAGGATCGCAAAGGACTATTTCTAATTATAATGTCATGGGTATTGCCAAAGCTTCATTAGAAGCTAATGTTCGTTATATGGCTAATAGTCTTGGTCCCCAAGAAATACGTGTAAATGCTATTTCTAGCGGTCCAATAAAAACTCTTGCAGCGTGTGGTATAAAAGATTTTAGAAAAATATTGTCATATATTCAAAATAATTCTCCTCTGAGGCGTACTGTTACTATAGAAGAAGTTGGTAATGCAGCCTCTTTTCTTTGTTCAAATTTAGCTTCAGGAATAACTGGACAAGTAATTTATGTTGATGCTGGTTTTAACATTGTATAGTTAAAAATTTTTCTCAAAAATACCTCTTTCTCAAGATATTGAATCTAGATTTCTTTAACAAACAAAATCTTTTCTTTTTTATGTTACATAATAGACAACTTAAAGAACAATCACAAAATTTATTAACTATTGAAGGAGTAGTAAAAAATCCTAAAAAAGGATTGGCTTGGTTAGAAACCAATACCAAACAAAAATATTTGATTTCTAATGCTGATATGAAAAGAGTTATGCATGGAGATCGTATTATGGCAATATTGCAAATTAATGAAAATGAAGTAATAATAGCAAAACCAGAAAAATTATTAGAAGCTGGTCTTAAGCGTTTTATTGGACGCATTCAAAAAACCAATCTTAATTGGTCCATACTTCCATGTTTTCATGTTATAAACAATCCTATTTTATGTCGTTCTGCTAATAATATAAAATATAATTTTCAAGTTGGAGATTGGGCGATAGCAGAAATGCATCACCATCCATTAATAGATCTTAACTCTAAAGGGTTTTATGCAGAATTAATAGAATTCATAACATCTGCAACAGATAATTTAGCTCCTTGGTGGGTTACTTTGGTAAAATATGATCTTGAACGTAATCCTCCCGTAATGAATCATACTATTTCAGGTAATCTTGAAAATGACCAATTACATCGCAAAGATCTAACTAAATTGCCTTTTATCACGATTGATAATGATAGTACCGAAGATATGGATGATGCTTTGTATGCAGAAGAAATATCAAAAGATTTATTTCGTCTTACAATTGCTATTGCAGATCCGACAACATGGATTAGACAAAATAGTGAATTAGATCAATTAGCAGCTAATCGTTCTTTTAGTACTTACCTACCAAACTGTAATGTTCCAATGTTTCCTAGAAAATTCTCTGAAGATGTTTGTTCATTACGTCCTGGACTACGAAGGCCAGTTTTAATTTGTCAAATGATAATTAAAAGTGATGGTAGAATTATATTTTCTGAAATGAAATTTTTCTCTGCATGGATCATATCTAGAGCCAAACTTATATATAAGAAGGTTTCTGATTGGTTGGAAAATATAGGAAAATGGCAACCAGAAACTGAAACTATAGCATTTCAGCTAAGATTATTAAATCGCATTTATATAATACGTCATAATTGGAGGAAAAATCATGCTTTAGTTTTAAATAAAGAGCAACCACAATATCATTTTGTATTTAATGGAACCGCATGTATTTCAGATATAAAAGTTGAATTAAGACGTATTGGAAACTTTATCGTAGAAGAAATGATGATAGCCGCAAATATTTGCGCAAGTCAACTACTGAGGGAAAAATTAGGTTTTGGAATATATAATATGCATATAGGATTTGATAATACTCATGTACAATTACTAGTTGACATACTAGCAAAATATGGATTAGATTTTAATCCCCGCTTTATTACTACTTTACAAGGATATAGTAAATTACATCGTGTAATAGATTCATTATGTATTCCATATCTTAAGAAGATAATTAATCAATTCAATACTATTACGGAAATAACTACCCAACCACAACCTCATTTTGGATTAGGCTTGGAGTGCTATGCTACCTGGACTTCACCTATTCGTAAGTATGGTGATCTAATTAATCATCGTCTTATAAAATCTATTTTAAGAGGAGAAATTTTATCTGCTCCTAGTCCTAGCATTGAAACCATTATTCTTATTATGAAAGAACGTCGTCGCTTGAATCGATTAGCACAACATGATATTAACAATTGGCTTTATTCCATTTTTCTCAAAAAATATCTTAATACTAAAAGAAAATTTACTGCTGAGATTCACCGTGTGATTAAAACTGGATTATATATCAAAATTATTGAGAATGGAGCAAGAGCATTTATTCCAGGAAGGTTTATTCATTCAAGACGTAATGAATTAATTTTCAATCAAGAAATAGGTACCGTTAAAATAAATAATCTACAAATTTTAACTCTTGGAGATCTCATAACCGTTTATATTTATGATATCAATCAGGACACTCATCAGATTATTGCTTGTCCAATTTACTCTTGATTTCCTATAAATCAAATCATATTTTCTGGCCGTATTAACTTATCAAATTCTTCAGCATTTAGATATCCTAATTGAATAGCGGAATCTTTTAAAGTTAACTCTTCTTTATAAGCTTTTTTAGCTATCTTTGCACATTTATCATAACCAATATGGGGAGTTAATGCTGTTACTAACATCAAACATTCATTTAACATGTTTTTTATTCTTTTATAATTAGGCTTAATACCGATTACACAATTTTTATTAAAACTTGCTATACCATCGGATAATAACCTTACTGATTGCAAAAAATTGTACATTATCATAGGTCTGTATACATTTAGCTCAAAATTTCCTGATGCACCTCCTATATTTATAGCTACATCATTACCCATTATTTGACAACATAACATGGTTAGAGCTTCACATTGAGTAGGATTTATTTTACCTGGCATTATAGAACTACCCGGTTCATTTTCTGGAATGAAAATTTCACCAATTCCACATCTAGGTCCTGATGCTAACCAACGTATATCATTAGCAATTTTCATTAATGAAACCGCTAGTGCTTTTAAAGTACCATGGACATATACTAATGCATCACAAGTTGCTAAGGCTTCAAATTTATTTTTTGCAGTGATAAAAGGCTGATGAGTTACTTTGGCAATTTCTTGAGCTACAAGCTTTGCATAATTCGGATGAGTATTTAAACCAGTACCAACCGCTGTTCCACCCAAAGCCAGTTCATAAAGACTTGATAAACTTTGTTCAATATGTTGATAATTATGAGTGAGCATTGTAGTCCATCCAGAAATTTCTTGACCTAGTGTCAATGGAGTAGCATCTTGCAAATGAGTACGACCAACTTTTATTACATATTTATAATTCTCAGATTTTTCATTTAAAGTCTTAGATAATAACTTTAATTCGGGAAGTAAATTATTACGTATAGCTATAACTGCAGCAATATGCATGGCTGTAGGAAAAACATCATTAGAACTTTGGCTTTTATTAACCTCATCATTAGCATGTACTAAACGTGTTATTCCACGTTTTCCCCCAAGAATTTCACTTGCACGATTAGCTAATACTTCATTCATATTCATATTTGTCTGAGTGCCAGATCCTGTTTGCCAAATTACTAAAGGAAATTCATTTGTATGTTTATTTTCAATTACCTCATTAGCAGCCCTAATAATAGCATTTGCTAAATCCTGAGAAAGTAATCCTAATTCATTATTAATTTTTGCACTTACTTTTTTAATTAATGCTAATGCATTAATTAATTCTAATGGGATTTTTTCATTAGAAATATGAAAATATTTTAACGAACGTTGTGTTTGAGCTCCCCATAATTTATCATTAGGAACCTTAATACTACCTATTGAATCTTTTTCGCAACGTTCTTCAAATTTATTTTTCATCTTTCATTACCTCATTTTCTAAAACCATATCGTCTAAAGCTGTAATTATTTTTATATTAGGACGTATTTTCCAAATTCCCGACGATTTATCTGCATTAATGCCACGTAAAAAAAGAAAATATGCTCCACCAAAATTCAGATCATAATTATAATCGGATAAACAATGTTTTAGATAACGGTGAAATGCTAAAGTATATAAAATATATTGCAAATCATAACCATGAGACTGGATAATTTTTTCTAAATAGTGAGAATCATATGCTAAATGGTTTTTACCTAACCAAATAGTTTTATAATCTACCAAATAATATTTATTTCTCCATTTAAATATTAAATCAATACAGCCCTTTAAGAAATTATATCCAAATTTATTAAAACTAATACAATGATATTTATTATCAGTGTAATAAGGTTTTATAACTTCATATATATTATTAGTATTTAAATAAGGATTTATGTTTAAATTAAACATCCATTGAGTATTCTTATGATGGTTTTCTATCTTACTTAAGCTTATGTTTTCTACATCGTCTATGTAAGCATGTAAAATATTATTAATCCAGTCCTTCAAAACCGGCATCCAAGCTAAATTGAATCCATATTTATTCATAAGTAGTTTTAAAAGATCATTTGGTATAGTTTTAGAAAAATCGAGCTTTTTCAATAAATCATGTAAAAAAATACTTGAGGTAATTCCAGTAGGAAAACTATGTGGAGACATAGGTAGAGTAGTATTACGATATTTATTATTAGTAAATGATTCTAGAAGATCAATATCTGGAAATAATTCCTCTATCCTTTGACTAGGATTATCACTATCTGATATAATATTAGTATTACTCTCTGATAAATTATGATCCAAGTTAATTGATTTAATAAGATCAACTTTTTTTTCTATTGTTGGAACTGAAGATCTAGATCCAACCGTCATTGTTTTCATATGTTCTTCATAATCTATATGTACTAATTCAATCTCTTCACTTTGCATTTTATTTAAAGTGTTAAATAATTCTGTGGCATTATGAGGTTTACCTCTTTGTATTAAATAACCGATAGCACTAAGATGTAAATCATTTTTACCGGAGTTTTTTTTATTTCCTTTAATTAAAGGTGCAATACCTACACTACAGTGCCAAATCGATCTAGTCAAAGCTACATAGAGTATACGTAGATCCTCGGCAAGACGTTCTTCCTCTGCAAGTTTTTTACTTATATTTTCATAATGTAAATCAAGTATTTTACGTAATGTTATCCGATCATGATATAAATAATCGGTTACTTGCCTAAAACTTGAAATAAAAGGTAACCAAACTAATGGATATTGTAATCCTTTAGATTTATGAATAGAAACAATTTGTATAAGATTCTTATCATTTTCTAAGTTAAGTCGCTGATTTTCATTTTCAGTTTGGTGACTGGATTGAGTAATTTGTAGTTCTAACCATCGTATTAATGCATATTCATGATCTAATTGAAAAGAAGCTTTTTGTAACAATTCAATAAGATGTAAAATATCTATTAAACGTCTTTCTTCATGATTTTTTAATAATGTTTTATAAATTTGATTAGATATAATTAATTCATGCAACATTGGCATTACCCCAGATTTAAACCAAATCTTTCGATAATGAATAAATTTTTGATAAAAATCATTACAATATTTTTGGTTATGTAGAATCTTCTCGATGGTTTTTGCATCAAATCCAAATATACTAGTAGCTAACGCAGTACGTAACATTTGCGATTTATTAGTTATTAAAATAGCTTTTAGTAAACATAGAATTTCACTTGCTTCTTGCGTAGAATAAACACTATCAAAACTAGAATGATAAATAGATGCAAGATTTAAAGTCTTAAGTGCATCCTGCATAACTGTTGCTTCATGTTGGTTTCGTACTAATACAAAAATATCAGCAGGTGTGACTTGATGAATATTGTTACCATTGATTAAATGTGCATGGTTATTTTTTCCTGCTACAATCCAGTTCTTTATCTGTGTAGCACAATAATGACCCATAAATTGTTGATATTCACTAAAATTTACAATTTCTCCGGGTTGTAAACAAAAACGCAATGCTACTTGTGGTTGGTTATTAATGTTGAAAAATAATTGTGAATTTTTAGATGCAGTTTTTACGGGAACAAACGGAATTTTACTAAATATAAATGGATTTTTATTGCAAGAAAAAAGTTTATTAATACTAGTAACCATATTAGGTGAAGAACGCCAATTGGTATCTAACGTATAAAAATTATCAATAGTAGTTTTCGCATACATATAGCTAAAAATATCAGCCCCTCTAAAAGAATAAATAGCTTGTTTAGGATCTCCAATAAGAATAATAGCAGTATCAGAATGACCAATATATATTTTATTATAAATCCGATATTGTAGGGAATCGGTATCTTGAAATTCATCAATTAATGCTATTGGATAACGACATCTAATTCGTTGAGCCAAATCAGGTCCTATAGATGGTTCGTATAAGGATTCATCTAAGAGATGAATTAAATCATCAAATCCTAATACAGTACGGTTTTTATTTCTTACAGCCGCATGAATTTCTAATAAAGCTTTAACAATTACCCATTCCCTTAATGAGGGAGGATTAGATAAAAATATTTCGAGCTTTTTAAAAATAGGAAGAGTGAATATCAATTCACTGTTGGGAAATTTTTTACTTAAGATAGTTTGTCTAAATTTTTCAAGTTCTTTAGGAAAATCATATGTATATGTTTCTTGTTTTGACCAAACAGAAATTTTATTCATCCACTGTAATAGTAGTATATTAATATTGTAACGAATATTATCTACCATATTACCAGACCATAAAATTATCGTTTTAATTTTTGAAGCTATTAAAGACCATTGTGCTTTAAATGATTTAATACGATTGATCAGGTTTTTATGGTGTTGTTCTATATTTAAAGCATCAAATGATGGATATTTCAATTCTGGTAATTCACCTTTTAACCAAGGCCATAAAGTTTCTAATAGAGAGTTAGGAGATGACCATTCTTGTAACAATAATTTAGCTATATTAATTGGAATGTTAGAAAAATGACGTTTCCAAAAATCTACAATAATTTTATGATATAAAAAATGATCATCTTCTATAATTTGAGGTTTAAACATCATTCCACATTCAATCATATTGGTATATAACATTCTTTGACAAAAACTATGAATGGTAAAAATAGCCGCTGTATCTATATGAAGTTCAGCTGTTAATAAAATAGTTGCTGCTTGCTTTAAATTATCAATTTGACTTAATAAAAGCATGAATTGTGGATTATCAGTCCTTCCCCTGAGACAAGCCATACGTAGTTCATGAATATGACTATTAATTCGATTTTTTAATTCTAAAGTAGCAGCTTCAGTAAAAGTTACCACAAGTATTTGTTCTACTTTTAATGGAGGAGATTGTTTTTCAACATTGCGCAAACCTAATAAGAGACGTAGATAAAGTATACTAATAGTATGTGTTTTTCCTGTTCCTGCAGAAGCCTCAATGAGTATTGAACCCTGTAGAGGTATGGTTGTTGCTTTGATATTTTGAAGATGATTTTCCATTAATATTATTACTCTCTAAATTTAGATAGATTTTATATAAGGAAATATATATTTTTTATTTAAAATACATAATAATATTTCATTAATGCTATTTAAATGAATAATAGTCAAAATTACTTTTTATTAATGGAGATAATATTAAATTATGAGTTACTTATTACCAATATTACCCTATTCTTATGATGCGTTAGAACCATATATAGATCAAGAAACTATGAAAATTCACTATACTAAACATCATCAAACTTACATTAATAATGCTAATGTAATTTTAAAATCTTTACCTGATGAATACTCAAAAATTCCAGTAGATGAATTAATTATGCAATTAGAAAATGTACCAATAGACATCAGAATGATTTTACGTAATAATGCTGGAGGACATGCAAATCACAGCATGTTTTGGAAAGGGCTAAAAAAAGGAACGATTTTACAGGGGCAATTGAAATGCGCTATAGAGAGACAATTTAATAACCTAGATAATTTTAAAAAACTATTTGAAACAGTTGGTGTCAATCATTTTGGATCCGGTTGGGTTTGGTTAATAAAACAAGGAAAACAATTAAAGATAGTAGCTACAGCTAATCAAGATAATCCGTTAATGGGTGAAAAGATGATTGGTATATTTGGATATCCAATTATTGGATTAGATCTATGGGAACACGCTTATTATTTGAAATATCAAAATAGACGTTTAGATTACATTAGAGCATTTTGGAATATAATTAATTGGGATGAAGCTACCGTTCGTTATTTATCTTAATTTAGATCCGATCTAAAATCTAAATCAAATACAAATTAAAATTTATGAAAAAAATAGAAGATTTTTTCATCCAAGAACAAAAAAATTTTATTTTTCCAATAGAAGAACTAATAGATGTACTATCGGGTATTAAAAATAGTGCTAAAAATATCTATAGTTATCTTAGTCAAGGAAAATTATTTAATATTAGTCAAGTAACAAAAAGTAAAAATATTCATGGTGAAATTAAACTAAAATTAGATATTATTGCTAATAATATTATTCAATCCGCTATGAAACAACTACATAGTGGTTGTATAGCCGCAATTCTTACAGAAGAAAATGAAGACTTTATTGTCTTACATGAAATACCAAAAGGAAAATATATAATGATTATAGATCCTATAGATGGATCTTCTAATATAAAAAACAATATTTCTATAGGTACAATTTTTTCTATTTATCACCGTGTAAGTCCCATAGGAAATAGGATTACCAGCCATGATTTTTTACAACCAGGTAAACAGCAAATAGCCGCAGGGTACATAATATATGGTTTTTCAATGCTATTAGTTCTTACTATTGGTTATGGAGTACATGTCTTTGTTTATAATCCATTAAATGATATCTGGTATTTAAATATAAAAAATCTCAAATATCCTAATATAGGTTATATCTACTCTATTAATTATGGAAATTATAGTAATTTTCCTTTGGGAGTGAAGAAATACATTCACTCTTGTCATGAAATAAATACAATACCAACTCAACGTCCTTATACTTTACGTTATACAGGTTCCCTGGTAGCTGATTTTCATCGTAATTTATTACAAGGTGGTATTTTTATATATCCAGAAAATTCTACACATCCACAAGGAAAACTACGATTATTATATGAATGTAATCCTATGGCTTTTATTGCAGAACAGGCTGGTGGAAAAGCTAGTAATGGAGTATCTCGCATACTAGAGATTAATCCGATTACACTACATCAATGTTGCCCCTTATTTATAGGAAATAATAAAATGGTTGATGATGTTGAAGCTTTTATAAAAAAATACTCCAATAAATAAGGATAATTCTGAATGTATCGTAAGATTATTCATTAATATAATTAATAATTCTAAAGACATTTTACTGGTTTAGGTATGCCAGCAATTTTTGCTGCTTGTTTTGCGGGACCTTTAGGAAATAATTTAAAAAGATAACGACTATTTCCTTTTTCTATCCCATATTGTTTACTTATGGTTTTTACTAACATACGTACAGTGGGTACCATATTAAAATTTAAATAAAAAGTACGTACTAGAATTATAATTTTCCAATGCTCTTCACTCAAATCTAGATTTTCTTCACGAGCTAATTTTTCAGCGATAAATTCGTTCCAATCGGAACTATTTATTAAAAATCCTTCAGAATCTCGATCAATATTTTCATATTTGATTGACATGCCTGATTCCTTAAAATCATTTCACAAGCGAAAAAGATTTTAAATAATATTATATTTACAAATTTATTCCATATGTTATTTTTTATTATGTATTTTTTGGAGGAGTGGCCGAGTGGTTGAAGGCACCGGTCTTGAAAACCGGCAACGGGAAACTGTTCGAGAGTTCGAATCTCTCCTCCTCCGCCATCTCTACTAAAATTAATTTCTTATTTATTGTATTAGATTTCTTTATTTTTTTTTTGAGATTTCATAGTTTTACTACTATCCTTATACAAAAACATATTTCAAAATTTATATAAAGGAATCTTTTATGTTACAAGACACTACTATTTTAAACTTGCGAAAAAATCTAAAAATTTTAGTAAATTCTATTGAGGATATCTTAAATAATTGTACCGATAATAAAAATGCTTTAGATATTGATCATTTACGTCAGAAAACCAGGCATATATTAGATGAGGCTAGAAAATCGCTTGGTGATTCTAAAGAACATATCATGCAACAAACTCGTGAAATAGCAACTTTAGCGAATAATTATTTGCATGAAAAACCATGGGCAGGAGTAGGAATTGGTGCTACTCTAGGTCTAATGTTAGGTTTCCTATTGATGCGTCGTTAATTTTATGAAAGAATATCGATCAATTAAGTGCAATGAAAATGGAATCCTCAATATTGGTAGTAGGGTTATTAGGACTCTCATTGACATAGTAAAAAATCATATATCTTTAATAATTACCGAATTAGATGAAGGTAAAGTGTATCTATTACAAATATTAATGTTAATAGGATTAACCCTACTGTTAGTTACTTTTAGTTTAACTAGTTTATTATTGGTCATGATTTGGCTAATTAATCCTCAATATCGTCTAGTTGTAATGATTACTATTACTGGAATTTTATTTTTATTAGCATTAAGTTCAAGTATATGGACTTTATATAAAATAAAAAACCTTCAGTTATTTACCTCCACTTGTAAAATTTTAAAAAATGACAGTAAATTTTTTAAGAATGATTAGATAGGAATGAGATTACATGAATCATCAACATAAGCAGAAATTATTAGGTCTTATTCAAGAACAAAGGATCACTTTAAAGAGTGAATATAAGGAGTTCAAAAAGATATTATCTCGATACCAACATCATTTACTTACTCTACGAAACATAGTAATTATTATTAGTAGTATAATAGCTATCTTTTTAGCACATTCTCCTCGTAGATTAATACGTTGGTCAAAACGTTGCATGGCTATTTGGAAGATATGCAAATTTTTACGTAAATATTGTCCTAATTTTTGTATGATTTAATCGAATGAATGTGGATGCTGCTTTGCTTATTAAAGCAGCATCAATTAATAATATACTTCCATGGTTTAAGCTAAGCATGATAAAAATTACGTTAGGTTGTTTATGTATGATGCAGTTATAGTAAGCAACTATCTAAATTATTTCATGACAATAAAAATTATTAATAATTTTTATATTGTAGTTTTAAATTATATTTAAATATGATTAAATAATATTAGAGGTTAGCTAACTAGACAATCGCTGTTTTCTTTTTCAGAAGAAGAAGGAAGGGGAGGAAAGTCCGGGCTCCTGAGGGCAGAGTGCCAGGTAATCCCTGGAAGATGAAAATCTATGACTAGTGCCACAGAAATCAAACCGCCAAATTTAACTAACTAAGAGGTAAGGGTGAAATGGTGTGGTAAGAGCACACCGCACTACTGGTAACAGTTAGTGGCAAGGTAAACTCCACTTGGAGCAAGGCCAAATAAGACTTAATGAGTATGGCCCATACTAAGTCTGGGTAGGCTGCTTGAGCTAGTAAGTGATTACTAGCCTAGATAAATGATTGTCCATGACTGAACCCGGCTTATCGGTTAGCTCTCCTCTAATGTTTTAAGGGGTTTGACTTATAATTTATCGATATTTTTTTCTAAAAAATTCGCTACTCCTTCTGTAGTAGGAATTATCGCAGGTTTACCTAATTTCCATTGTGCAGGACATACTTCACCATGTTTTTCATGAAATTGAAGAGCATCTACCATACGTAGCATTTCATCGATATTACGACCTAGTGGTAAATCATTGACGACTTGATGACGAATAATACCTTTTTTATCAATTAAAAAAGAAGCTCTCAGAGCGACACCCAATTGTGGATGTTCAATTCCATAAGCTTTTTGAATTTCATGTTTGACATCAGCTACCATTGGATACTGAATATTCCCAATTCCTCCGTTATGAACGGGAATTTTACGCCATGCTTGATGTACAAATACTGAATCAATAGAAATACCTATTACTTTAACTTCACGTTTTTTAAATTCATCATAGCGCTTATCAAAAGCAATTATTTCTGAAGGACAAACAAAAGTAAAATCCATAGGCCAAAAGAAAATAACTGCAATTTGTTCCTTAATATATGTTTTTAAATTAAAATCATTAATAATTTCGCCATTTCCTAAAATAGCATTACTGGTAAAATCTGGTGCTAATCTAGATACTAGCATCATATTTATTCTCCTGTTATTAACAAATAAATTCTCTTACTAGATTATATGTAAATAAGATTATTTATCTTAGTAATCGACTTATAATGTGTTTCATTGTAGGATTATATAATAACCATGAAAATATGGTATACTTAAAAATTATAAAATATGATAAAGAGCAGATTTTTAAAGATGTTTTCAATTAGTATTAGATTATAAATGAAATTTAAAATTTATAACACTAGTAGATTAGCACGAAGGGGTTGTTTAATTTTTGATCGTGGAATCGTAGAAACTCCAGCATTTATGCCCGTTGGCACTTATGGTACTGTTAAAAGTATTACTTCAAAAGAACTTTTACATCTTAATGTTCAAATAATTTTGAGCAATACTTTTCATCTTTGGCTTCGTCCTGGAACGCAGATTATAAATCTGCACGGAGATTTACATGATTTTATTAAATGGAATGGTCCAATAATTACTGATTCAGGAGGATTTCAGGTTTTTAGTCTTAGCAAAATCCGAAAAATCATAGAAAAAGGAGTATATTTTAATAATCCTATAAATGGTGAAAGTGTTTTTTTAGATCCTGAGAAATCCATAGAAATTCAATCGAATTTAGGATCAGATATAGTAACTATATTTGATGAATGTACACCTTATCCAGTAAGCTGGAATGATGCAAAATCTTCAATGGAAATGTCTCTGCGTTGGGCTGAACGTAGCAAGAACCATTTTAATAAGTTAGGTAATAAAAAATCTATATTTGGTATTATTCAAGGTAGTATTTATAAAGATCTAAGAGAAAAATCTCTAAAAGGTCTTATCCAAATAGGATTTGACGGTTATGCTATTGGCGGTTTAGCGGTTGGGGAACCTAAAGAACATATGAGAAAGATTATTCATGACATTTGTATAGAGATTCCAAATGATAAACCCAGATATCTTATGGGAGTAGGAAAACCAGAAGACATTCTTGAAGCCGTGTGTAGCGGTATAGATATGTTTGATTGTGTTATTCCGACTCGGAATGCAAGAAATGGTTATTTATTTGTAAATAATGGAATAGTAAAAATTCGTAATTCTAAGTATAAAAATGATACGTTAAAACTTGATGATAAATGTGAGTGTTATACCTGTAATAATTACAGTCGTGCATATTTACATCATCTTGATAATTGTAACGAAACCTTAGGAATCCGTTTAAATACTATTCACAATTTGCATTATTATCAACAATTCATGAGAAGCATCCGAAATGCAATAGATGGGGGATATCTAGATCAATTAGTAAGTAATTTTTACAATAAAAAAATGAAGGTGATTTGATGTTTTTCTCTATATATCAGGCAATAGCTAAAGATAATACATCTATACAAGGGAATTCATATTCCATGATATCAATCCTAATAATTTTTGCTCTTATATTATATTTTATTATTTTACAACCCCAAATAAAGCGTGCTAAACAACATAAAAAAATGATTGAATCAATTTATCAAGGGGATGAGATCCTAACTACTGGTGGCATAATAGGAAAAGTTACTAAGATAACTGAACCGGGTTATCTTGTTATTGCACTTAATTCTACAATAGAGATTATAATAAAACGTGATTTTGTTTCAGCAATTTTACCTAAAGGTACTATGAAAGCTTTAAATATAATTATTCGATAATCGTAGTTAGATGAAAATGAACCGTTCTACGACATTATGATTATTGTTATAGCAATGCTTTACAAACAAATTTTTTAATATTCATTTTCAGTTCAAGATTATAAATTTAAAGTACTCCGGAATATATTTATAGTAATTTAAAAGAATTTGAGTCAAATTTTAAAATGAAAAAAAAATATTAATATCTGGTTAAGTTAAAGGTAATTATCTATCATTACCTAATTATGCTAGAAGAATAATTAGGTTTAGATCTATATAATAGAACTCAATGGATATTTCATACATTCATACAGTACGTACATTCAAGTAGATGTAAAAATTACTGTCATATATGGCTTATAATACGGGGTATATTTTCATCTGTTCTTAATGTTAAGATTTCACAACCTTGGTCAGTTACTAAAACTGTATGTTCGTATTGTGCAGAAAGACTATGATCTTGAGTTTTAACTGTCCAACCATCTTTCATAGTTCGCACTTTATAATCTCCTGCATTAACCATAGGCTCTATAGTAAAGATCATGCCGGGTTGGAGAATAATACCATAATCATATGCATCATAATGCAGTATTTGAGGTTCTTCATGAAAAGATTTCCCAATTCCATGACCACAATAATCCCGTACAACCGAAAAATTATGTGATTCAACATATTTTTGTATTTCACGACCTAAAATTCTTAAACGGATACCTGGTCTTATAAGTTGCAAAGCTAAATAAAGGCTATTCTGTGTAACTTTACATAATTTTTCTGCATCAATGGTAGTATTACCAACTATGAACATTTTAGATGTATCACCATGATAATGATCTTTAACTACTGTTACGTCTATATTAACAATATCTCCTGATTTAAGAACTTGTTGATCATTGGGAATACCATGACAAACCACATCATTCACGGAAATACAAACCGACTTAGGGAATCCTCGATATCCTAAACAAGCTGACATGGCATGTTGTTTATTAACAATATAGTCGTGACAGATATAATCTAATTGGTTAGTTGTTATTCCAGAATCTACATATGATGCAATCATTTCTAATACTTCAGCAGCTAGATGGCTAGCTATCCTAATTTTTTCAATTTCTTCAGTGTTTTTTATAATTACGTTCATTATCTAGAGTCCAATTGATTGATTGCATTTAGTTGTAGTCAAGTAGCATAACATTATTACTATCATTTGAACAGTAAAGTAAGGAAGGGTTAGACATTAATATTATTGAGAGTTATTGGTCTCTAGGTATAATTTATGTTATAAACATATGATATATATAACTTATAAGAGGTAAAAGAGGGAATATAAACATGATAACTCTTTCTATGCGCGACATGATAAAAGCTGGCGTGCATTTTGGACATCAGACTCAATACTGGAATCCGAAAATGAAATCTTATATTTTTGGAGTACGGAATAAAATTCATATTATCAATCTTGAAAAAACTATATTCCTTTTTAAAGAAGCTTTAATTGAATTAAAAAAAATTGCATCTCAAAAAGGAAGAATATTATTTGTTGGAACTAAACGAGCTGCTAGTGAACCGATCAAAAAAACGGCAGAAAATTGTAATCAATACTTCATTAATCATCGTTGGTTAGGTGGTATGTTAACTAATTGGAAAACTGTTAGACAATCCATAAAGAAATTAAAAGATCTAGAAATACAAGCTCAAGATGGTACCTTTGAAAAATTGACTAAAAAAGAAGGATTAATACGTTCTCGAAAGCTAAAGCATCTTGAGGATAGTCTAGGAGGAATTAAAAATATGGGAGGTTTACCAGATGCATTATTTATAATTGATGCCAATCATGAAAGTATTGCCATTAAAGAGGCTAGAAAACTTGGTATTACGATTTTTTCTGTGGTTGATACTAATTCCGATCCGGAGGGGATTGATTTTGTTATTCCAGGTAATGATGATGCTATACGCGCGATCAAACTATATTTACATAATGTTACTAGTGTTATTCATCCCGAGCTCGAACTAGATTCGGATTCCTTTCACTGTGAACTGAAGTAACCGAATCTATATTACTAGCATAGCATATTGAAATGAAACGGAGTAAAATTAATATGGTTAATATTACTATAGAGATGGTAAAACAATTAAGAAAAAGGACTGGAGCAGGGATGATGACCTGTAAAAAGGCATTAATTGAAGCTAATGGAAATATAGAAATAGCTATTGATTATATACGCAAACAAGGTGAAACCAGATCTACAAAAAAATTAGATTCTGCTGCTTGTGAAGGGATTATACTGATAAAGATGGATGGAAATTACGGGACAATGATTGAGATTAACTGTGAAACTGATTTTGTTAGTAAAAATGCTAGCTTTAAAACCTTTGCAGATAGTATTATTACTACTGCTGTTCGTGATCGAATTCAAGATATCGAAATTCTAAAATCTCAATTTAAAAATGAACGATTAGAATTAATGAATGCGGTGGGTGAAAATATCAATATTCGTCGTATCTCTTCAATAAGAGAAAAAGAAAATGAAATCAGTTTTTACTTACATGGAACTCGTATTGGAGTAATGGTAATTACTTCTAAAGGTACGAATAAGCAATTTGGTAAACATATTGCAATGCATATTGCAGCTAGTAAACCTGAATATGTTAAACCCGAATTAATTCCTATAAAAGTACTTGAACATGAACGTAATATTCAAAAAGATCTTGCAATAAAATCTGGTAAACCACATAATATTTTAGAAAAAATAATTGAGGGACGTATAAGAAAATATCTTGATGAATTGACATTAGTTTGTCAAAAATTTATTTTTGAACCAACTAAAACCGTAGGACAAGTATTAAAAGAAAATAACACAGAAGTGATAAAATTTATTCGTTTCGAAGTAGGTGAATAAAAGCTTTTAAGTAAAGTACTTTCTAATAAGATTAGATCATGAATAATTTGACAATAACTAACTATCAACGTGTTTTATTGAAAATAAGTGGAGAATCTCTGCAAGGTATCAAAGATTTTGGGGTTGATATTGATATTATTAATCATCTAGTTAAAGAGATTACAGATCTAGTAAATTTATCAGTACAATTAGGAATTGTTATTGGGGGAGGAAATATTTTTAGAGGATCTGATTTAGTTAAACTAGGCATTAATAAAGTCGTTGCAGATCATATAGGTATGTTAGCTACTGTCATGAATAGTCTAATTATGCAAGATGCACTTCATCGATCTTCTATAAAAACTAGTATGATGTCAGCTATTCCGCTTAATGGCATCTGTGAGATTTATAGTTGGACAAAAGCTATTTCTTTATTAAAAAATCAGTACGTAGTAATTTTTTTAGCTGGGATGGGAAATCCTTTTTTTACAACTGACTCTGCTGCTTGTTTACGTGGTATAGAAATAAAAGCAGATATAATACTAAAAGCAACCCAGGTCGATGGAATTTTTTCTGCTGATCCTTTAATTGATCCAAGTGCAACACTTTATAAGAAATTATCTTATAAAGAAGTTTTAGAGAAAGAGTTAAAAGTTATGGATCTTACAGCTTTTACATTAGCAAGAGATCATCTTATTCCAATTCAAATTTTTAATATAACTAAATCGGGTGCTTTACGTAGAATAATTATGGGAGAAATTGAAGGTACATTAATTACATGTTAAATGCACAGCATTTAAAAAAAATTACCAACCAACTAACTAAAGTAAAGGAATCCTAATAAAAGTGGTTAATACTATTAAAAGCGACGCTATTATGCGTATGGAACAATGCATTAAAAATTTTTCTGATCAGATAAATAAAATTCACACAGGACGAGTAAATCCTAGTTTAATTGATTTCATTACAGTGGAATATTATGGAATTGCAACGCCATTACGTAAACTGGCGAATATTATCACTGAAGACTCCCGAACATTGGCTCTTACTGTTTTTGATAGCAAATTAATTCCTTCTATTGAAAAGGCCATTTTTTTATCTGATCTTGGAGTTACACCAAATAGTACAGGAACAATAATTCGATTAACCTTTCCTGTGTTAAGTGAAGAACGTCGTACTCAATTGAGCAAAGTAGTAAAAAAGGAAGCCGAATCTGCAAAGATATGTATACGAAATATACGACGTGAGTTAAATCTAAAATTAAAAAAACAGCTTAAAGATAAAAGTATCAGTGAAGATGAAGAGCATAGAACAGCAGAGGAACTTCAACGAGTTACAAATGATTATATAAAAAAAATAGATATTATGCAAAACAAAAAAATTAATGATCTTTTTTCTTTTTAAAAAAATATGAAAAATTTGACAATACTTGGTTCTACTGGATCTATAGGTACAAATACATTGAAGATAGTATCTGAAAATCCACACTTGTTTAAAGTGAAAGCTCTAGTTGCAGGTTGTAATGTTGATTTAATGACTAAACAATGTCATTTGTTTAAACCAGATTGGGCCGCTCTTTTTGATAAACAGTCTGCACAATTATTGCAAAATCGCTTACAAGAAATGAATACTAATACCAAAGTACTTGCAGGTGAAGAAGCAGCATGTGAATTAGCTAGTTTAGATGATGTAGATCAGGTAATGTCTGCATTAGTAGGTGTAGTGGGTTTACGACCTACAATAGCTGCTATAAAAGCAGGTAAGCAAGTGTTATTAGCAAATAAAGAATCTTTAGTCACATCTGGTCGTTTTTTTATGGAAGCAGTATGTACTGCAAAAGTACCATTATTACCTGTAGATAGTGAACATAATGCAATTTTTCAGAGTTTACCTTCAATTATTCAAAACCAGTTAGGCAATATATCTTTAATAAATAATGGAATTCAGAGCATTATTTTAACTGGTTCGGGAGGTCCTTTTCGAAATTTGTCTATTTCAGAATTTAAGAAAATTACTCCAGAACAGGCTTGTACACATCCCAATTGGAAAATGGGTAAAAAAATCTCTGTAGATTCAGCAACCATGATGAATAAGGGCTTAGAGTATATTGAAGCTCATTGGTTATTTAATGCTTCTCCTGAGCAATTAGAAATTTTGATCCATCCTCAGTCAATAATTCATTCTATGGTACGGTATATTGATGGTAGTGTATTAGCTCAATTGGGATTTCCAGATATGAAAATCCCAATAGCACATGCTATGGCATGGCCAACTCGTATACACAATACGGTAATGCCATTAGATTTTACAAAACTTAAGGAATTAACCTTTTTCAAACCAGATTTAAAACGTTATCCATGTTTAAAATTAGCAATAGAAGCATGTAAAAAAGGACAATTGGCTACCATTATATTAAATGCTGCAAATGAAATAGCTGTGAACGCATTTCTTAATAAGAAAATACCATTCACAGCAATTCCAGCTATAAATAGCTCTGCTTTAGAATATTTTTATAGTAAAAATCAAGAACCTACTAATATAGAAGAAGTCATTGAAGTAGATAGATTAATACGTATTAGTATAAAAGAATTATTATCCTCTTTTAATTATAACTAAAATTAATCTTCTCATTTTAAGTAGATTAGATTTTTACAACTATAATTTATTCACTATATTCTATTATTAGATCTTAATTGATTTTATGCCTTATAATCTGATAAATAACACTAAACCACTACGTCATGTAGCCATTATTATGGATGGTAATGGACGGTGGGCAAATCGTCAAGGAAAACTCCGTATTTTTGGACATAAAGCTGGAGTTCAATCTTTAAAAAAAGTAATCAAGTTTGCAGTTTCTCATCAATTAGAGGCACTCACTCTTTATGCTTTTAGCAGCGAAAATTGGAATCGACCAAAAATAGAAGTAATAGCATTAATGGATTTATTTAAATGGGCACTGAATACTAATTTGAGGAAATTAAACCAACATAATATAAAATTACACATTATTGGTAATGTGAGTAGTTTTAATGTGCAATTACAGCACAGTATTCGTTACGCGCAAGCAGTTACCAAAAAAAATACTGGATTAGTACTTACTATTGCTGCTAATTATGGAGGTAGATGGGATATTCTTCATGCAATTAAGCAAATCGCCAATTTAGTACAGAAAAAAATAATAGAGCCTGATCTAATAGATGAGTTTTATCTATCAAAATATTTATGTCTTAATAATTTAGCTCCGGTTGATTTTCTCATAAGAACCGGAGGAGAATATCGACTAAGTAATTTTCTACTTTGGCAGATAGCTTACACCGAATTATATTTCACGGATGTACTTTGGCCAGACTTTAATGAACAGATTTTTAAACAAGCAATAACCGTTTTTACACAACGAGAACGTAGATTTGGTAGTATCAATTATAATATCGTATAAATAAAAAATTTCATCAAAGTTAATACTACCTACATATGTGGAGATCCGTTTGTTAAAGTTCAGTGAAAATATAGAAAGAATAATTCCTGCATTTTTATCCTGGTTTTTCTTTGCATGTTAGCAGGAGTAATAAATAAGTATTTTACAAAAAGACTTGGACCTAAGAGATAGTTCAACAGTAACACTATTTTATTTGCATATCTTTCTTTATGGAGATTTAAAGCTGGTCATTAGAGGAAATTATTATGTTAGATATACTCCAAACTATAACCGTTTTTATTATAGCAATGAGTATTTTAATTACAGTCCATGAGTATGGACATTTTTTGGTTGCTAGACGTTGTGGAGTATTTATTGAATGTTTTTCAATTGGTTTTGGCAAGACATTGATATCTTGGTATGACCGTTATGGTACTCGCTATATAATATGTCTATTTCCATTTGGTGGATATGTTAAAATGTTCAGTACAAATACTAGCGCCACTTACATTAGAACTAATTTACAACCTAAACAAAACTTTAATAATCAAAGTTTATTACATCAAGCAGCTATTATAAGTGCAGGTCCTATTGCTAATTTTATTTTAGCAATAATTTGCTACTGGGTAGTTTTTGTATATGGTATAACTAATATCAAACCTATCATACATGAAGTAAAAGAAGGATCAATAGCATTTCAGTCGGGAATTCCACGTAATATGGAATTTAAATCTATTGGTGATATTGAAACTTATAACTGGAATGATGTACGTATGGCATTAATCACACAAATAGGTTCAAATATTCCTGTAAAACTGGTACCTTTTAACCAAGTATCTACTAAGGAAATTGTGAAATCAATTAATTTACATAATTGGCATATTAATCCCAATCTACAAGATCCCATAATTTCAATTGGTATTCAGCCTTATCAATCAAAAACAGAATTCCTTTTAGATAGAATTTCTCCTTATTCAATTGCAAGCAAAATTGGTTTACAGGATGGAGATAAAATTTTAAAAGTAAATGGTCAGCAATTAAAAAATTGGCCTGATCTAATGAAATTAATATGTGATAATTTTAATCATACTATTAAATTAGTAATAAAACGAAACTCACAAATCTTTTCAGTTTATTTAAGTTCCAATCGGAAAGATGGTGTGTGGAAGAATGGAAAATGCTTTTTCGGTGCCATTCCCCATTATGTTCCGTTAGATGATAGATTCAAAAATCAGCAAAAGTATAATCCGATTGCTGCTGTTTTAGGTGCTGAAAGAAAAACTTGGCAATTATCTAAATTAACCTTTCGCATCTTGAAAAAAGTAATAATTGGTAAAATATCACTTAATACTATTAGTGGTCCAATTTCAATTGCACAAGGAGCCAGTATATCTGCAAAACACGGTTGGCTAGCATACCTAATGTTTTTAGCATTAATTAGTATTAATCTAGGTATTATTAATTTATTACCTTTACCTATTTTAGATGGCGGATATCTTTTATTTATTTTAATTGAAAAAATTAAAAGACAGTCAATTTCAGACAAATTTAAACACATTATTTTTAATATTGGTACAATCTTAGTTATATTGCTTATGGCTCTTGCCATTTTTAATGATTGTTCACGCATTTTAGTCAATATCACTAAATGAATGATGTATAAAGAAAAGTGAGAAGACATAAAATGTCACTACTAAACAAGATCTTTATATTTATAACCTTACTATTTCTTTATACTACCATTTTTGGACAGCATAAATTTTTAATACAAAATGTTTGTTTTCATGGATTACACCGAATTTCTGTAACCTCAGTATTAACGAATTTTCCTATCCGCCTTGGAGATAATCTTTCTACAGAAGATATTAATCATCTCATTCGAGCTTTGTTTAGTACAAATTATTTTGATAATGTAAAAATTTCACGTGATGCCAATACTTTAATTGTTCAATTAAAAGAACGTCCTATTATTTCTTTTATTAAAATTTTAGGTAATAATGTTATTACGAATCAATCTATTATTAAAGATTTATCTAAATATGACATTCATCCAGGTCAAATTTTGAATCGTACTAAATTATATTTAATAGAACAAAACCTCCAAAATCACTATCACTCCCTTGGATACTATAATCTTCATCTAAAAATGATTATCACCTCACTACAACACCATACTGTTGGAATAATAATATCTTTTAAAGAAGGAAAAGCAGCAAGGATTGCTAAGATTAATATATTAGGTAATAAAGCATTTAATTATAGACAATTAAGCCATAATTTTATACTTCATGATAAATCTAAATTCAAAATATTTATTAGTGATTATAACAACCAATATAAAAATCAAATTTTATATCAAGATTTAGAAAAGTTACGAAAATTTTATTTTTCTCATGGTTATGCAAATTTTAAAATTTTTTATACTCAAGTTAATTTAACACCAAATAAAGAAAAAATTTTTATTACTATAAATATTCATGAAGGTTTACGTTATAAGATTAAAACCATCAAGTTTAAAGGTAATTTTAGAATTAATGAAAAAGAAATGAAAAAACTCTATTTCCTTAAAAAGGAAGAATGGTATAACATAAATAAAGTGCAACTATTAGAAAAATGCATCCGTAAGGTTCTTCAAACTTCTGGATATATTTGGCCATCTGTAAATATAAACGAGATAATTAATAAACATAATAAGACAATTGATTTAATTGTTAATATTAATACTGGACAACGTTATTATGTTCATCGAATTTATTTTCGCGGTAATCATCTTACGCAAGATCCAGTATTACGTCGTCAAATTGCTCAAAGAGAAGGAAAATGGTTTAATGAATATTTAGTTAAAAAAGGTCAAAACCGACTAAATAATACTGGATTTTTTAAAACAGTAACTATAGATATCCAACGTGTATCAAAAATATTGAATAGTGTAGATATAATCTATCAACTAAAAGAACAAGAAAATAAAGGTAATATAAGTTTTGGATTGGGATGGGATGGTGAAAAGCATTTAAGTTACCATATTAAGATATTAGAATCTAATTGGTTAGGTACTGGTTATACCATGGGTTTTGGAATCAAAAAAAGCAATGATAGTACTCATAGTGATATTACTATCATTAATCCGCATTTTACTATTAAAGGATTTAGTATTAGTAAAAGCATTTTTTTTGACAATTTATATAACTATGACATATCTAAATATGAACATAAAAATTATGGATTTAATGATGATATAGTAATTCCAATAAGTAAGCATAATTTTATTGATATAGGTATAGGTTATGCTAATAATGATGTTTCAAATATACAGCCTCAAGTGAAGATTTGGCGTTATTTGCACGATAAAGGAAAAAGTCCCGATTTACTTTCAAAAAACCAATATACTGAAAGTAATTTCAATTTCAAAACGGGATGGATCTATAATAGTCTTAATCAAAAGCTATTTCCTACTTATGGACTTGAGAATAAAATTCTAAATACCATATATGTACCATTTCCAAGATCTAGGAGTGATTTTCATGATATTTACTATCAAATTACATTAGATTCTATGGGATATATACCAATTATGAATTATCCAAAAAATCCCAATACATGGGCTATTTTAGGACATGGACATATTGGATATATGAATACTTTTATTAAAAATTCCAGTCCTTTTTTCGAAAATTTTTCGGGAGGAGGTCTCACTTATTTACGTGGTTTTAGTATTAATAGTATAGGTACAAGAGCTATTTATTATAATTCTAAATTGTATTCTTGTAAAAATAAAAACACCACTCTCTGTATTTCTAAAGATACAATAGGAGGAAATCTAATTACTGTGGCCAGTATTGAAATTCTTGCTCCTATAATTAATCCGATTATTTATAATAATTCTTTAGGTTTTATGAGAGCATCAATATTTATTGATATTGGTACAGTTACTGTGATTAATGATCATTGGAAAAATTGCTTTACCAAAAACAATAACCATTTTATTAATAATTATATAAATTTCAGTAAAATACGTATTTCTACCGGAATAAATTTTCGATGGATATCACCATTTGGACCAGTCATAGTAGTATATTCTAAGCCTATAAAAAAAGATCATCGAGATCAAGTAGAATCATTTCAATTTAGTTTTGGAACTAATTGGTAATATAATGTAAAAATTACCTAATTTATTATAAAATCAATCGTTAAGGAGTTTTAGAGTGAAAAAAGTTTTATATGTTCTATCGTTTATAGCTATATGTACAATTGGTTATTTAACTTCAACTACAGCTCATACCATCACCCAAAGTAAATTTGCTCTTGTGAACATGGGAAAAATTTTTCAACAACTTCCCCAAGTTAAAGTAATTGCTAAAAAATTAGAAGAAGAATTTAAAGACAGGGCTAATACTATTCAAAATATGGAATTGAATTTTCAAAAACAAATGCAACATCTACAATATGATGGTTCGGCAATGAATAATATTGAACACAATAAATTAGAACAAGAAATAATTTTACAACGTCAAAAATTAGCTAATGAGATACAATTATTCGAAAATGATAAACAACATCGTCAAATTGAAGAACAAAATAAACTTTTAGCTCTGATACGAGATATAGTAAGAAAAATAGCTATTAATGAAAATTATGAAATGGTGTTTGATGCAGATGCTATTATTTATGATCATAATTTAAAGGATATGACTGATACAGTCATAAAAAATATGAATTCAAAATAATATTTTTATTAAAAACATGAAATTATCTCAAGATAGTCTTTTGAGGATAAAGCAAAATTTTGCCAATTGAAGAAATTATTAAAATTTTACCACATCGTTTTCCTTTTTTATTGATTGATTGCATTACCCATTTTAAAAAAGGACATTCTTTAACTGCAATAAAAGAGGTTTCAATTAATGACCCATTTTTATACATGCATTTTCCTCAAAATCCAGTTTTCCCTGGAGTTTTAATCATTGAATCTTTAGCACAAGCTTCATGGATTCTTGCTGTGAAAAGCTTAGGAACATTAAAATCCGATTGGTTTTATTATTTAATCGCTATTGATAAAGCCAGATTTAAACGGATTGTTTTTCCTGGAGATCAAATGATCTTAGAAATAGAATTTATTAAAGAACGTCAAGGTTTAACTGTTTTTAAATGTATTGCAAAAGTCAATAAAGAACTGGTTTGTACAGCATTAATAAAGTGTATTCGCAGAAAAAGGATAATTAAAAATCTGTCAACTAATAATTAAAATTTTTCTATTTAAGAATTATTAATCGAAAGTAATCTAATCTAAGGGTTTTACATCAATAAAATATTAATATGAGACAACCTCGTTTTATTCATCTACGTATTCATAGTGATTATTCTATTAAAGATGGGTTAGCTAAAATTGATATGCTTGTAAAAAAGGCAGCTGAATTAAATATGCCTGCAATGGGTCTTACAGATTTTACTAACCTATTTGGTGTAATCAAATTTTATTCTTATACATGGCAAAAAGGTATAAAACCAATCATAGGAACTGATTTTAAACTTTATCATCCAATTATGCCGAATGAATTATGTAATCTTACTACAATCGCTATTAATAATATAGGATATCGCAATATTATTAGACTAATTTCACGGGCTTATCAACAGGGATATAATTTACAACCCGGACCAACTATCAAACATGAATGGTTAGCTGAGTTTTCGGAAGGAATTATATTATTATCGGGTGGTTGTAATGGTGATATTGGAAAGAATTTATTAAAAAATAATGCTTCCTTAGTTTTAAATTTTATTGATTTTTATAAAAAGTATTTTCCTGAGAGATACTATTTAGAGTTAATTCGTACTAAAAGACCTAATGAAGAAACTTATTTACATGCAGCGATGGATTTAGCTAGAAAAAATAATCTTCCTGTAGTTGCTACAAATGAAGTTTGTTTCCTCGAATCCTCAGACTTTAAGGCACATGAAATACGTGTTGCTATTCATGATGGTTATACTTTGCTAGATCCTAAACGTCCTTTAAATTATAGTCTCTATCAATATTTTCGCAATGAAAAAGAAATGTGTGATTTATTTGCCGATATTCCTGAAGCACTACAAAATACGGTAGAAATATCAAAACGTTGTAATGTAATTATTAATTTTGGAAAGAAATACTTTCTGCCTCAATTTAATACTGGATTTATGAGTGCTGAGGAATATCTGATTAATCAGGCTCGTCAGGGATTAGAAAAACGTCTCCAATCTTTATTTCCTAATGAGGATCTACGGATACAAAAAAGATCTAGATATGATGATCGTTTGAAAATGGAATTAAAAGTAATTAATCAAATGGGTTTTCCAGGGTATTTTTTAATAGTTATGGAATTTATTCAGTGGTCAAAACAACACCAAGTACCGGTAGGTCCAGGTCGTGGTTCAGGTGCTGGATCTTTAGTAGCTTATGCGTTAAATATTACAGATATTGATCCGTTACAATTTGATTTGCTATTTGAACGATTTTTAAATCCTGAACGTATTTCTATGCCAGATTTTGATATTGATTTTTGTATGGAAAAACGGGATCTGGTAATAGATCATGTAGCTAAAACTTATGGAAGAGAAGCAGTTTCACAAATTATTACTTTTGGTACTATGGCTGCTAAAGCAGCTATTAGAGATGTAGGTCGAGTATTAAATTATTCTTATACTTTTATAGATCGTATAACTAAATTAATTCCATCTCATATTGGAATAACTTTAAAACATGCTTTGAATATAGAAGCCCAATTAAGTCAATTATATGATTCTAATGAAGAAGTAAAAAAATTAATAGATCTAGCTTCAAAATTAGAAGGAGTAATACGTAATGCTAGTAAACACGCTGGAGGTGTTGTCATAGCACCTACAAAAATTACAGATTTTATGCCTATTTACTGCGATGGAAAGGGTAATAATCCTGTTACACAATTTGATAAAAATGATGTGGAAGCTATCGGATTAGTAAAATTTGATTTTCTAGGACTGCGTACTTTGACAATTATTAGTAAAGCATTAGAAATGATTAATTTAAAACGTGAAAAAAATCATCAATATCCTTTATCTATAACAGAAATTGCATTAAATGATAATGACAGTTATTCTTTATTAAGACAAGCAGAAACAACAGCCATTTTTCAATTAGAATCTAAAGGTATGAAAGATCTTATTAAGAGATTGAAACCAGATTCTTTTGAAGATTTAATTGCATTAATAGCTCTGTTTCGTCCAGGACCTTTGCAATCGGGTATGGTAGATAATTTCATCAAACGTAAACATGGAATTGAAGAGATTTCATATCCTGATAAGAAATGGCAACATTCATCTTTAAAAAAAATTTTAGATCCCACATATGGTATAGTTCTTTATCAAGAACAAGTAATGCAAATTGCTCAAATTTTAGCCGATTATACACTTGGTGAAGCTGATATCTTACGACGAGCCATGAGTAAAAAAAAATCCAAAGAAATGGCTCAACAGCGATTAAGATTTAAGATTGGAGCAGAAAAAAAAGGTATTAATGGTGAACTGGCCATGAGAATATTTGATTTATTGGAAAAATTCGCAGGATATGGGTTTAATAAATCACATTCGGTCGCTTACGCTTTATTATCTTATTACACAGTGTGGTTAAAAACCCACTACTATGAAGAATTTATGGCTGCCGTCATGACTTTCGATATGGATAACACTGAAAAGCTTGTAGACTTTTCTGAAGAAATTTTACGAACTGGAAAAAAACTTCTTCCACCAAATATTAATACGGGCGAATATTATTTTTATGTTAATGATAAAAATGAAATTATTTATGGTCTTGGAGCAATTAAAGGAATAGGGGTAAGAGCTATAGAGGAAATTATCAAAGCCAGAAAAAAAGCCGGAATTTTTCAAAACCTCTTGGATCTTTGTATACGTATAGATCTAAAAAAAATTAATCGTCGCGTATTAACTATCTTGATTAAATCCGGTGCTTTAGATTCCTTAGGCCAAAGTAGAGGATTTATGTTAAATGTCTTAGATGATACATTTAAAATTGCCTCTCAGTATACTAAAATTCAAAACAGTGGTCAGAAAGATATGTTTGGATGTATAACAGAAAAAAATCCGATAGAAATATATAAAGATAAAGAAGTAGTGCAATTACCCGAAAATATATGGTTATCAGGAGAACGAGAAACTCTAGGGAGATACTTTACCGGTCATCCTATAAATGAATATAAGAATGAAATAAAAAACTATACCAATATTAATTTGATAGATATTGATTCTTATCAACCGGGAGATTTTATCAAAGTAGTTGGTTTATTGGTCAAAAAACGGATTTTTACTGTAAAAAGTGGTAATCGCATAGGTATTTGTACTTTGGATGATAGTTCGAGTTGTATAGAGGTATTATTGTTTGCTGATTTATTAGAAAAAAATCAACATTTCTTAAAAAAAGAAAATCTTCTGATTATTAGTGGTAAAGTAAGTATTGATGATTTTAATCAAAGAAAGATCATAGCGAGTCAGATTCTTGATCTTCAAGAAGCACGTAAGAAATATGTTAGTGCAATTACTATATTGCTAAATAGCAATCAAATTAATCAAGAATTTTTAAATAAAATCAGTTATTGTTTAAAAAAATACCATTCTGGATCTATACCAATACATCTATACTATCAGAGTATGGTAGCTAGAGTTAGATTACATTTAGAGCCTGTTTGGATGGTATCACCTACCACTGATTTAATCAATAATCTACGAAGATTATTAGGAAATGAACAGGTGATACTAGAGTTCATTCCTCATTAGCTCTAAGTCAAGTGATATTTGGAACTTATTTTATGGAAATGATTCTCAATCAATTAAAAAACAACTTAAATGGCCATTTAAAACTGTTAATTGCTTATAGTGGGGGTATAGATTCTACCGTATTATTACATCAATTAACACAATTGCGTAAACTGAATTCTCAATTACAATTGCGTGCTATTCATATTAACCATGGTATTAGCCATTATGCAAATTCATGGACGCAGCACTGTAAACAACAATGTTTTAAATGGAAAATTCCTTTCTCAACCATTAGTATTAAATTAGATTCAAAGAATAAACAAGATAAAGGAATTGAAGGTGCTAGTCGGATTGCACGTTATAATGCTCTTTTTAAGGCCGTTTTACCAGAAGAAATTTTATTAACTGCACATCATATGGATGATCAATGTGAAACATTTTTTTTAGCATTAAAACGAGGTAGTGGACCGTCAGGATTATCCTGTATGCCTTTAATAAGGAATACCATGGAAGGAAAAATGCTATTACGACCATTTTTAATGCAAGAGAGGAAAAACATTGAAAAATGGGCTTATCAACATAATTTAGATTGGATTAATGATCATAGCAATGAGGATACCTCTTTTGATCGTAATTTTTTACGTCTTAAAGTATTATCGGTATTAAAAAATAAGTGGCCTCACTTTAGTAAAGCTGTAATGCGTAGTGCTAAAATTTGTGCATATCAAGAAAAATTATTACGTGATTTCTTAACCGAAATTCTCCAAGATTTAACTAAATCTGATGGAAGTTTAATAATAGACCATTTATACAAATATAGCGAAATTAAGGTTTATGCAATCATTAGACAATGGCTAATTAACCATAATGTTATACCATCTTTTAAAATAATTAAATCTATTTGGCGTGAAATAATATGCAGTCGTAAAGATGCATCACCAAGTATAAAACTTGGAATATATCAAATTAGACGTTATCGTAATGCTATCTATTTAGTTTCTATAATTCCTTCAATGAAAGAACACATACTACATTGGAAATTTCCGTGGTTACCATTGAAGTTACCTAATAAATTAGGTGTAGTTAGAAAATTACATCACAGTGAAAGTGAAGGGATGTTTATACGTTGTCCCAACATAGGAGAAAATGTTACTATACGTTTTAAAGCTAAAGGAAAGTTTTCAATATTAGGACGTGCTGCAGGACATCGTTTGATCAAAAAACTTTGGCAGGAATTTTCTATTCCTCCATGGTTACGAGAACGTATACCATTGATTTTTTATAATGAAATATTAATAGCTGCATTAGGTATTTTTGTAACCAAGGAAGGTTATACATCTACATCTAATAAAAATGGTTGGTATTTAAAATTGGATCAAATTAGCTAATTCAAGATTGAATTTTCTTCGTAAGAAAACTAACAATACTTTTAGTATTTATTAATATACTTTCTTCTTTATTTCTTTTTTTATATTCCACTTCCTGGAACTTTAAATGGCGATCGCTAATAATAACTATGTGCGGAATTCCTATTAAATCTATATCAGCTAACATTACACCTATATGATCTGATCGATCATGGAGAATGGTTTCAATACCTTCTACAGATAGTGAATGATATATTTTTTCAGCGATACTTTTAACATGTATAGACTTATGAAAATTTATAGGCAAAATTGCTACTTGAAATGGTGCTAATGCAGTTGGCCATATAATGCCATTCTCATCATGATGCTGTTCAATCACAGCTGCTATCAAACGAGAAATACCTATTCCATAACAGCCCATTGATATTAGTTGGTAATTTCCTTGCTTATTTTTTATTGTAGCATGCATAATGCTAGAATATTGTGTACCTAATTTAAAAATATGTCCTACTTCGATAAAATCTCTACTACTAATATTTAAAGATTTACCAGTAACATCATTAGGTTGGTTTAAATATTGAGAATTTTTTTTACTCAATACTTGAAATTCATGAGAAATATTTCCGCCAATAGCACCAGTATCAGCTAGTACTACGCGATAATGTAAATTTAACTTCTTAAGTATTTTAGTATAAGTACTATACATTATTGTATACATTTCTTCTAGAGATTCTTGGTTCATATGGAACGAATAAGCATCTTTCATGATAAATTCCCGTGATCGCATTACACCAAAACGTGGTCTAATTTCATCACGAAATTTAGTTTGAATTTGATATAAATTTAATGGTAATTGTTTATATGAATTAAGCTCAGTACGCATTAAAGCTGTAATAATTTCTTCATGCGTAGGACCTAATACAAAATTACGACTTTTACGATCAACTAAACGTAGTAACTCTGGTCCATATTGGTTCCACCGACCGCTTTCTTGCCATAATTCAGCAGGTTGAACTAATGGCATATAAATCTCTAAAGCACCTATTTTATTCATTTCGTTACGTACTATTTGTTCCATATTTCTTAATATACGTATACCTGTAGGTAACCAACTATATAAACCAGATGCTATCTGACGAATTAATCCCGCACGTAACATTAACTGATGGCTAATAATTTCTGTATTCTTAGGTGTTGATTTTAATGTAAAGAGAATGTATTGAGAAGTACGCATACATATTTTATAATAAGTACAATTAACTAATTTATAATTTCATCAGAGTTTAATAATTCTGCCAAAGTTGCCGTAGCTTCTTCACTAGTAATTTTTTGTGCCATTTTTTTACGTCGGCGTAATCTTTGTTGATGATGAGAATAACCAGTACCTGCAGGAATTAATCGACCTACTATCACATTTTCTTTTAATCCTCGTAGTTCATCATTTTTACCTGCTACTGCTGCTTCTGTTAATACACGTGTAGTTTCCTGAAATGAAGCGGCTGAAATAAAAGATTCCGTTGCTAAAGATGCTTTAGTAATTCCCAATAAATCACGTTGATAAGTGGCTTTAATTTTACCCTTTTTTTGTAATTCATTATTTACTATTTTAACTCTAGAATATTCTACTTGTTCTCCATCTAAAAAGATAGAATCTCCAGCATTCTTAATAGTTACTTTACGTAACATCTGGCGTACAATAACTTCAATATGTTTATCATTAATTTTCACTCCTTGTAAACGATAAACTTCCTGCACTTCATTTGTAATATATTCTGTTACCGCGTGTATTCCACGTAACCGTAAAATATCATGTGGAGATTCTGGACCATCAGAAATTACATCACCACGTTCTACATATTCTCCTTCAAGAACATTCAATTGTCTCCATTTCGGAATCATTTCTTCGTATGCTTGATTATCTTTATCTAAGGGGGTTATTACTAAGCGGCGTTTTCCTTTAGTCTCTTTACCAAAAGAAACTATTCCCTCAATTTCTGCTAGTATTGCCGGTTCTTTAGGACGACGAGCTTCAAACAGATCTGCAACACGAGGTAATCCTCCTGTAATATCTTTTGTACCTACTGATTCTTGAGGTACTCTTGCTAGAGTATCTCCAGAATTTACCCAGATATTATCTTCAAGCTGAATAATTGCTGTACCAGGAAGAAAATATTGTGCTGGCATATCTGTACCTGGTAAAAGTACTTCTTGTCCATCATCATAAACAATTTTTAAAGCTGGTCTTAAATCTTTACTTCCAGAAGGACGTTCTGCTGTATCTAAAACTACCATAGAAGATAAACCAGTTAATTCATCAGTTTGACGAATGATAGTTTGCCCATCAATCATATCTGTAAATTTAATAAAACCACTAACCTCTGTTATGATAGGCATTGTATGTGGATCCCAATTAGATATTATTTCACCTGCATGAACCCTTTCCTGATTTTCTTTGGTTAGAATAGCACCATAAGGTACTTTGTAATTTTCTTTAGTGCGACCTAATTCATCGATTATTTTTAATTCTACATTTCTAGATGTAATAACTAATTTTTTCTCAGAATTTTTAACAAATTTTGCATTGATTAATTTTAACCATCCATCATTCTTTACTTCAATACTTGATTCTGCTGCAGAACGTGATGCAGCACCTCCTATATGAAAGGTACGCATAGTTAACTGGGTACCGGGTTCTCCAATAGATTGAGCTGCTATAACTCCTACTGCTTCGCCCTTGTTAATCAAATGGCCCCGTGCTAAATCCCTCCCATAACAGTAAGCACATACTCCAAAATTAGTATTACAAGTAACTACTGAACGTACTCTTACCGCATCGATAAAATTATTCTCTAAGAGCTCACACAATTGTTCATTTAATAAAGTATTGCGTGATATCAATATATCATCTGTACTATTGGGTTTTAATATATCTTGTGCAGTTACACGACCTAATACTCGTTCTCGTAGAGATTCCTTAATTTCACCTCCTTCAATTACTGGGGTCATTAAAATCCCCTCAATAGTCTTACAATCATCTTCGGTTACAACTAAATCTTGTGCTACATCAACTAATCTACGAGTTAAATATCCAGAGTTTGCAGTTTTTAACGCAGTATCTGCTAATCCTTTACGAGCTCCATGTGTAGAAATGAAATACTGAAGTACATTAAGACCTTCACGAAAATTAACCGTAATTGGAGTTTCAATAATAGAACCATCTGGTCTCGCCATTAAACCACGTATTCCTGCTAATTGACGTATTTGTGCAGCTGAACCTCGAGCACCTGAATCTGCCATCATAAAAATACTATTGAAGGAATTTTGTATTTCTTCTTGACCTTTGCTATTTTTTACTTTTTCTATTGAAAGAGTTTCCATCATGGCTTTAGCAATACGTTCATTTGCAGTTGCCCAAATATCTATTACTTTATTATAACGTTCTCCTGCAGTCACTAAACCTGAATTAAATTGATCTTGAATAGCTGCTACTTCTTTTTCTGCTTCTTTCACTATTTCTTCTTTATTATTTGGAATAATCATATCATCAATACCAACTGATGCACCAGAACGGGTAGCATAGGCAAAACCACGATACATAATTTGATCAGCAAATAAAACAGTTTCTTTTAATCCTAAAAGACGATAACATGCATTTAATAAATTTGAGATAGATTTTTTGCCTAAAGTTTGATTTACTAGATTATATGGTAAACCTTTAGGTACAATCATCCAAAAAATAGCCCTACCAATAGTAGTATTTACTAAACTAGTTTTAGATAATAAACCTGCTTCATTATCTTTTTTAACATATTCTGTAATTCGTACTTTTACACGCGCATGTAGTTCTGCTAATCCTGCATGATAAATATGTTCAGCTTCTTTAGGATCGATTAAGATCATGCCTTCTCCTTTTGCATTCACTTTATCTCTAGTCATATAATATAATCCTAAAACTACATCCTGAGATGGAACAATAATTGGTTCACCATTCGCAGGAGAAAGAATATTATTAGTCGACATCATCAATGCACGAGCTTCCAATTGTGCCTCTAAGGTTAATGGTACATGAACTGCCATTTGATCTCCATCAAAATCTGCATT
Organism: Candidatus Dasytiphilus stammeri; assembly: GCA_045690015.1. Lineage (GTDB taxonomy): Bacteria > Pseudomonadota > Gammaproteobacteria > Enterobacterales > Enterobacteriaceae > Dasytiphilus > Dasytiphilus stammeri_I. The sequence goes on from CP145877.1 coordinate 164,929, forward strand.
ATATGCAGCACATACCAGAGGATGTAGCTGAATTGCTTTACCTTCAATTAAAACTGGTTCAAAAGCTTGAATTCCTAACCGATGTAAAGTTGGAGCTCTATTTAATAATACTGGATGTTCACGAATTACATCTTCAAGTATATCCCATACGATAGGTTCTTCTTTTTCAACCATTTTTTTTGCAGCTTTTATAGTAGTTGCTAAGCCTTGTGACTCTAACTTTCCATAAATAAAAGGTTTAAACAATTCCAATGCCATTTTTTTTGGTAAACCACATTGATGTAGACGTAAATAAGGTCCCACAGTAATGACTGAACGACCTGAATAATCAACACGTTTGCCTAATAAATTTTGCCGAAATCTTCCTTGTTTACCTTTAATCATATCAGCTAGAGACTTTAAAGCACGTTTATTAGAACCTGTAATAGCGCGAGTACGTCGACCATTATCTAAAAGAGCATCAACTGCTTCTTGTAACATTCTCTTTTCATTTCGTACGATGATATCGGGAGCAGCTAATTCTAATAATCTTTTTAATCTATTATTACGATTGATGACACGACGATATAAATCATTTAAATCTGAAGTTGCAAAACGACCACCATCTAATGGTACTAGAGGACGTAAATCAGGGGGTAATACTGGTAAAACGCTTAGAATCATCCATTCGGGTTTATTCCCCGATTGTATAAAAGATTCTAATATCTTAATGCGCTTAGCTAATTTTTTGCGTTTACTTTCGGAAGTAGTCTTCTCAAGTTCTTCACGAAGCTGTTGACATTCACTTTGTAGATTTACATTCCTTAAAAGATGTTGAATAGCTTCTGCTCCCATTTTAGCCTCAAATTCATCCCCAAACTCTTCCAAGGCATCAAAATATTGTTTTTCTGTTAAAATTTGACCACGTTCTAGATTACTTACTCCTTCATCGACAATTACATATGATTCAAAGTATAAAATCCGTTCTATATCACGAAGTTGCATATCTAACAATAAACCTATACGTGATGGTAAAGATTTTAAAAACCAAATATGTGCTATAGGAGAAGCAAGTTCTATATGTGCCATACGTTCACGACGTACTTTAGTTTGTGTAACTTCAACGCCACATTTTTCACAAATTACGCCTCTATGCTTTAGACGTTTATATTTTCCACATAAGCATTCATAATCTTTTATTGGTCCAAAAATGCGTGCACAAAATAAACCATCACGTTCTGGTTTAAATGTACGATAATTAATGGTTTCTGGTTTTTTAACCTCGCCAAACGACCAAGAACGAATCATATCTGGAGATGCTAAAGAAATTTTAATAGCGTCAAATTCTTGAGTTTTACTTTGTTGCGACTTTAAAAGGTTTAGTAAATCTTTCACAAATGAAGCTCCCTACTGGTATAAATAATACTAATCAGTCATTAGTGTATTTTTTCGATTCTATTTACTATTAAATATTTATTACTTTTCTTCTAATTCTATGTTTATTCCTAATGATCTAATTTCTTTTAGTAGAACGTTAAATGATTCTGGCATGCCTGGTTCCATTTCATGATTACCATCTACAATGTTTTTATACATTTTAGTTCTACCATTAACATCATCAGATTTAATAGTCAGCATTTCCTGTAGAGTGTAAGCCGCCCCATACGCTTCTAAAGCCCAAACTTCCATTTCCCCGAAACGTTGTCCACCAAATTGTGCTTTACCACCTAAAGGCTGTTGGGTTACTAGACTATAAGAACCAGTAGAACGAGCATGCATTTTATCATCAACTAAATGATTTAATTTCAACATATACATATATCCAACCGTAACCGGCCGTTCAAATTTATCCCCCGTGCGTCCATCAAATAAAGTAATTTGACCAGATGTTGGTAAATCAGCTAACTGAAGCATTTGTTTAATTTCTGACTCGGTAGCACCATCAAATACGGGAGTGGCAACTGGGATACCCTTACAAAAATTTTCTGCCAATTGTATAATCTCGGAATCAGAAAAAGTATTTAAATCTACCGGATTTCTTAAATTTGTTCCTATATTATACACTTTTTGAATAAAATTTCTTAAGATAGCCGCACATTTATATTGTTTGAGCAACCTATTAATTTGCTCTCCAATACCTTTTGCTGCCATTCCTAAATGAGTTTCTAAAATTTGACCAATATTCATTCGAGATGGAACACCTAAAGGATTTAATATTATATCTACTGGAACTCCATTTTCATCATATGGCATATCTTCGATTGGATTAATTTTAGATATTACTCCTTTATTACCATGTCGACCAGCAATCTTATCTCCTAGTTGAATTTGACGTTTTACCGCTAAGCAAACTTTAACTACTTTTAATACTCCTGGAGCTAAATCATCACCTTCAGTAATTTTATTATATTTCTCTTCATATTCAGATTTTATCTGATCTTTAAAATCACTAAATAGTGCAATAATTGAATTTAATTCTTTTTGCTTGTTTTCCTCATCTAAATGAATGTTAGACAAATTTTCTAATTCAAATCTATTGAACTTTTCTTTAGATATTCCACATGATAATAAGAAATTTTCTATAATTGACTCGAACTTTTTTTGTAAAAAATCTAATTGCTCGTAATAATCCTTTTGTGCCTGAGTAATTAACATTTCTTCTATTTCAATACTTCTCTTATCTTTTTTTAGACCATCACGGGTAAATATTTGTACATCAATCACTGAACCTGATACCCCATTTGGAACCCGCAGAGAAGAATCTTTAACATCTGAAGCTTTTTCTCCGAAAATTGCCCTTAAGAGTTTCTCTTCTGGTGTTAATTGTGTTTCACCTTTAGGTGTAACTTTTCCTACTAATATGTCACCTCCCGAAACCTCTGCACCAATATAAACTATACCAGATTCATCTAATTTAGATAATGCACTTTCACTGACATTTGGTATATCTGATGTAATTTCTTCAGGACCTAATTTAGTATCACGAGATATGCACGAAAATTCCTGAATATGAATACTAGTAAAAAGATCTTCATGTACTAAACGTTCAGAAATAAGAATTGAATCTTCAAAATTATAACCATGCCATGGCATAAACGCTACTCGCATATTGTGACCAAGTGCAAGTTCTCCAAGATCAATAGATGGTCCATCTGCTAATAGATCTCCTTGATTTACTAAATCACCTATTGATACACAAGGTTTATGATTAATACATGTATTTTGATTTGAGCGAGCATATTTAGTTAAATTGTAAATATCAATTCCGATTTGACTTTCATAGATTTCATCTTCTTTAACTTTAACTACAATCTTAGATGCATCCACATATTCTATTTTTCCAGATCGTTGAGCCATTACTGAAACTCCTGAATCAATAGCTACTGTTCTTTCCATACCTGTACCTACTAAAGGCTTTTCCGATCGTAACGTTGGTACTGCTTGACGCTGCATATTAGCTCCCATTAAAGCACGATTAGCATCATCATGCTCTAAAAATGGTATAAGCGATGCTCCTACTGATACTAATTGCTGAGGAGCAATATCAATATAATTAATTAGTTTACGATTGCATAAAGCTGATTCACCTTGAACACGACAAGCTAACATCTCTTCTTTAAAAATTGAATTTTTATCTACAGGCGCGTTTGCAGGAGCAATAATATAGTTAGTTTCTTGCATGGCAGAAAGATAATGAATTTCATCCGTTACTTTTCCTTCACGTACTACCCGATAGGGAGTTTCTAAAAAACCATATTCATTAGTTTGAGCATATACTGATAAAGAATTAATTAAACCAATGTTTGGCCCTTCTGGAGTTTCTATAGGACATAGTCGGCCATAATGACTTGGGTGAACATCTCTCACTTCAAATCCAGCTCGTTCTCTGGTTAATCCTCCGGGTCCTAGAGCTGAAATACGACGTTTATGAGTTACTTCTGATAAAGGATTAGTTTGATCCATAAATTGCGACAACTGACTTGAAATAAAAAATTCTTTTACAGCGGCAGAAATAGGTTTTGCATTTACAAGATCTTGAGGTATTAAATCAGTATCATTTATTGATAATCTCTCTTTTACTGCTCGTTCTAAGCGTATTAAACCAATGCGAAATTGATTTTCAATCATTTCACCCACCGAACGAATCCTCCGATTTCCTAAATGATCTATATCATCTATACTTCCCTTACCATTACGAATACTAATCAGTTTTTTTATAACATTGATAATATCATGGGGAGTTAAAATTCCTAGACCTGGAACATCTTTTTGATTTACTGAAAGATTTAATTTCATGCGTCCTACTGATGATAAATCATATTTATCTTCTGAAAACAACAGATTTTTAAATAAAATTTCTGCATTTTCACATGTTGGAGGTTCTCCTGGTCGCATTACACGATAAATCTCCATCAAAGCACTAGATTTGTCAGTAGAAGGATCAATACGCATTGTTTCTGAAATATAAGGTCCATGATCAAGATCATTAGTAAATATAGTATAAATAAATTTATATCCTGCTTGACTAATCTTATCTAATAATTCTAGTGATAATTCAGTATTTGCACTACAGATTAATTCTCCGGTGATAGAATTATAGTAATCTTTCGCAACTACTTTACCTACAATATATTCAATAGGAACTTCAATCTCTTTTAAATGATCTTTTTTCAATAGACGAATATGTCTAGATGTAATGCGTCTACCTTTTTCAACATAAATAATGCCATTAGATTCAATATTAAAAGGAATAGTTTCTCCACGTAATCTTTCAGGAACTAATTCCATTTTTAATTTATTATTTTTTATTTCAAATTTTACTTTATCAAAAAAAATATCAAGAATTTCTTCGGTGCTATAATTCATAGCACGTAAAATAATAGTGACTGGTAATTTACGACGTCTATCTATACGAATAAACAGATGATCTTTAGGATCAAATTCAAAATCTAACCATGATCCTCGATATGGAATAATACGAGCATTATATAATACTTTACCTGAAGAATGAGTTTTTCCTTTATCACTGTCAAAAAAAACTCCGGGACTACGATGCAATTGAGATACTATAACTCTTTCAATTCCATTGATTACAAAGGTACCATTTTGCGTCATAAGAGGAATTTCTCCCATATATACTTCCTGTTCTTTAATAGATTTTACATTAATATTTTCAGAACCTGGAGATTCCCTATCATACATTACTAGACGCACTATCACCCGTAAGGAAGCAGAAAAGGTTAATCCACGCATTTGACACTCTTTTACATTAAAGATTGGATTACCTAGTCGATAACTAATATACTGCAATTCATAATTACAATTATGGTTTTTAATAGGGAAAATCGAACGAAATGCCGCTTCTAAACCCGAATTACCTTCGGGATCTTTAGATACAAATTTTTGAAATGAATCTAATTGGATAGAAAGAAGATACGGAACATCTAATAATAGTGAACGTTTACCAAAATCCTTACGGATGCGTTTTTTTTCTGTATGGGAATAAGATTCAGCCATAAATTTTAGGGTTCCTTAGTTTATTTGTTGAAAAAACACTCAATGTTTTAAATAACAATGAACACCATATCTTTTGGATCTACTTACAAGAAGGCATAAATAGGCGGGTATAATTAGCCCGCTTATGTTACACCATACATAGAACTTAATCTTACTTAATTGAAGAAACAGCTTGTCTTATTATTGGATTTATTTAAGTTCAATAGAAGCACCAGCCTCTTCTAATGTTTTTTTGATAGCATCAGCGTTCTCTTTACTAATGCTTTCTTTAATTATAACCGGTGCCGACTCAACTAAATCTTTAGCATCTTTTAATCCTAAACCGGTTATTCCTCGTACTGCTTTAATTAATGCAATTTTATTATTACCAATTGCAGTTAAAACAACATCAAATTCCGTTTGTTCCTCAATTTCTTCAGTGCTTGATCCTGATGAAGTTACAGAAGGAACAGTTAGAGCAGCAGCTGAAACCCCAAATTTATTTTCTATAGCAGAGACTAGATCTGTAATTTCGATTACAGACATTTTTGCAATAGCTTCTAGGATATCTTCTTTAGTGATAATAGACATAACAATTATTATTCCTAATAGTCAGTAATAATTTATAAATTAACCAATAAAATAAAAAACCATAAAATGATGAGTTAGTTGAATAAGTATTCAATTACTAAATTATCTATGTTAAATGAGAATTAATAGATTTTTGATGGCGACATGCCATAATAGTACGAATTAATTTTCCAATAGATGCTTCTTGTAGAGCTTTTATAAGTTTCACTAATGCTTCTTCGTAAGTTGGAAGTGTTGCTAAAGATTCTATTTCTTCTTCAGTTAGCATTAACTTTCCCTCAAAAATTGCAGCTTTAATCTTGAAGGTTATATTATGTTTAGCGAAATCCTTCAATAATCGAGCAGCCGCTCCCGGATGTTGATGAGAAAAAGCAATTAGTGTAGGACCAACTAATAAATTTTCTAATCCTTTAAAAGATGTTCCATTCACAATAATACGTAACAAAGTATTACGTACCACATGCATCGACACCCCTACTTCACGAGCAGATTTACGCAAAGCGTTGATCTTATTTACTGTTATTCCACGATTCTCTGATAACACTACTGATACTGCTTTTTTAGCAATTTCATTTACTTGTTTTACAATAGCTTTTTTTGCTTTTAATTTTAATGCCATTATTATTTTTTACTCCAAGTCTAATATTTAATTAACTTTAAATAAAGTGACTTACTGCACTTATACTACGACTGCCTATCCCTGGTTTTTTTCATCTGGCATATGATTTGGTTTTAACTTATTAACCTTAAACTAGATTGATCTATAGTTATACCTGCACCCATAGTACTAGACAAGTTAATTTTTTTTATATATATCCCCTTAGCTTGAGAAGGTTTAATTTTTATAAGTGCTTCTAATAAACTTTCTAAATTTTCTTTTAGATGACTATAAGGAAAATTTATTTTCCCTATAGTACTATGAATAATACCGTACTTATCACTCCGATAATTAATTTGTCCCTTCTTGGCATTTTGTACGCTTTTACTAATATTAGAACTAACAGTTCCCATTTTGGGATTCGGCATTAATCCTCGTGGTCCTAAAATTGGACCTAATTTACTAACTAACGGCATTGCATCTGGTGATGCAATAACAATGTCAAAATCTATTTTTCCAGCTTGAATTATCTTAGCTAATTCATTCATGCCCACTAGTTCTGCACCTGCTTCTTTTGCTGCACGAATATTTTCTCCTTCAGTAAATACAGCTACTCTTGGTACTTTACCAGTACCATGTGGTAAAACTACATTTCCACGAATAATTGAATGATTTTTGCTGATATCAATACCCAAATTGATAGCAACATCTACGCTTTCAATAAAATTAGTACTTGCTAATTTTTTTAAAATCATCACCGCTTCTTGAAATGAATAGGAATAATTTTTATCGATTTTCTCACCGATAACCCTCTGGCGCTTAAACAATTTAGACATTTATTTTCAATCCTTTATTACATTCAATCCCATAGAAATAGCTGTACCTTCAATACATCGAATCATAGCGTCAATATCAGTTCCAGTTAAATCAGCAGCTTTAGCTTCTGCTATTTCACGAATCTGTTTATAAGTTACATTACCAACTTTCTCTTGATTTGGTTTACTAGATCCTAATGAAATTCCGGCTGCTTTTTTTAATAAAGCAACAGCTGGAGGTGTTTTTATAACAAATGTAAAAGAACGATCGGAATAAACTGTAATAATCACTGGAAGTGGTAACCCTTTTTCATAACCTTCCGTTTTGGTATTAAAAGATTTACAAAATTCCATAATATTTACTCCTTGTTGGCCTAACGCTGGTCCAACAGGAGGACTTGGATTAGCCATTCCAGCCGCAATTTGCAATTTTACATAAGCTTGTACTTTTTTAGCCATTTTATTTCCTTAACTCTCTACCCAATTAAGCTTTGTCAACTTGATCAAAATCTAATTCTACTGGAGTAGAACGTCCGAAAATTGAGACTGAAACAGTTAAACGATTTTTTTCGTAGTCTATTTCTTCAACTACTCCATGAAAATCTGCAAAAGGTCCTTCATTCACCCGCACAATTTCTCCCGCTTCGAATAATATTTTCGGTTTTGGTTTGTTTTCGGCTCGTTTAATACGTTTTAATATCGCTTGAAATTCTTGTTCGGTTAATGGAATTGGATGATCAAAAGTTCCTCCTACAAATCCCATAATTCCTGGAACATTACGTACTAGATGCCAACTATCTTCATTCATAATCATCTGTACTAATACATAACCAGGAAAGAATTTTCGTTCGCTTTTACGACGTTGGCCTCGTTTCATTTCAAGTACTTCTTCAATGGGAACCATGACTTTTCCAAAAAAACTATCCATTTCATGTAATTTGATATGATCTTGTAAGGATTTAGCTACATCTTTTTCACAACCTGATAAGGCCTGAACAACATACCATTGCATCTTTGATGGTTCAAACATTTCTTTAGAACCTCAGACCAATTATGAACCTTACTAAATGAAATAAGATTCCATCTAATCCCCATAAGATTATGGAAATAACAGCAGTTATTCCAATAACAATAACGGTGGTATATAAAGTTTCCTGACTAGAAGGCCAGATTACTTTACGAGCCTCGTTTTTTGCTTCATTTAAAAATTCTAATATCCCTTTTCCTTGATTGGTCAGTATAGCCATACTACTTCCCATTCCAATAAGAAGAAGGAGAGTAAGTATTCGTATAGATAATTTCATATTTGCGTAATGAGGATTACCTACTATTACTATCATGAAAAAAATAATAATAACCGCTAACCATTTTAAAACATCCAAACTATTAGTGCTCCTTTTAAAATCCAAGCCAATCTATTTATTACTAACCACTTCATTATATTAATAAATAGTGGTGGTTTTACCAAAAAAAAAGAGTTTGAAATCTTATTCATTTTAGCAGTATAACAAATTTTTATATTTTATAGTACGTAAAATTAATGATAATCTGATGCTGATAGGCAGAATCGAACTGCCGACCTCACCCTTACCAAAGGTGTACTCTACCAACTGAGCTATATCAGCAGCATATTTTATTTTGAGCGGATAGCGGGAATCGAACCCGCATCATCAGCTTGGAAGGCTAAGGTAATAACCATTATACGATATCCGCAATATTGTGATGGTGGGGGAAGGATTCGAACCTTCGAAGTCAATGACGGCAAATTTACAGTCTGCTCCCTTTAACCACTCGGGAACCCCACCAACTGCTTTTAATGTTTAATAATGCCGGCTGCCGGAATCGAACTGGCGACCTACTGATTACAAGTCAGTTGCTCTTCCTACTGAGCTAAGCCGGCCATACTTATTTATTAATAATATATTTTTATATTAGTCGATCTAATGATCTGCATTTTATGAGCATCAATATATTTATGCAACAAAAAATTTGATAACTGAATTAGTTGAGTTAACTATCTTATGGAGCAACATGATTCATCCTATTACGTCAAGAGGATTGATCTTTCCATGGGAAGAGAAAAAAGATACTTCTGGTTCCAGCCAAATATCAAATTTTTTAGCTACATGTTTTCGTATTTTATACGCTAACATAGCTATATCCCAACCACTAGCATTTGATTCGTTTATTAAAACTAGGGGATTTTTTCTATAGATTCCAGCTCCTCCTTTTTTAGATTCTTTTAGATGACATTGCTCAATTAGCCAACTAGCAGATATCTTTATTTTTCCATTTGATTGAGGATACCATATCATTTCTGGAAAATGTAATCTTAGATTAGTAGCTAGTTCGGAATTAATAATTGGATTTTTAAAAAAACTTCCTGCATTTCCAAATGTAATAGGATTTGGTAATCTTTTACTTCTTATGTCAGATATTTTATAAAAAATTTTTTCTGCAGTAATATTCATAGGATTAAAACCTTTTAAAAATCCAGTGGTGATTTTTGGAGCCCAATTTTTTTTCAGTAATAATCCTACTGCAATAATTACATGATTTTTATATCCATACTGAAATATACTCTCTCTATATTTAAATTGACATTCAGAAGCTGACATACGCAGAATTTTTTGATTGGTTAAATTTAATAAATCTACATATTCGCAAATATCATTGAATTCTAGACCGTATGCCCCAATATTTTGAACTGCTGCGGATCCTACACATCCTGGTATAAAAGCTAAATTTTCTAAACCAAATAAACCCTTTTTTAACGTAGATTGTACTAAAGCATGCCAAGATTCTCCTGAACTTACATGCAAATGCCAAGTATTGGAGTTTTCAGTAATTTTAATTCCTTTTAAACGATTAATTATAACTGTACCAATATAATCTTCTAGAAATAAAAGATTACTACCTTGTCCTATACATATAATTGGGAGATTTTCCTCGTGAGATTTCTTCCATACTTGTATAAGTTCTGGTATAGTATAAACTATACTAATTTGTAACGCATTTACGTCAATATTAAAAGTATTAAATGGTTTTAATTTTTGTCTAGGCTTACAAGATATCATTAGATTAATTTTCAATAATTAAATCGAATTCACCAGAGTTAATATCAATAAATACACTTATTAAAATCTTTAATTTATAAAATATAGGATTTTTTAATGTCTTATTCAAACTTTTTTGATGTTATTGTTATAGGTGCTGGTCATGCTGGAACTGAAGCTGCTTTAGCATCTGCAAGAATGGGACGTCAAACCTTATTAATTACGCATAGTATTGAGACTATAGGACAAATGTCCTGTAATCCTTCTATAGGTGGTATTGGAAAAGGACATCTAGTTAAGGAAATTGATGCTCTTGGTGGTTATATGGCAATAGCTATTGATCATGCTGGAATTCAATTTAGAACTCTAAATTCTAGTAAAGGACCAGCAGTACGTGCTACTAGGGCACAAGCTGATCGTCTTTTATATCGTCAAATGATACGTACTAAACTCGAAAATCAATCTAATTTGAACATATTTCAACAATCAGTTAATAAATTATTGATTCATAATGGATGTGTTAGAGGAGTGACAACTGAAATAGGAGCAACATTTTATGCAAAATCAATAGTTATCACAGTCGGTACCTTTCTTAATGGCAAAATTCATGTAGGTTTGGACTCTTATGAAGGAGGAAGGGATGGAGAACCTAGTTCAATTTCATTAGCTCGGTTTTTAACCGAACTTCCATTAGATATAAAACGATTAAAAACCGGCACACCTCCACGTCTCCATGCAAACTCCATTAATTATGATCTCTTAACTCCTCAATATAGTGATAATCCTCTACCAATATTCTCATTTATGGGAAAAAATTATCAGCATCCAGTTCAAATACCTTGTTATATCACCCATACTAATATCTTGACACATGAGATCATTATTAAAAATTTAAATCTTAGTCCCATGAATAATGATTTAATTAAAGGTATTGGTCCAAGATATTGTCCTTCTATTGAAGATAAAGTTATACAGTTTAACCATCGCCAAAAACATCAAATTTTTTTAGAACCAGAAGGACTTACTAGTAAAGAAATATATCCTAACGGAATTTCAACTAGCTTGCCCTTTAATATACAAATAGAAATGATACATTCTATTAAAGGTATGGAAAAAGCTCATATAACCCGTCCGGGTTATGCAATCGAATATGATTATTTAGATCCTTGTAATCTTAAACCTACTTTAGAAAATAAATATATTCATGGATTATTTTTAGCTGGACAAATCAATGGAACTACAGGATATGAAGAAGCGGCTGCTCAAGGAATTTTATCCGGTATAAATGCAAGTCTTTTTGCTTTGAATCAAGAAGGTTGGGTTCCACAAAGAGATCAAGCATATATTGGAGTATTAGTAGATGATTTGTGCACTCAGGGAATTCAAGAACCTTATCGGATGTTTACGTCACGTGCTGAACATCGTTTGCATCTACGTGAAGATAATGCAGATATAAGGTTAACAGAAATAGGACGGAAGATGGGATTAATAGATGAAAATCGATGGATAGAATTTAATCAAAAAATAGAGCAAATTGAAAAGGAACGTCAAAGATTACGTAATACTTGGATTTCAAAAAATGATCTAATAAAAATTACCAAACAATTAAAAAGTAAAATTCTAAAAGAAACTAATGGCGAAGAATTATTACGGCGTCCAGAAATGACATATGAGAAATTAATGCAGATAAAATCCTTTGGACCTGGAATAGAGAATATTATTAGTTATAAACAAGTTGAAATCCAAATAAAATATGAAGGTTATATTGCGAGACAGCAAAAAGAAATTCTGAAATCTCAAATCGATAAAAACATACTTCTACCTTTAACATTAAATTATCATGAAATAAAAGGACTTTCTAATGAAGTTATTAGTAAACTTAATAAATATAAACCTCTTTCAATCAATCAAGCTCGTCGTATACCGGGAATTACACCCAGTGCTATTTCTCTTTTACTTCTTTGGTTAAAGAAGCGTAATTATTAATATTTTCGATTATAAAATCAAAACTTATGGTCTTTTTTTACATTCAAATTATATGATAACAAATGTGAGATACTAATTATTACTCTTAATTCCATGGGATTTCATCTTGAAATAATTATTATAAAAGGAAAATTATCATGATAATTACAGGGAAAAAATTGATTTTCTCTTCACAAAAATACATTACAGATCATCTCAAGCACCTTCAATGGGATTTAAGTAGCTTACATCTAGTAGATCAAAGATCTACTACTACATTTTGGATAATTAATCTAGATTCTATATTTTTTTCTTTACTGCTTGGAATATTGTTTTTAATAATTTTCTACCACATTGCCAAAAATATGAATCATGGCATTCCGGGAAAGTTACAATCTACCATAGAAATAGTAGTCATGTTCGTCAATAAGACAGTTAGGGATATTTTTCAGATAAAAGATGATTTTATACCTCCTTTAGCTCTAACAATTTTTAGTTGGATATTTCTAATGAATCTTATGGATTTATTACCAATTGACTTACTTCCTTATGTTGGTGAACACTTGCTACATTTACCAGCCTTACGAGTTGTTCCTTCTGCTGATATCAATATTACAGTTGGGATGTCAATTGTAGTGTTTATTCTTATTATATTTTATAGTATTAAAAATAAAGGTATCAAGGGATTAATTAAACAATTGATATTTCATCCATTTCCTTATATATATTGTATTCCCGTAAATTTTATTCTGGAAACTGTGAACTTATTTTCTAAACCAGTTTCATTAAGTTTACGTTTATTTGGTAATATATATGCAGGAGAACTGATTTTTATTCTAATTACCGGTTTATTGCCATGGTGGTCCCAATGGTTATTAAGTGTACCATGGGCTATACTTCATATTTTAATTATCGTATTACAAGCATTTATTTTTATGGTATTGACAATTGTTTATTTGTCCATGGCTTGTGATAGTGATAAATCTTAACTTTTGATTTTACTCTTAGTGTAAATAAAGTGAGGAGTTTTATGGAAAATGTTAATGTTATATATATAGCAGCCGCTATAATGATGGGTTTATCAGCAATTGGAGCAGCTATTGGAATTGCTCTACTTGGTGGTAAATTTTTAGAAGGTGCTGCTCGTCAACCTGATCTAATTTCTTTATTACGTACACAATTTTTTATTGTAATGGGTTTAATAGATGCAATTCCTATGATTGCAGTTGGATTGGTTTTATATCTCATATTTGCTATAGTAAAACATTAATTTTAAAAATAGATATAGATCAAATTAGGAGATTGTTTTATGAACTTGAATGCAACACTCATAGGTCAAGCAATTGCTTTCCTAATTTTTGTTATGTTATGTATGAAATATATTTGGCCTCCTATTATAACTGCGATAGAAAAGCGTCAAAAAGAGATAGCCGATGGATTAGATTGTGCTGAACAAGCGAAAAAAACTCTAACAATTGCACAAATACAAGCAAACCAAGAATTAAAAAAATCTAAAGAGAAAGCCTTATTGATTATAAATCAAGCAAAAAAGCAAAGTGCTAGCATATTACAAGAAGTACAGATTGAAGCTGAAAAAGAACGTAGAAGAATTCTTCAATTGGCTAAAGTAGAAATAGAATCTATGCATTCTTATTTACGTAATGAGTTACGAAAAACAGTTGCTCAGTTGGTAATCGATGGTACCGAAAAAATTCTAGAAAATTCTATAGATGAAGATCTTAACCGTAAAATTATAGATCAAATAATTACTAAATTATCATGAATAAAACCAATAGATCCGAATGGATCTCTATATCTAGACCTTATGCTATAGCAGCTTTTGAATTTGCCCGAGAAAAAGAAGAAGTTGAACACTGGCAAGAAATGTTAGAATTAACTGCATTTGTTTCATGTGATTACAGGGTTAGTAACCTTATTTCAGGAGGTTTACCTTATAGGGTTTTATCAAAATTATTTATGAAGATTTGTAATAAATATATCGATGAGTATTTTCAAAATTTGATTCTAATCATGGCAGAACATGGAAGGTTAAAATTCATTCCAACGGTTTTAGAAATTTTTAAACATCTACGTATGCTTTATTATGATCTAACTGAGGAAATTGAAGTGATTACAGCTAATAAAGTTTATCCTGAACAATTATTTAAAATAAAAAAAATTTTTGAAGAGATTCTATCACGTAAAGTAAAAATCAATTTAAAAAGTGATAAGAATCTTTTATTTGGAATGATTATTCGTATCGGCGATACTGTAATTGATGGTAGTGTACGTGGCCGTCTTGATCGATTAGCAGATGTTTTACAATCCTAAGGAAATTAGAATCTATGCAAATTAATCCCGCAGAAATTAGCGAACTGATAAAACAACGTATTGCTAATTTTAATTTAGCAAATGAAACTTATAATGAAGGTACCATTTTTTCGGTAAGTGATGGAATTATCCGAATATCTGGATTAAGTAATGTCATGCAAGGAGAAATGATTTATTTACCTGATACTAGATCTTATGCGATTGCGTTAAATTTAGAACGGGACACAGTAGGAGCGGTCGTTATGGGTCCTTATATTGATATTGTAGAAGGAATGAAAGTAAAATGTACGGGACGCATATTGGAAGTTCCAGTAGGAAGAGGATTATTAGGTAGAGTTATTAATATATTAGGAAAACCTGTAGATGGAAAGGGATCATTAAAATATGATTTTTTTTCTCCAGTAGAAGCAATAGCTCCTGGAGTTATTGATCGGCAACCGGTCGATCAGCCTCTTCAAACTGGATATAAAGTTATTGATAGCATGATTCCTATTGGACGAGGACAACGAGAATTAATTATTGGAGATCGTCAAACGGGAAAAACTACTATGGCAATTGATACCATTATCAATCAACGAGATTCTGGGATTAAATGTGTCTATGTTGCCATAGGACAAAAATCTACTACAGTAACAAATGTAGTACGAAAATTACAAGAACATAGAGCTCTAGATAATACTATTGTGGTAGTAGCTTTTGCATCAGATGCTGCTATTTTACAATATCTTGCCCCTTATGCAGGATGTACAATGGGTGAATTCTTTCGCAATCAAGGAGAAGATGCATTAGTAGTTTATGATGATTTATCCAAACAAGCAATCGCTTATAGACAAATTTCTTTATTATTGAGAAGGCCTCCTGGTAGAGAAGCATATCCTGGGGATATATTTTACCTTCATGCTCGCTTACTTGAAAGGGCAGCACGTGTTAATACGAATTATGTTACATCATATACTAAAGGTAAAGTTCATGATAAAACGGGATCTTTAACAGCCTTACCTATTATTGAAACTCAAGCTGGCGATGTTTCTGCATTTGTTCCTACCAATGTAATTTCTATTACAGATGGCCAAATATTTTTAGAATCCAATTTATTTAATATTGGAATTCGTCCTGCTGTTAATCCGGGTATTTCTGTATCTCGTGTGGGTAGTAGTGCACAAACTAAAATTTTAAAAAAATTATCTAGCGGAATACGTACGGCATTAGCTCAATATCGGGAATTGGCAGCTTTTTCACAATTTTCTTCAGATCTTGATGAAATTACACGTAAACAAATTAAATACGGCAAACAACTTACGGAATTATTGAAACAAAAGCAATATCAGCCGATGAGTGTTATTCAACAAGCAATAATTTTATTTGCTGCTTCATATGGTTATTTGGAAGATGTTGAATTGGATCAACTGAGTAAGTTTGAATCGGCTTTAATTGCTTATATAGAACACAACGATACTAAATTTATGCAATATATTAATGATACTGGAAATTATGATGATGAAATTATATGCAAATTAAAAAATATTATGGAAAATTTTAAAAATCAATTAATTTTAAGTAATTAAGCTAGACAGATTATTATGACCTTTATAAAAGAAATACGTAATCAAATAACTGCAATTAAAAATATGCAAAAGATAACTAAAGCAATGGAAATGGTTGCAGCTTCTAAAATGAAGAAAACGCAATTTCTTATGGAAGCTAGTTATCCTTATGCAGAAGCTATCCGCAGGGTGATTAGCCATCTTACTCTAGGTAAATTAGAATATAAACATCCTTATTTAGAACAGCGTATAGTAAAACATATTGGTTATTTAGTATTTTCTACTGATCGTGGACTATGCGGTACTTTGAATAGCAATTTATTTAGAAAGTTATTTACAGATATCAAAAAATGGTCTAATAAGAATGTAAATTCTTCTTTAGCTATTATTGGTTATAAGGGATTATCCTTTTTAAATTCCTTAAATAAAAAAATGGTTATAGCTCATTATGGTGGAATAAGAGAAATACCGTCGATTTCCGATTTAATTGGACCAATAAAAGTATTATTGAATGCTTACGATGAAAAAAAAATAGATAGAATTTATCTGGTCAATAATAAATTTATTAATTTAATTTCTCAGGTCCCACAAATCATTCAACTATTACCATTAACAACATTAAAAGATGAAATATTAAATAGAAAAAAATGGGATTATCTATATGAACCTAATGCGGAATTTTTGTTAAACCTTTTATTACAACGTTATATAGAATCCCAAGTTTATCAAAGATTAATAGAAAATATAGCTAGTGAACAAGCTGCACGGATGGTTGCAATGAAAACCGCAACTGATAATGGTGGTAGTTTAATTAATGAAATGCAACTAGTATATAATAAAGCGCGTCAGGCAAATATTACTCAGGAAATTAACGAAATTATATCTGGTGCTGCTGCAGTTTAATCAAAAAGGAATTATAATGCATGATCACAGGAAAAATTGTTCAAATTATTGGTGCTGTTGTTGATGTTGAATTTCCTCAAGATGCAATTCCAAAAATCTATCACGCACTTGAGGTTAAAAATCATAAGCTTCATCTTATCCTAGAAGTTCAACAACAGATAGGTGCAGGAATAGTACGTACTATTGCTATGGGTTCTTCTGATGGTTTAAAGCGAGGCACAGAAGTCATAGATCTTCAACATCCTATTCAAATACCAGTGGGAAAAATTACTTTAGGTAGAATTATGAATGTTCTAGGTGAACCGATTGATATGAAGGGTGAAATATGTTCGGAAAAAGGTGAACTATGGAACATTCATCGATCTCCTCCATCTTATGAAGAATTAGCTACTTCTCAGGAATTGCTTGAAACGGGAATAAAAGTGATTGATTTAATATGTCCTTTTGCTAAAGGTGGAAAAGTGGGATTATTTGGAGGTGCTGGAGTTGGTAAAACAGTAAATATGATGGAATTAATTCGTAATATCGCAGTAGAGCATTCAGGTTATTCAGTTTTTACGGGAGTAGGTGAAAGAACTCGTGAAGGGAATGATTTTTATCGTGAAATGAAGATGTCTAATGTTTTAGATAAAGTATCTTTAGTATATGGTCAAATGAATGAACCCCCAGGTAATCGGTTACGTGTAGCATTAACAGGATTAACTATAGCAGAAAAATTTCGTGATGAAGGATATGATGTTTTACTATTTATAGATAATATCTACCGATATACTTTGGCGGGGACAGAAGTGTCGGCATTGTTAGGAAGAATGCCATCTTCAGTAGGTTATCAACCTACATTAGCAGAAGAGATGGGGATGTTACAAGAACGTATTACTTCAACTAAAACTGGTTCTATTACGTCGATTCAAGCAGTATATGTACCTGCAGATGATTTAACGGATCCTTCTCCTGCTACTACATTTGCTCATCTTGATGCAACTGTCGTTCTGAGTAGAAATATTGCATCGTTAGGAATTTATCCAGCCATTGATCCATTAGATTCAACTAGTAGACAACTAGATCCTTTAATTATAGGTCAGGAACATTATAATACTGCTCGCCGGGTGCAATCATTATTACAGCGTTATCAAGAACTAAAAGATATTATTGCAATTCTTGGAATGGATGAATTAGCAGAAGAAGATAAACTAATTGTAGCACGAGCACGTAAAATACAACGTTTTTTATCACAACCGTTTTTTGTTGCCGAGGTGTTTACAGGATTACAGGGCAAATATGTAACACTGAAAGATACTCTTCGTGGATTCAATGGAATATTATCTGGGGAGTATGATGATTTACCTGAGAAGGCTTTTTACATGATTGGAACTATTGAAGAAGCAGTAAAAAATGCTAATAAAATTAAGTAAATTCTTATGATAAAAAATTGTACGTTGATCATTGTTAGTACCGAAAAACTTATGTTTTCAGGAAAGATACATAAGATCCGAGTAACCGGAAGTGAAGGAGAACTAGGAATTTATCCAGGACATGCACCACTCTTAACCACGATTAATCCAGGAATGATTTTAGTTTTTAGATCTACTAATAATAATGCAGAAATTATTTATCTTTCTGGGGGAATATTAGAGGTACAACCTAATCTTATAACGGTTTTAGCTGATACTGCTATTCGTGGTATAGATTTAGATAAAAATAGAGCTTTACAAGCCAAACGTCAAGCCGAAGAATATATAAAAAAAAATTCTCGATACGATTACGTCTCTAACCCTGAGTTAAATCAAATGACATCTCAATTAGCTCAAGAAATTGCCAAATTACGAGTTATTGAATTGATTCGTACAAATAAAAAAAATAGAAAGTAGATTTTTAATATCTAGAAGGTATCACAAGTGATTCTTCCCAAAGTCTATTAAATTCTTTAGTATATTGAGAAGCTATTTCGGGAGAATGATATAAAATAATTATATTTTCTGCATTATGTTTATCTGCAGCACTTGTATAATTATAAGATCCAGTTTCAATTATTTGTGAGTCAATTATCATGAACTTATTATGCATAATAGCATAATGTTTATTTAATCTAACTGACATTCTATGATTAGCCAAATAAGTAATTGCAGTATAATTATTAAAATTAGCCTTATAATCAGCAAGAATACGTATTTTGACACCATGCTTTTGTGCTTCCAATAATGCTAAACTGATTGGTTTACTAGTAAAAGAATAAGCTGCTATATCTATAGTCTGGTGAGCTTGAGAAATAATATTTATAATTAAATTACATGCAGAATGACCGGGAGAAAAACCAACAGTTATTTGTTGATTTTGATCATAAGTGCATGAAGAAATAGAAGAAAGTAAAATAATAAAGCCAATAAATCTTAAAACTGAAGAATTAATTTTTTTATTATGCCTTTGATTCATTATTTGGAGCTGAAGATTCTTTTAGATTGTTATTCAATTGATTATATCAATTATTTCAATAACTTTAAATTATAAACTTTAAATTCCAATTAATTGTTATTAAATTTCATGGTAATTAATATTATGTAATAATAATTTTTATGAGATTGAGTGTTCATGAAAATTTATCTGGTAGGAGGTGCAATACGTGATAAAATCCTAGATTTACCCGTTAAGGACAAAGATTGGGTAATTGTTGGTGCTACACCTCAACAAATTTTAAAATTAGGATTTAAACCAGTAGGAAAAGATTTTCCGGTTTTTTTACATCCAGTAACTGGTGAAGAATATGCATTAGCACGTACTGAAATTAAATCGGGTAAAGGTTATAAAGGTTTTACCTGTTATACTGCTCCCAATGTAAGCTTAGAGCAAGATTTACAACGCAGAGATCTTACAATTAATGCTATTGCATGCGATGAAAATGGAAACTATTTCGACCCTTTTAATGGAAGAAAAGATTTAGCAAATCGTATTCTTCGTCATATTTCGAGCTGTTTTCGTGATGATCCTTTGCGTGTCTTACGTGTGGCACGTTTTGCCGCTTGTTATGCTCATCTTAATTTTATTATTGCTAATGAAACACTTATGTTAATGCGTTCTATGTCAGAAAATGGCGAGCTAACCGAATTGACTGCAGAAAGAATTTGGAAAGAAACTGAACTAGCTCTTCAATCTCATAATCCACAACGCTATTTTCAAGTTTTACGACAATGTAATGCTTTAGGAAAAATTTTTCCTGAAATAGAAAAATTATATGAAATTCCTCTTTCAAAATACATTAATACTGGAGTTCATACTTTAAAATCGTTATCTATTGCAGCACAACTTAGCACGCAAATAGAAGTTCGTTTTGCAACATTATGTCATGATTTTGGAAAATTATTAACCACAGGAATTATTTCAACAGACTATACTGAGGAAAAGTTAATACAATTTTTCTGTCAACGATTACGTGTCCCCAAAAATTTGCAGAAATTTGCTATATTAGCAACTAGATTTAATTATTTAGTTCACCAAATAGATAAATTGCAACCCAATATGGTAATTGAATTATTTAATCATCTTGATGCCTGGCGTAAACCATATCGTATCGAACAACTATCGTTTGTTAGTGAAGCAGATGCCCGTGCTTATCCGGATAAATTAAAAAAACCCTATCCACAAGGCGAATATTTACGTACTCTATTTCATATAGCTAAAAAAATCTCAGTTAAGAAAATAATATCAGAGGGTTTTCAGGGAATAAAAATCAATCAACAGTTATCTAAACTTAGATGTCAAGAAATATCTAAGTGGAAAAAAAATAATATTATTCAGTAATTGTTTGGATTTAATGGGGTGATAATTCGGTTAGTGACCAGCAAGGATTAACATGTATACTAAGCGATGTAGGTTTAGGTTTAATTTTTCCCTTATCTTGTTGTAATTTAACCATTCCAGCATAAGCAATCATAGCTCCATTATCAGTACAAAATGCTGGACGAGCATAGAAGATTTCACCTTTTAGTATTTTCATAGTTTTTAATCTACAACGTAGAGTATTATTTGCACTAACTCCTCCTACCACAACAAGTCGGTTGATTTTAGTTTGTTCTATTGCACGTTTACATTTTATCATTAATGTATCAATTATAGCATCTTCAAAAGCATAGGCAATATCAGCACGAGTTTGAGTATTTTTATGATGATTATTAATTATATTCGCTGCATAAGTTTTTAAACCGGAAAAGCTGAAATCTAGTCCTGGACGGTCTGTCATAGGTCTAGGAAAAGTAAATCTTCCTTTTGAACCCTGTAGAGCTAAATTTGAAAGCATAGCTCCTCCTGGATAATTAAATCCCAATAATTTTGCTATTTTATCAAAGGCTTCTCCTACTGCATCATCTAAAGATTCACCTAATAGCTCATATGCGCCTATATTAATTGCTTTAATTAGTTGCGTATGACTACCAGAAATTAATAATGCAATAAAAGGAAAAGAAGGTGGTTTATTTTCTAATAATGGAGCTAAAAGATGACCTTCAAGGTGATTTATTGGTATTGCAGGCACATTCAATGCAAATGCAAGAGCATGTCCTAAAGTTGCTCCTACTAATAATGCGCTAACTAATCCTGGTCCAGCTGTGTAAGCGACTGCATTAATATCATTAATATTTAAGTTAGCTTCTTTTAATGTTAAGTAAATTAATGGCACTAATTTTCGTATGTGATCGCGAGCAGCTAACTCGGGGACTACACCCCCATAATCTGCATGTAATGTAATCTGGCTATGAATTTTATTAACTAATAAACCTTTTTGCTCGTCATATATAGCAACTCCGGTTTCATCACACGAGGTTTCAATCCCAAGTACACGCATTGATTCTCTTCTCTGCTATTTTGGAATTTCCATTCCACTTTACAAGATAACTCATACTACATTATAATATTTATATAAATAAATTCAATTTTTTATCCTGATTGAAATCAATTCAACTAATTGAGGTTAATAATGCATGCCAGTAATTAAAGTACGTGAAAATGAACCTTTCGATATCGCACTACGGCGTTTTAAACGTTCCTGTGAAAAAGCTGGTATATTAGCTGAAATTCGCCGTCGGGAATATTACGAAAAACCCACTACTGAACGAAAAAGAGCTAAAGCTTCTGCAAGAAAACGTCTATCTAAAAAACTTGCTAGGGATAACGCACGTCGTCGTATACGTCATTATTGACTTGGTTGAGGAAGAAAGAATAATGAAAAGGATAGTGAGGTGATATTTTTTTGTCATCCAGAAATTTAATATTTCTATAATTTAATATTATGGTTGGAAAAATTCCCAATGCATTTATTCATAATTTACTAGCTTGTACAGACCTTGTACAAATTATTGATTCTCGTCTCACTTTAAAAAAGTATGGAAAGTATTATCGTACTTGTTGTCCATTTCATAATGACCATACTCCTTCTTTTATTGTAAATAAGAAAAGACAATTTTTTTATTGTTTTGGCTGTGGAAAACATGGAAATGCAATTGATTTTATTATGAATTTTGATGGTTTGAATTTTGTTGAAACTATTCAAGAATTAGCAAATACATATGGCATTAAAATAGAGTATGAAAAGAATAATTCATTCCAAATTGAATGGTCTTCTCGTCAAAAATTATATGTTCTTATGAAAGAAGTAATGAGACTCTATCAAAATTGTCTTTGGCAAAAGAGTAGCGCAAATTTTGCGCTAAAATATTTAATCCAACGTGGAATTCATAGAGGTATAATAGAAGAATATTCTCTAGGTTATGCTCCACCTAATGGACATATTATAAATCATTTAGGTAGAAATTATTTTAATTATTTAATTGATGTTGGCATAATCGTTAATAAATATCAGAAAACTTATCATGATTTTTTTAGAGAACGGATCATTTTTCCTATTCGCGATCAATATGGAAGAGTATTAGGATTTGGTGGGAGGAGCCTAAACCATACTAATCCTAAATACTTAAATTCTCCTCATAGCATTCTATTTAACAAAGGACGTCAATTATATGGTCTTTATGAGTTATGTAAAAAAGGATTAAAAAATTCTTTTATATTAGTAGTTGAAGGATATATGGATGTAATTGCTTTAGCACAATCTGAGATTTATGCTGTAGCTTTATTAGGAACCTCTACTACTAGAGATCAGATTGAATATTTATTTCGGATGAATGAGCATATTATTTATTGTTATGATGGTGATTATGCTGGCCGTAAGGCTGCATGGCGTGCTCTAGAAATTGCTTTAGATTATATGTTTGACGGTCGCAATTTAAGTTTTATCTTTCTTCCGGATGGTGAGGACCCCGAATCTTTAATTCGAAAAGAAGGTAGAACTCTTTTTGAACAAAGAATAAAAAATGCTGAATCTTTTTATAATTTTATGTTCCATACTTTAAGTAAAAAAATTGATCTTTCTTGTATTGAAGGAAAAGCTAAATTTAGTTCGATGGCATTACCACTTATTAATAAAATTCCTGGAGAGATATTACGTCTTTCTTTGCATCAGATATTAGGTGAGAAAGTAGGTATTTTTGATCAGGCTAGACTAACTAGTCTAGTAAACAAACCAAGAAATACGTTTAAACCGAAGTTAAAATTGACATATACTCCAATGCGTATACTTATTACATTATTACTTCAAAATCCCACTCTTGCAAGTGTGGTTCCTCAAGTGGACTGTTTAAATAGCATAAAACTTGCTGGATTATCAGTGTTTATTAATTTAGTAAAAATTTGTATAAATTATCCTAAAATTACTACTGGACAATTATTAGAATTCTATCGAAATACTAAGATAAGAAAATATCTTCAAATGCTTGCAGTATGGAATCATATGATTATAGATACAGAAGTTGAAAATACTTTCAAAGATACATTAACTAGTATATATAATTTAGCTCTTAAACAACGTCAAGATAAATTAATTGCAATAGAACGTAGTAAAGGATTAAATATTGACGCTCGCAGGGAGTTATGGGCTTTAAATAAAGCATTAGCAAAAAAGTAAGTTTGGTTATGGGTGGTGAATTTATTAAATATATTTAAATTTATGTGATCTTATCGTAGATAATTCTTTATAAATAAGATAAAATTGATTTCTCAATGTTGGGATTAATTTTACCAACATCCCGTTAATAACTTTATAAAAGTATGGATATCATATTATGGGGCATAATCCACAGTCACAGCTTAAACTTCTAATCACTAGAGGTAAAGAGCAGGGTTATCTAACCTATGCTGAAGTGAATGATCATCTTCCAGATGATATTATTGACTCTGATCAAATTGAAAATGTCATTCAAATGATCAATGATATGGGAATTCAGGTTATGGAAGAAGCGCCTGATACCGATGATTTGATGTTAAATATTAATGATACATCTACTGCTACTGACGAAGATGCTGCTGAAGCAGCGGCTCAAGCATTATCTAATGTTGATAGTGAAATAGGTCGTACTAGTGACCCTATACGTATGTATATGCGTGAAATGGGAACAGTAGAATTATTAACACGAGAAGGGGAAATTGATATTGCTAAACGTATTGAAGAGGGAATTAATCAAGTACAATGTTCAGTGGCGGAATATCCTGAAGCAATTACATATCTTTTAGAGCAGTATGATAAGGTTGAAGCATATGAATCCCGATTGTCAGATTTAATAATAGGTTTTGTTGATCCAAATATTAAAGAAAATATACCCTTTAGTATAACTACAACTGCGGCGCATGTTGGTTCAGAACTCTCTAATGAAGAACGCGATGAAATAAATGATGATACTGACACTGACATAGACGATTGTAATCATATTGATCCCATTTCTGCACGAGAAAAGTTTATAGCATTACGCACTCAATATGAAATAACGAGAATCATTATTCAAGCTAAAGGTCGTAAACATCCCGATGCTGCTCAGGAAATAAAAAAACTCTCAGAAATATTTAAACAATTTCGTTTAGTACCTAAGCAATTTGATTACTTAGTTAACAATATGCGTTCTATGATGGAGCGCGTACGTGTTCAAGAACGTCTGATTATGAAATTGTGCATTAAAGAATGTAAAATTCCTAAAAAAATCTTTTTTACTCTATTTACTGGTAATGAATCCAATGAATTTTGGCTCAAAAATGCCATAATTATGGATCAACCGTGGTCTAAAAAACTGTATGAAGCTTCTGAACAGATCTTAAGAATTATGCGAAAACTTTCAAAAATTGAACAAGAAACAGGTCTTACTATTGACCAAATAAAAGATATCAATCGTCGCATGTCTATTGGAGAAGCTAAAGCACGCTGTGCAAAAAAAGAAATGGTAGAAGCCAATTTACGTTTGGTTATTTCTATTGCTAAAAAATATACTAACCGTGGATTACAATTTCTTGATTTAATTCAGGAAGGTAATATTGGTTTAATGAAAGCCGTAGATAAATTTGAATATAGACGAGGATATAAATTTTCAACCTATGCTACCTGGTGGATTCGTCAAGCTATTACACGTTCCATAGCCGATCAGGCAAGAACGATTCGTATTCCCGTACATATGATTGAAACCATCAATAAATTAAATAGAATTTCTCGTAAGATATTACAAGAAATAGGTCGTGAAGCCACTCCCGAAGAACTGGCATCCAGAATGATGATGTCAGAAGACAAAATCCTCAAAATTTTAAAAATCGCCAAAGAACCTATCTCTATGGAAACACCTATTGGTGATGATGAGGATTCACATTTAGGAGACTTCATTGAAGATACAACTATAGAAATGCCTTTAGAATCTGCTACTTCGGAAAGTCTTAAAGCGGCTACTAATGAAGTTTTATCGGGTTTGACGCCACGTGAAGCTAAAGTATTACGAATGCGTTTTGGAATTGATATGAACACAGATCATACTTTAGAAGAAGTAGGTAAACAATTTGATGTAACACGGGAACGTATTCGTCAAATAGAAGCAAAAGCCTTACGTAAATTACGTCATCCTAGTAGGTCTGAATTACTGCGCAGTTTTATTGAAGATTAAGAAAAATATGAGAGTATTTTTTTATAGGGAGTGAGTTGAGTCTTAGGGCCCTTTAGCTCAGAGGTTAGAGCAGACGACTCATAATCGTTTGGTCGCTGGTTCAAATCCAGCAAGGGCCACCATTATTTTAGTGTTGATTTTAATTAGGTTGGATAAAGAAAATAGGAATTTTATTATTGTACCGAAGGCCGGATTTGAACCGGCATGCCTTATTATAGGCGATTGATTTTGAATCAATTGCGTCTACCAATTCCGCCACTTCGGCAGATTAATATGGATATATTAACATAATTATTTTTCAGGTATTGATACAATTTACGAATAAATAAAATCTTTAACTTTATAATTGTTTAGGAAATTCCATGGAATTTATCATCAAAAAAACTGATTTACAAAAAATAAAACTTGATTGTTTAGTTATGGGAGTATTTGAATCTAGAAAATTATCTTCTTCAGCTAAATATTTTGATAAAATTAGCAATTTGTATATCAGTACTTTGCTACTTCAAGGGGATCTTGATGGTAAAATTGGTCACTCTTTAATTTTATATAATGTACCTAATATTTATTCCAAACGGATTTTACTGATTGGTTGTGGTAAAAAAGATCAATTAGATAGAGATCTATATCAGATTATTATTCAAAATGTTACAAAGATTTTAAGCAACACTGGATCTAAAGAAGCTTTGTTATTTTTACCTGAATTAGATATTAAAAAACTTAATATATATTGGAAAATACGTCAAACAGTTGAAACTATAGAAAATGCTTCATATTCTTTTGAAGAATTTAAGACCAATAAAAATAAGTCTAAAACTCGTATTCGCCAAATCATTTTTCATCTTTCACAAGATGATGAATTTCCCATGGCACAGTTAGCTATTAAACACGCTCTAGCTATTTCTAATGGTATAAAAATAGCAAAAAACCTAAGTAATTTGCCACCAAATATTTGTAATTCATCCTATATGGCCTCACAGGCATATGAGTTATCCGAGTTATATAAAAATATAAAAGTATCATTAGTGAATGAATCTCAAATGAAAGACTTAGGTATGAATGCATATCTTGCTGTAGGAGAGGGATCTAAAAATGAATCTATAATGACAATTCTTGAATATCTACCAGATTTTCCTTCGAATAATAAACCGATTGTATTAATAGGAAAGGGATTAACGTTTGATGCTGGTGGGCTCTCTATAAAATCTGCGCATGCAATGGAGGAAATGAAATATGATATGTGTGGTGCAGCATGTGTATATGGTATTATGCATGTAGTCGCAAAATTAGAATTACCATTAAATATAATTGGAATTATTGCAGGTTGCGAAAATATGATTAGTGAAAAATCTTTTCGTCCTGGAGATATTTTAACTACTATGTCAGGTAAAACCGTTGAAATCTTAAATACGGATGCTGAGGGAAGATTAGTCTTATGTGATGTTCTAACATATGTTGAACGATTTAAACCCCAAGTTGTAATTGATATAGCTACATTAACGGGAGCTTGTGTGATTGCATTAGGAAATCATATAAGTGCTTTAATATCTAATCATAATCAATTAGCATGCGACTTATTAAAAGCTTCAGAATTATCTGGGGATTTAGCATGGAGATTACCAATAATACAAAAATATCAAGATCAATTAATCTCAAATTGTGCAGATATGGTAAATATTGGGGGACGTTTAGGTTATGCAGGAGCTATTACCGCCGCTTGTTTTTTAGCACGTTTTACCACTAAGTATAAGTGGGCGCATTTAGATATTGCAGGGACTGCATGGCAATCTGGAAAAGGTGCTACAGGAAGGCCTGTATCTTTACTATCACAATTTTTATTAAATAAATTGCATGGTTATGCATCTTAATTGCTAAGATATAATCTAATCATTATAAAAGTACTCTATAATTTAGAATATGAAAAATCGATATAACCCAAAAGAAATAGAACCCCAGATCTATGAAAATTGGGAACGTCAAGGATACTTTTATCCTCATGGAGATACTACAAAAGAGAGTTTCTGTATTATGCTTCCTCCACCAAATATTACTGGAAATTTACATATGGGCCATGCTTTTCAGCAAACTCTTATGGATATATTAGTTCGTTATCATCGTATGCAAGGTAAAAATACCTTATGGCAAGTGGGTACCGATCATGCTGGAATTGCAACACAAATTATAATAGAGCGTAAATTAGGTTTGCAAACTGGAAAAAGTAGACAGTCTTTTGGAAGGAGAAATTTTGTCAATCAAGTTTTACACTGGTCTGAAAATTTAAAAAAAAGTATTATCAGTCAAATGAAACGTTTAGGTAATTCTGCAGATTGGAGACGTGAACGTTTTACAATGGATCCGGATTTCTCTATTTCAGTAAAAGAAGCATTTGTGCTTTTATATAAGGAAGGTTTAATTTATCGTAGAAAACGTTTGGTCAATTGGGATCCCGTATTAGAAACAGCTATTTCTGATTTAGAAGTTGATAATCGTAAATGTAAAGCATCAATGTGGTATATACGATATCCATTAAGTAATAAAAAAGTAAGTAGTTTCGAGGGTAAGAATTACTTAGTAGTAGCTACTACAAGACCAGAAACCATATTTGGTGATACCGGTATTGCAGTAAATCCAAATGATCATCGTTATCAAAAATTAATAGGTCAATTTGTTAATATTCCTTTATTAAATCGTTCTATTCCCATTATAGCTGATAAAAACATTGATATGTCTATAGGAACAGGATGTATGAAAATTACTCCAGCTCATGATTTTAAAGATTATGAGATAGGTTCTCGCTATAATTTTCCACTGATTAATATTTTTAACTTGAATGGAACTATTCGAAGTTGTGCAGAAGTAGTAGATTATCAAGGAAAAAAAATAAATATTCCATTTATAGAAATACCAAAAGAGTTTCAAAATTTAGAACGTACTGCTGCTAGAGAAACAGTTATTATTCAGTTAAGAGGTCTAAGTTTATTAGACCAAATACAAGATCATGATCTTATGATCCCCTATTCAGATCGTAGTGGCGCAATTATTGAACCTCTATTAACGGATCAGTGGTATATTAGTACCAAGTCCATGGCACAAATGGCTATAAAAGCCGTTCAACAGGAAAAAATAAAATTTATTCCAAAAAAATATGAAAATATTTATTTTTCTTGGATGCGTGATATTCAAGATTGGTGTATATCTCGTAGATTATGGTGGGGACATCGTATTCCGGCTTGGTATGATGTTAATGGAAATATTTATGTTGGTAGAAATGAAAAAGAAGTGCGGTTAGACAATAACTTAGATATTGATGTTGAGTTAAATCAAGATAAGGATGTACTAGATACCTGGTTTTCATCTGCATTATGGACCTTTTCCACGTTAGGATGGCCAAAGGATACTGAAGTATTGGATATTTTTCACCCTACTAATGTATTAATAAGTGGATTTGATATTATTTTTTTTTGGATAGCCCGTATGATAATGCTTACTATGCATTTCATCAAAGATAATAAAGGAAATCCACAAATTCCGTTTAAAATAGTATATCTAACTGGATTAATTAGAGATGAGGAAGGCAATAAAATGTCTAAATCCAAAGGCAATGTTATTGATCCATTAGATATAATAGATGGGATTTCACTTGAAGCATTGTTAAAAAAACGTACAGAAAATCTGATACAGCCTAAATTAGCTAATAATATTATTCAACGTACTAAAAAACAGTTCCCATTAGGAATAAGACCATATGGTACCGATGCCTTACGATTTACTTTTGCAGCATTATCTTCAAACTCTCGTGATATTTATTGGGATATGAAAAGATTAGAGGGTTATCGTAATTTCTGTAATAAATTATGGAATGCTACTAGATTTGTATTACAATATATAGATGTTAATTCTATTAATAATGGTTCATTAACATTATCCGATCGTTGGATCAAATCAGAACTAACTATTGCTATTAAAAATTATCGCAATGCACTAGATAGTTATCGTTTTGATTTAGCATCTAATATAATTTATGAATTTACTTGGAATAAATTTTGTGATTGGTACTTAGAAATAATCAAATTAACTAAAAAAACCAAAACCAATTCTGCAGCCATTAGAATTGGCACTCAGCATACTATGGTTGAAATTTTAGAATCAATCTTATTATTAGCACATCCTATCATTCCTTTTATTACAGAATCTTTGTGGAAACGCCTTAGAAGTTTTCAAACTGAGAATAATAATTCTATTATGTTGCAATCTTTTCCTAATTATGATTCCTCAGTGTATGATCATACAGCAGTAATTGAAATGAACTTACTAAAAAAAATAGTAATAGCTATACGCAATATTCGTGCAGAAATGAATGTTCCGTTACATACTCCATTAAAAGTATTTTTCCGTAATATTAGCAGTAAGAATCGCTATTCTATGGATATTATTAATAATAACGCAGAAATTTTGTGTTCACTTGCGTATTTAAGTTCAATTTCATTAATAAAAAATGATTTTAAGATAAATAATCTGAATCTAGCTTGTAAAAATCATCTGATTTCAGGCATAGAATTATTAATACCATTAGATGGTATAGTTAATAAAACTCTTGAGTTAGAACGATTAACTAAAAAAATTGCTAAATTATCTATAAAAATTAAACGTATAGAAACAATATTATCAAATGAAGCTTTTCTATGTCATGCTCCTACACATATAGTATTAAAAAATAGAGAACAATTAAATGCTTATTTGCAGGAGAAAATTATCTTAGAACATCAACAAAAATTACTTCAATAAATTATTGATTACTGATAAATTTTATTAAATCTAAAACTTTCTCTGAGTATCCGATTTCATTATCATACCAGCATATGATTTTGACGAAGTTATTGTTCAATGCTATGCTTGCACTTGCATCAAAAATTGAAGTAAAAGTTTCACCATGAAAATCACTAGAAACTAGTGGATTTTCATTATAACCTAAAATTCCTTTGAAATCTGTATCAGATGCTTTTTTCATGAGGCTACATATTTCTTCATAACTAACTGATTTTTGTAATTTTACTGTTAAATCTATAACTGAAACATTCGCTATGGGGACACGAAATGACATTCCTGTTAATTTACCTTTAAGCGAAGGAATTATTTTGCTTATTGAAGTGGCGGCTCCAGTAGAAGTAGGAATTATGTTCTGTAAACCTCCTCTTCCTAATTTCCAATCTTTACCAGTACCGTCTACTATTTTTTGTGTGGCAGTTACTGCATGTATAGTAGTCATCAAACCCTCAATAATAATAAAATTATCATTAAGAACTTTAACTACAGGAGCTAAACAATTCGTAGTACAAGATGCATTTGAAATTATATTCTGCCCAGTATAAGAATGATGATTTACTCCCATAACAAACATATCAGTATTATCTCTTGCTGGTGCAGTAAGTACTACTTTTTTAGCTCCGGCTAAAAGATGTTTAGAAGCCGATTCTTTAGTCAAAAATCTTCCAGTAGCTTCAATAACTATTTCAACTGGCAGCTCATTCCATCTTAAATTAAGAGGATTTGCTTCTTTAGTAACTCTTACTGGCTTTTTATTTACGATTAATTCACCCTTTTTTTTGTCTACATCTATAGTTCCCTGAAATATTCCATGCGTAGAATCATATTTTAAAATATAAGCTAAATGATCTATTTCTAATAGATCATTTATAGCAATAATGTTAATATCTTTGCGTTTTTGTGCTGCTCTAAGAATAGTTCTACCAATTCTACCAAAACCATTAATTCCTATTCTAATACTCATATATTTTCTCCTAAGATCCATAAATAAATATCACGAGAGTTTAGAATTAGAGCATATAATACATTGCGCATAAATATTAGGATAATCACTTAGAGATTCCTTTAACATTATTAGATACTGATTTAATAAAATTGCAGGGTTCTTATTATTATAGTTAGTCTTAATCATATTAATCATATTAATTTTAGATTCTGGTTTAAACTTAGATATAATGAATTTTATTAACTCTTTCTTCCAAGATATTTTCTTATGATGATGAATCCACTCTACTTGCCATTTTTTAAGTTTCGCTAATTCTACCACTTTTGAAATAGCGTCATCAAAATCTCCTATTGCATCAATTAATCCTAATCTTTTTGCATCAGTACCCGACCATACTCTACCTTGGCCAATTGTATCAACATATTTTTGGGAAAGTTTTCTTGCAGAGGCAACATGATAAGTAAAATTATCATATATATGTTCTACTCTTATCTGCATAATATTTTCCTGTTCAGGTGTTAAAGGTGCGATATGAGAAGGCAGAACACCAGGTGCAGTTGATAAAGGTGAAGATAAGATGGTGTTATAATGTATCCCCATTTTATCTAATGCTTTTCCAATCGTTGTAAAAATACTAAATACGCCTATTGATCCAGTTATAGTATTAGGATTTGCAATAATGTAATTAGCTGGAAGAGAAATTAAATAACCACCGGATGCGGCCATAGATCCCATAACAACTACTAGTGGCTTACCGCTTTTACGTATCTCACGAAGTGCTTCACGTATAAGTTCTGATGCATATACACTACCACCTGGACTATCAATGTTTAATATAAACCCTTTAAAATCAGGATTATTATTAGCTTCACGTATATCTTCTACTATATTCCAAGCATTAGTAAATTCTAAACCATCAAAGCCGTTTGTATCCAAAATCATTCCGTTAACTTTGAAAATACCGATCCTATTATGCTTATTTAAATTTTTTAATTTAGATTGATGAGATTTTAGTTTTAATATGTAATCATGAATATTAATATGATTATAATAACTATGATTTTTATTCCATCCAAATTTTTTAATCATTTTACTGTTAAAATCATCTTGAGTTATTAATTCATCAACTAATTGATTTCTATAAGCATATCTTGCTCCATTCATGCCAACATGTCTTAGTTTTCTTAATATTTCATGAGGTTCCGGAAAAATTTGCTCTACTGTCATATGTCGATTATCAGCAATGTTTTTTAAAAGATGATTCCATAAATCATTTAATAAATGCTCTCGTTCCTTACGAACATGTAAGGACATATTATTACGGACAAATGGTTCAACAGCTGACTTATAATCACCTACTCTAAATATATAAGGTTTTAATTGAAGTTTGTCTAAAAAATCCTTAAAATATAAATTTTCTGTGCTACAACCATGTAAGTCTACTTCTCCACTAGGAGATAGATAAATTTTATTAGCATAGCTTGCCAGATAATATTGTGGCTGTGTATAATTATCATTCATAGAGTAAATAAGCTTACCATGAGCTTTAAACTCTTTTAAAGCTTTACCGATGTAATCTAATACGGCTGTGTTATCTTCATCAAAATTAGATAGATCTAACACTATACTAGATATATTAGGATCGGATTTTGCTTGACGAATTGCTTCAACTAGATCAAATAATGAAATCCCGTTTTCTTGGGAGTTATTTTGTATGATTCTATTAAACCAATTATAGATTTTACTATCTGTCTGATCTGTTACATTCGGTACATCTTTTATTATGGTATTTATGTCTAATAATAAAACTCCTGGAGAACTATTATTATAAGGTTCTTTTATTTTAATAGAATTATGCTTATTAAATAGCAGAAAAACATTGACTATCATAATCAATAAAAACACTATAAAAATATTACAAATACATTCTCGAATCCAATTTAGAATCCACCAAATCTTACGTAAAAATGTTCCAATCTTAGGCAATACTGTTTTCATGCTATCTCCTATTATTAAATAATAGTAATTTTCAAAAAGCTATAAAATGAAGAATAAAAAAACCTTATTTCCTCTTTGGAAATTTAAAATTATTACATGATAAACATACAAAATTTAATTGTAAATTGTATAATACATTATCTTAAAATTAGATTTTTATCTACATGAAATTTTTAAATGAATAATGAAAAAACTTTATTAGCACTTTCTCAATCTCTTGCGGGTTATAACTTAGGTGATTTAGCAGCATATGTAAAATTAAACCTTCCGAGAGATTTAAAATCTAATAAAGGTTGGATAGGAAATTTAATAGAAAAATGTTTGGGAGCAAATGCGAAAAGTAAAGCAGAACCGGATTTTTCAGAATTAGGAATTGAGCTAAAAACTATACCGGTAGATACTTATGGTCGTCCACTTCAAGCTACATTTGTTTGCTCCGTATCCTTATCTATTGATAAAAATATAGGTATTACATGGAAAATATGTAATGTTAGGCATAAACTATCTAAAGTTCTATGGGTACCTATACAAGGTGAAAAAAAAATTCCTCTGCCTTTGAGAATTGTAGGTACGCCATTTTTGTGGAGTCCAAATTTCCATGAAGAATATGCTCTACGTTGTGATTGGGAAGAATTAATAGAATTAATAATATGTGGAGAAATAGAAAATGTAAGCTCAAGAAATGGAGAAGTATTACAAATACTTCCTAAAACTAGTAACAAGAAAGCCTATGAAATAATTGGTAAAAACGGTAAACGTCTTCGAATTAGGCCTTGGGGTTTTTATTTAAAAAAAACCTTCACTAGTATTATATTAGCTCGTCAATTTTTATTATAAACAAATAAATAAGAATCGCAAAAATGTTTAACTGGATTATCACTCCCAATACTTGGCTATCTTTAATTACTTTAATTATTATTGAAATAATATTAGGCATTGACAATATTTTTTTCATTTCATTAGTGGTTGCCAAATTACCCAAAAAACAGCAAAAAACAGTCAGCTATATCGGTTTGATATCAGCAATGTTAATGCGTCTTATATTATTGTTTTGTATTGCTCGGCTCATTAAAATTTACCAACCTCTATTCACTATATCCCATTATGTTTTTACTATGCATAATGTAATTTTGTTATTAGGCGGATTATTTCTAATAACCAAATCAATTATAGAAATTTCTAAGTTATTTAGAGTAAATATAAATGAGCAAAATATACCCGTTTATTATTCGTGCTTAGGAACAGTTTTTCAAATAATTTTCTTAGATATTATTTTTAGTTTGGATTCGGTAATTACCGCTGTTGGTTTATCGAATAATATTGCTATAATGTTTACTGCTATAATAATATCAGTGATTATTATGATGTATACGGCATTCAAAGTTGCTAAATTTATTACACATCATGTATCAGTGAAGATCTTAGCATTAGTTTTCTTATTTCTAGTAGGATTAATTTTATTGCTTGAAGGATTAACAATACATATTCCAATGGGATATGTTTATTTTTCCTTATTTTTTTCCGTATTTGTAGAATTCTTAAAGATAATAATTTCTAATAGAAAACAAAATTATTAAAATTCCCTAAGAACATTGAGAAATTTTTAGTCGTATTAATTTATATATAATCTAAAAATAAAATCGATCGAAGTATTTATTTAATATTCTATAACTACAGAAACGGTATCGGAGTAACTTCCAGATGGAAGATTTATTTGTGCAGGATTTACTATAGCTTTATAATAAATAATATTGGGTGTTCCAGTTCCAATGAATTTCTTTTTACTTATTTTATCCCAAACAATATTAGTGTCTGGATGATAGATATTATATTCAAGATAATGATGATTATTATCAGTTAATCGACGCCATTCATCCTGAAAATTATTACCTTTAGTAAACCAAATTTTATAATTTTCTTGTTTTGTACAATTTACAGTCATATTAAGTGTTAGAGGATCAAATTGACTTGTTAATGCATGACTTCCAAAATTAATATCAGGAAGATTATTAATTACACAATTTTTCTCTAGTATTGCATGGACTCTGATAAAGGTTGAACCTTTACCACTCCAAGATGATAAACATACTAAACCACCAAATCTACAAATAGAATATTCCCAATTAATTTGGATAATATCTTGATAGACTCCTGCTCGTACATTGGCATTTGGAATGGTTTTTATGTAAATAGGAACTCTAGAGTTAGTAGAGGAAAATATCATAGAAATGAGATTAAGACTTTTATAATCAATAGAATCTCCAATTTTATAACCATATTGAAAATTTTTATCTGGATAAATCATATAAGAAATAGAATCTCCAGAACCGTCTATATTTTTCAATTGCATATTATAGGACGTTCCAATAATCTTTCCCTTAATTTTATTATGTGTTAGTAAAGTCATACTCAGTCCCGAGCATGCTAGTCCTGAGTTACCTTCTGATTTTATACTGCCATTTAGAACTGCAAAAGAAGCATAATTCCCTAAATCTACTTTCCCATCTGATAACCAACAATTAGCTAATACTCTAGTGGAAAATAATAATTTGATTATTATCAATGAAATGAAACCCAGAATAATAATCGATTTTTTGTTATTTACTGACAAACTTGTTTTCCTAAATCTGATATTCCACGAAATTGTTTAATATTTAATTTTACATGACAAGTTTTTCCATTATCTGATCTAGTAATGATGATATCATTAGATTTTTTAATTCCTTCAAGCCAAACCTCTCCATCCCAACCTAACCAAGTTACTATTGATGTTCCTTTAATTTGAACTCTACTACCATTAGGTAAAAAATTATCTTTATCATCAACTACATGGAAGAGAGCTGCATATAATTTATGGATCTCAAATTCTACTAAATAACCGCTATGTTCTCTAACTGAGATTTGTTTGGTAGTTTCTGTTGCAATTACATCCATGGGTAACTTTAGTGGATCTAGATCGAATTTTGAATGATACCATCCAGTAACTGTTGGAACTAATAAATATCCTAATGTATTAGTTTTACCTACCAACTGATTTTCATAAAATACGGGGATTTCGCTGTATCCTTTAGTAGATACTAATGCAAAAGCATCAGAAATAGGCGGAGCAACATAGATATGTCTTGCCATATTGACTATAGAACCATCTAATTCAATCCAAGCGTTTTCATCATGGTATAAATTTCCAAAAATTCCAAATCGATTTTCAAAATATCGATTTTTCCAAAAAATATTAGCTTCATGATATTTATTATTTTTTCCCTTTTGAGAAAGTATTAGATTCCATGCAATCTCTCCATTATCATTTATAATTTTATTACTCCATATTTGACGAAAACTAGTATGATCATTTTTATCAAAATTTGATGAAAATGATGCGTTATCTGAAAAAATGATAGGTAAATTCAACATTAATTGAGCATTATAACCATGATTTTTACCTTTTCTATTTATAGAAGCCCATAAATTTATACGTTTTGGTAAAGTAATACTATAAGATAGATTAATAAATCTGTTTGTGTTATCTTTATTATTCCATATGTTTATTAATGTTAAACTCAAATTTCCATAATTTCCAAAATTTATACTACCCGTAAGATTATTTTCATGTCTATGATATTTTGAAAATTCTTGATGGAATAAATTGCTAGAATTATAATTACTGAAGCTATGTAAAGCACTTAAACCTAAATATGCATTGTTATAATTATAACCAATAGTTATTTTTTGACCAATACAATTGGAAATAAAAAAAGACGATGATTTATGACAAACATTTGTATTATTATGATTAGTCATGCTACTTCCAGTCCAAGATAGATTTATGACTCCTAACC
The DNA here is from genome assembly GCA_045690015.1 of Candidatus Dasytiphilus stammeri. Taxonomy (GTDB): domain Bacteria; phylum Pseudomonadota; class Gammaproteobacteria; order Enterobacterales; family Enterobacteriaceae; genus Dasytiphilus; species Dasytiphilus stammeri_I. The sequence continues at coordinate 202,822 of CP145877.1, forward strand.
TCATGGGTTTAAGATTTGCACCCACCCCGTAATTGAACCAATCTAAATCTCGACTCGCTTCCATTTTACCCTCTAACGTTAACCATGATTTTACTCCATGACGAATAATGCCACTAGTTATTAGATTACTAGTATAATCCATTGAATTTATACCGTAATTTTTGCGTAATAGTCCTAATGATAGACTAAAATTAGTTAATCCTTGCTTTAAAAGTTCACTACTTACATAAAATGGGATAATGTTAACCTTTTTCATAATGCTACTTGCATTATTCGGATCTTGATATAGTGTAACTATTTTGGCTTGACTAGCTCCCTGTATATTAGGAATGGCATCTTTTAAAATAAAAGATCCGGGATTTATTTTAGTAGAAATAATTTTCGAATGATTAATATAAAGATTAACTATGCTGGGTTTGACTATGTGACCTTCAAATTCAGGTAAGGGATATGTAATCATATCCGGGTATAGAGAAAAATTACGAAAAAATTTAATTCCACCTATTCTTATAGGATCAGATCCCCATAGTGAATCTGTAGTAGTATCTCCTATTATATAACTTACTAAATGTCTTTCATCATTAATATCTAAATGAGTATCATAACGTATATAATTTATATATGGTTCATTACTCCAAATGCCTGTATTTGATAATACCGCAAATTTACTAAATATACGTACCTCTGACCAAAACCTTAACAATCCAATTTTATTATAAGAGGATAATTTTTTACGAAAATATAAATTATAATTAAATAACCATCCAAAATTACTTTTACTTTGTATATCTGTTTGAAGAACATTTTTATGATGACTTAAAAAGATTTTATGTTTTGGAAACCAAAAATATGGGACATCAATGAGTAATCTTTGCAAGATTACATCATATTTAACATGTATATTTTTTATTTTATCTATAGCAATAGGATGAGTAATTTTTACGTACTTGGGAATAATAAGTCCAACCGACTTAAGTTCTTTTAATCTAATATAATAATGACCATCCTTAAAATTAACCCAAATAATTTTACCCGTATTGATTCCATTCAGAATCAATTCTAGATAAAGTGTACTAGTTGGAGTGGGTATTATTCCTGACTGACTACTTAATGCCCAATTAATATGCAATAAAAATATAATTATAATTGGTATAAGTATTAGAGTTAATCGATTTTTTAATAAATTTATATCCATTAAAATTCGGGAATTAATGGTTGAAACTGCTGATTATCGTTAACTCTAGCTTCTAGACATCCTGGAGATATTATAAATGGAAAAGAAGTGGAAAAGGGGATAGAGATTTCAGCTTGAGGTAAAATGTATCCAATAAATCCATTATTAATTATAATATGTTCTATCTTTGCATTAAAGAATCTAAGATCAGTAACTTTAGCATGAACTAACCCTTTATTATGAATCATTAATAGTTTTTCACCATGTTTAGTGATTATACGATAAAATAACCTTGGTTGAGTTGCTTGCATTATATTGCGTAAATGCTGATAATTCTGTTTAGTCCAAATATTCTTCCCATCGACAAATAATGGGATTGAATAACGCATTTTAAAATTTAAACCAATTGGATTTGTATGATTTATTAATTGATTTTTGGTAGGTTCTAAACCTACTACACTTTTAGGAATTTCATCAATAAGTATCCGATAACTCCACTCGTGGTCTTTAGGAGGAGTTATGAGTTTTATTAATCGAATTAATTGCTTGTTTTTAGGGTAAATTTCCACCATCGGTGGACTAACAATTATCTCGTGTTGTTCTTCAAGTCGATTATTATGCTTTGTTTGTTTCCAACTAAACACTCTAATTTGTACTAAAATCGAATTAGAATTATGATTTTCCAACCATAATGAAGTTGAATTTTGATCTGATTCAATTACGGGATCAAGAGGCCAAATTAATATCGAGGAATTAGCAAGAATTGAAGAATCCATTAGGATTAAATATAATAAAATTACTAAGCAATAAGGGATGGTTTTTTTTATCTGCATAATCTTATTTATTAATACTTAATAAGTAATAGTCATTGTCACTATATCTTCATACTGACCTGATTCAGGCCAAATACTAGAATTAAATAAACGTGCATAAATATAATATTTATTAACCATTATGGTGGTCATTACAGATTTACTACTTCCACCATTAATATCATTCCCCCAGATTATACTATGTCCTGCATCTTGAAATAACTGATATCGTAAGGTTTTACTTCCTGATTTTTTCTTTAGTAATCGTCCTTGGCTTATATTACCAATTACATTTATTCCACTATCTAACGCTAAATTAACCGTAACACCGGGAGTACATTTCAATACTATTGATCCTAAATCATAACCTAAAATAGTATCTATAGGTTGTTCAAGAGAAGTAATACTTCCAAAATTAATAGCCTTTAGATAATTGATTTTTTCATCAAACTCACAGCCTTTAACTATCTTAGCATAGATATTAAAATTTCTACTTAAATTTGTTTCGTTCATTGCTTGAATACTTCCTATAAATAATAAATATACTCCTGTAATAATAACTATTCGGAGAATTATAACTAAATGTCTAAGTCTGATTATTACCATGAGACTGTAATGATTATAGTATCTGTATACCTTCCAGTTGAAGGCGTTGTCTGTTTTGGAATTAAACCATAAATTGGTATCGATGTTTTTTTGCCATTACTAATTAAGGTCAATCCATGAATCTCATCCCATATATGTTGATATATAGCATCTATATATAAGTTATATAGTATTTTTTCACCCTTTATACTTCTTAAATAACGTTGCTTATTAAAATAACTTTGTCCTGAACTAAGCATAATTTGATATTTCATTCCTGCATCACATGTAATTTGTAAATTCCATATATTTTTGTTGATATTTTTATTTAAAAGTGAATGGATTCCAAAATCTAAAGGAATCCAATCCGTACTATCCACCTTACAATGAGGTATAATATTAACAATCACAGGCAACATAGCTATTTGAGTACTTCCAAAAATACATGATATCAGTGATAGTAAATAAAAAAATAAATTCGTCATAATTGAGTTTTATTACCAACTAACTGTAACAGTTACAGTATCAGTATAAGAACCAGGTTTAACTGCGGGTTGTTGTGGTATACTTCCATAAATAGTTAAAGACGTTTCTTTTCCTGTTCCCGTTTCAGATAAATTACTATCCCATGGAGTAGTATGGGCTGCATCTTGGTACAGATCATAATTGATATAATCACCTTGTTCTCCTTTCATACGTCTTTGTTTTTTATTAGCCTGTAACCCATTATTTAAACTTATATGATAAGGTAATCCTTTAGTACAATTTAATCCTAAAGATCCAGTAGTTCCAGTTGACTTAGCATTGATCACATTATTAAGATTTGGATGTTCTCCAAAATCTATCTTACCAAAATGCATTAATGTTTCTCCTGTTATTTCACAACCATTACCGATAATTATTTGTACATCTAAATTATTTTCTATTTGTCCTCCTGCATAAACATAAGCAGAAATAAACATAATCAAAATTATTAACAGGTTTTTAATCATATTGACTATCCTTTTAGTTATGTCATCATATATGGATATGATCAATGAATGATATGTAATATCTAAAGTGTAAAATAACTCAGTAATTTGTCAAATTAAGAAGTAATGAAATGATGGTTGTTTACTTTTAAATCTGATTATTTATTAATAGATGGAGATGGGATCATATAACGTAAAAAAGGATGATTTAAATCTAATATGATTAAGTCTTTATTATATTTAAAGATTTTTTTATAAGCATGCAAAGTACGAATAAAACTATAAAAAGTCGTATCTTGATTAAAATAAGTAGCAAATAATTTAGCTACTAGTGCATCAGCTTCTCCCCGTATAACACGCGCTTGTCTTTCAGCTTCTGCTATAATAGATATTACTTCATAATCTGCAGCAGCACGTATTTTTTCGGCCTCTTCTTTACCTTGTGAACGATGAAGACTAGCATCTGCATCCCTTTCGGCGCGCATTCTATTATATATAGCATCTGATACTTCAGATGGTAAATTAATTTGTTTAATACGTACATCCACTACTTGAATACCTAATAAACTAATACTTTCGGGTGTAAACTTCATTCCCGCATGTCGATTAATAATACTTTCATTTAAGTTGTTAAGGAGTATTGTGGTTAGTTTGCCTCGTGAATCTGTTACAATATCTTTTACATTTAAACGTCCTATTTCGGAACGAAGTCGATCGCTAAATTTTCTACTAAGAAATTTTTCTGCTTGATAAATATTTCCTCCACCTGTACTGACATAAAAACGACTAAAATCATTGATGCGCCATTTTATATATGAATCGACAATTAGATCTTTTTTTTCTTTTGTAACAAATCTATCAGTTTGATTTTCTAAAGTTTGAATACGAGAATCTATAAATTTTACGGTTTCAATAAATGGATTCTTAAAATGCAATCCTGGTGATAATACTACTGCATTATGATTAATATCGCGTAAAATTTTACCAAAACGCAACAAAATACCTCGTTGACCTTCTTGGATAATAAAACAGGAGGAATAGAGCATAATAAATATTATTATAGTAAATAATATGGCTAAAGATTTACGCATGATGGGTTATCCTAGGAGTACGTATAGCATTAGCTTTACGTTGACTCATAATGTCATTTTTTTCAGTATTTAATGAGGACATATTATTATATTTATTATTACTCATTAATAAGCTTGGTTGGTTATTATCATAAAGCCTATTTCTTAGTTTAATTTTTTTACTATTTAGATAATTAGTTCTGATGTCTCTATCTCCCAAATTTTTCATTGGTATAATAAAAATATTATTACTGCTAGAACTAATTACTACGTGATGGGTGTGACTTAATATATATTCGATACTTTCAATATATAATCGTTCTTTAGTAATTTCAGGGGCAATTCTATATTCAGGCAAAATTTTTGTAAATTGTGTTACTTCGCCTTGAGCTTCCAATATAGTACGTTTCTTATAAGCATAAGCTTCTTCAATTATGCGTTGTGCTCTACCACTTGCTTGTGGTTGTACTTCATTAGAATAAGCTTCTGCCTCACGAATATATTGTTCTTCATTCTCTCGGGCAGCGATTGCATCATCAAATGCAGATTTGACCTCTTCAGGCGGACGAGCAGATTGCAAATTTACATCGAGTAATGTAATTCCCATATTATACGGATCAATAATTTTTTCTAATTCTTTTTTAGTATCCCTACGAATGATAGTACGCCCTTCTGTCAGAATGGTATTCATTGTAGATTTTCCAATTACACCACGCAAAGCACTATCAGTTGCCTGACGTAAGCTCTCATCGGGATTATTAACGGAAAAAAGATAATTTATTGGATTAGTAATACGATATTGGACATTCATTTCTACATCAACTAAATTTTCATCAGAAGTTAACATTCTACCTATCGCTATTATTTCACGTACAGCTTCTACATTTATAGAATATACTTTATCAATGAAATTAAATTTCCAATTTAAACCAGGAAAAACTATATGGCTAACTTTACCAAATCTAGTTACGATACCTCTATCAGATTCTTTAATCGTGTAGAAACCACTTATTACCCAACTGATAATAATCATCATTACTATGAAAAATAAATTATATTTTAGAAATGGGGCATGTTTATTCCGATTACCTAATCTTAAAAAAAATAATTTTTTAAATCTACTATATACTTGAGAATATCCCTTATCATGGTTAGTATCTTCATTAGAAGATTTTTTCTCTCCCCAAGGATCATTATGATTTTTTGAGTTTGATTTAATCAAATCAGAAGATTGATATAGATTCATTTTACTCCACCAAATATAACTGAACTAGTTTATAATAACTTTTATTAGTATTCCATCAAGTAATAATTCACTTTATTGAAGACATTCAATATTCAATCTTTTTCTTCTTTATTACTAAAAAAAATTCAAATGATCTTTCTAATTAGTAGAAGAATTATTTATTACTATTTTGTAGATTAGTAAAATCAGTTCCACTTGTACCATAGTAATTAATTAATTTTGATGGCACTACAGTAGAAATAGCATGTTTATATATCATTTGGCTAACAGTATTTTTTAATAAAATCACAAAGTGATCAAAAGATTCGATCTGTCCTTGTAATTTTATTCCATTTATTAAGTAAATTGAAACTGGAATACGCTCACGGCGCAATGCATTTAAGAACGGATCTTGTAATAATTGTCCTTTAGCCATTCTATTTATTTCCCTTTTTATGGTTCGTATTTTTGTATATACTTAATTCCATGAAATTAATTTCAATCCTACCTAATAAATTAGATGGATAGTTATAAAATCTTCTCCAAGATCTTTAGGATCTTATTGCATGCTAAATTAAGATCTTCATTATCAATCCAATAAGCATTTTTCCATTTACGTAACCAAGTTAACTGATGTTTAGCTAGATGACGTGTTGCATTAATTGATTTTTTAATCATTTCATCATAGTTTATTGTTCCTTCAATATAAGACCACATTTGACGATAACCAACACAACGAAGAGAAGGCATATTTTTATTTAAATCTCCTCTAGAAAATAATTTGTGAACCTCGTTTTCAAAACCATTATTTATCATTTCAAAAAAACGTTGTTCAATTGTATGATACAATTTATATCTACATAAGGGATAAATCACAAATTGAATAATATCATATTCTAAATCATCCTCATTTTTTCTTCTCTTTAATGCGGTTAGAGTATCACCAGAAATTAAACAAACTTCTATTGCTCTCAATATTCTTTGTCGATCATTACAATTTATTCGCTTAGCGGCGATTGGATCTAATTGATATAACTGTTGGTGAATATTTGTCCATCCTTGTTTAACAGCTTGTTTGTAAATATATTGACGTATCATAGAATTAGATGCAGGTAACGTTGATAATCCTTCAATTAATTTTTTAAAATAAAGCATGGAACCCCCTACCAATAAAGGTAGTCTACCTTGTTTAGTAATTTGTACCATTTCTTTTAGAGCATCTTTTCTGAACTCTGCAACTGAATAAGTTTCTGATGGATCACGAATATTTAATAAACGGTGTGGAACTTCATAAAGTTCTTGAAATGAAGGTTTTGCAGTACCAATATTCATCTCTCTATAAATCATAGCTGAGTCAACACTTATTACTTCTACTGGAACTAATTTGCTTAATTTCATGGTTAATTCTGTCTTTCCTGAAGCCGTAGGACCCATTAAAAAAATGGCTTTAGGTAATTGAATTACTTTATTATATTGATTTTTTATCATCATGATTTTTTAGTGCGCTTAATGCTGAATGAATATCAAGACGTTGTAAAAGATCTCTAGGGGGTGAACAGATTAAATCTGGACAAAAATTTGCTAAATCGTAAAATAAATCCATAGCTTGTGATATATTCCATTCTTTTGGTTCATGTATATCTTTTCTCAAAAAATTTAGAATTTTCGTTTCTGAGATCTCCGATAAGGTTGAAAGATAACTTAAAAGTGCATAAAAGATATCGTACAATTTTTGATAACGCAATATTAAAGGAACTGAACGAACGACTAATAAATTATCATCTATTACTAAGTGAATTCCAAGTTTTTGAAATAAATAATTATTATTAATAATTTTAAAGATGGTTTGTTTTTTTATATTAAAACGTAATGGAATTAATAAGGGATAAGATTTTAATCCCATATTGGATTGAAGTTGGATGAGATTCAAATATCTCTGAGCTACAGACAATGCAATAAGTACGAGTCCTCGTTTATCTTCTACTAATGCAATATCTTTTTTTAGGATACTTAGTACCTTGCCAAAATTTTGAATTTTATTCTGGTATGAATGCTTATATGATTCCAATTTTTCAGTATTTTTTAATATTGGCAGTTGATCCTGATTTTTGTCAAGGGTGAAATTTTGTTTCTTATATTCTTTAAATTTATTTACTAAACCTTGATAAATAAACTCATATATCAATCTAGACTTATAAAATCGTACATCATGTTTGGTAGGATGTACGTTGATATCTATTTCTTTTGGATTTATGTCTAAATATAAAATAAATTTCATTCGATCTTCGCCTAAAATGTCATGATATGCCTGACGGATTGCATGATGTACTAGTCTATTTTGCACTATTCTTCCATTAACATAAAAATACTGCAAATAATTTGGAACACGTAATTCATTATTAGATAATACCCATCCATGTAATTTAATTCCTTCATTTTGCCAATTAATCATGCAGACATGAGACATAACCACATTTTTACAAAGATAAGCAATTCTCTGCTTGGGATCGAGATGATTTTTAACACAATTAAGATATTGTCGAATTAACTTTCCATTATGTGTAAGAGTAATTGAAACATCAAATCGTGCTAATGCTATACGACGTACTACTTCATCTATATGTAAAAATTCGGTTTTTTCAGTTTTTAGAAATTTTCGACGCGCTGGAGTATTATAAAATAAATCATATACTTCTGAAGTAGTACCAATAGGATGTGCTATCGGTATAAGTGTAATCTTTCGATCCTGCCATGGTATATATGCTTGCCATGCTTCGGTTTGATTTTTAGTTCTTGAGATTAATTTAAATCTTGATACTGAACTAATACTTGCTAATGCTTCACCACGAAAACCAAAGCTAGTAATAAGATTTAAATCATCAAAAGTGGAAATTTTACTAGTAGTATGGTTATCTAATGCTAACCGCATTTCATTTTTATTAATTCCACAACCATTATCACGAACACGGATTAATTGTACACCTCCTTTATTAATATCAATATTAATTGTGTTAGCTCCTGCATCTAAGCTGTTTTCTAAGAGTTCTTTTACTACTGAAGCAGGTCGTTCTACTACTTCTCCAGCCGCAATTTGATTGGTAATCTGTATAGGTAATTTTTGTATCGGCATGGTATTGATTATTCCTCTTATGGTTTCATATTTGAGACTATAAGATTTTTTTGATTAAAAAACTTTATGGTATTATGAGAGTACGATTTTTACTTAAATATGATTTTATAGTTTTTTTTCCATTTTCAGAAATACCATATATTTCAGCATTATATGTTTTTAGATTATAATAATCTAAACGAACTTCAATATCCGCAACTGGTAATATGTCATAACACTTTTCAGGCCATTCAATAAGATAAAATTGATTCTTTTGGCAAAAAAAATAGTCTCGTATTCCAATATATTCAAGCTCCGAGGAATTAGAAAGTTGATAAAAATCAAAGTGATGAATAATAAGTTTTGAAATATAATAAGAATTTACTAATAAGTAAGTTGGACTTTTAACTTTATTTTTATAACCTAAACCATACAGAAATCCCCTACAGAAAGTAGTTTTTCCAGTACCTAAGGGACCAGTTAACCAAATTTTATTAGTATTTATAAGATTATTTTTATTGTTATTAAAACAAATATGCGCTATTTTGGTACCTAGAGATAAGGTTGCAGTTTCATTAGGCAATGAGAGTCTTAACAAGATATCATTCATGCAGTTAAGTGTTTAAAATCTAAGTATTAATAAATTTATGAATAACACTAAATAAATCACTTGCTATAATGCCTCTAATACCACATTTCATAGATAACAAATCAGCTGCAGCACCATGTACTATGCACCCAATGATTGCAGATTTCTCCAGAGAGATTTTTTGACCTAGAATCCCACCAATAATTCCTGATAAGACATCTCCCATTCCTGCTGTAGCCATTCCCGCATTTCCAACATCCGCAATAAAACACTCATGTTTAGTAGCAATTATTGTTCCAGCTCCTTTTAAAATAACTACTCCTCCATATTTTTGAACGAGAAGTTGTGCCGATTGTAGTCTATTACTATTGATATTATCTATATTTACATTCAATAAACGAGCTGCTTCTTTAGCATGTGGTGAAATTATCCTATGATTACAAATATTAGGATTATTTGCTAATATATTAAGTGCATCTGCATCCCACACCATTTTCTTTTTAGATTCTTGCACTTTGTTTACAGCATCTTTTGCCAATTGTCTTAATCCCATACCAGGACCAATAATAATAGTGTCTGCCCAGTCTAACCAAAATTCTAAGGTACTTAGCGTTAATTCTTGTATCATTAATTCAGGACGTGCCGATAATATCGGTCCAATATTCTTCTTATGAGTAAGAACTTTTACTAATCCAGCTCCACTTCTTAATGCAGCTTCCGCAGCTAACCGGATTGCACCTCCTTTTTCCCGATCCCCACCAATGAACAGTAACTTTCCGTTCTCACCCTTATGAGATGTAGGCAATCGTAATGGCAAGGGATCCTTTTGTAAATACGAAAGATCAATTCTAAAGATTGATGCAGATTTTTTTTTTAACCATACATCCATTCCTAAAGAATGATAATGAAGTTGTCCTACATGATTCCGTGCTTTACCAATTAATAATCCTGGTTTTAACGTCATAAATGTTAAAGTATGGGTAGCATTAATTACTTGTCCTGGAGTATCACCAGTCTCAGATAATAATCCTGAAGGTATATCTATAGAGAAGATAGGTGCCTTGTATTTATTACATTTTTCAATAAGCATATCATAAGGATATATTGGAGTACGATTTAGTCCCGTCCCAAGTAATCCATCTAAAATAAGATCTATATTATCTGGCCAAGGTGTCTCACTAGAAAAAATTTTTCCTCCTAATCTTAACCAAGTATCTTTAGCTTGTATAGTCAGACTATTAGAAGTTTCTAACCCCAATAAAGTTATACTAAAATTTTTCATTTTTGCTAAACATGCAATTAGATAGGCATCTCCTCCATTATTGCCATGTCCACATAAAACCAACCAATTTCTTGCTTTAGGCCATAATTTAATTATTAGATTGAAAGCCGCCTGTGCAGCACGTTGCATCAGGTCAAATAAAGTAATACCAATACTATTGGCTGCTTCATACTCCATTTGTTTTATATTTTTTGTAGACCATACTTCAAAAGGCAAATCCTTTCTATAGTTTATCATTGAGTTTATATAAGAAAATTATGGAGCGGGAAACGAGACTCGAACTCGCGACCCTAACCTTGGCAAGGTTATGCTCTACCAACTGAGCTATTCCCGCTAAAAATTAGAAAATATTATATAACATATATATTTTTAGCAAGTATAAAAATCCGCAATTATAACTGAATAAAATGTTCACGATAATAAGCTAATTCTGCTACTGATTCACGAATATCTTCTAAAGCTTGATGAGTTCCACGTTTCTTAATTCCCTGTAGTATATTTGGTTTCCATCGCCGAGCAAGCTCTTGAAGCGTACTAACATCTAAATAACGATAGTTAAAATACGCTTCTAGTTCTGGCATATAACGAATTAAAAAACGTCGATCCTGACCAATACTATTTCCACAAATAGGTGAGGTATTTTCTGGAACCCATTTCTTTAAAAATTCTAAAGTTGCTAATTCCGCATCTCGTTCAGTGTATGTACTTGCTATAACACGATTAATTAATCCCGTAGCACTATGAGTTCGTAAATTCCATTGATCCATTCCGGCTAATTTCACCGAGCATTGATGTACGGCTAATACTGGTCCTTCTGCTAAAATATTTAGACTTACATCAGTAACTAAAGTGGCGATTTCAATAATCCTATCATGCATCGGATCTAAACCAGTCATTTCAAGATCAATCCAAATAAGATTTTTCTTGTTTATCATCAAAATTATTTTTTTCTCCTTGACTTCTATTAATGGGATTTACTTTATCTAAATCTCTGGTTATTTTACTTAGGTATATATATTGATAATATCTTAAATGATCTAATTATTTTATGCGCGAAATGTACTCACCAGATTGTGTATTGATTTTTACTATTTCTCCTATTTTAACAAATAAAGGCACTTTTACTATTGCTCCAGTACTTAATGTTGCATACTTAGTTCCTGTAGTTACTGAATCTCCTTTGAAACTAGGATCGGTATGAATAATTGGTAATTCAACAAAATTAGGGGGACTAACAATGATAGGATTACCATTCCAAAAAGTTACAATACATGATGCCTGTTCAGTAATCCATTTTTGATTATCTCTCACTACCTTATTACTTATATGAAATTGTTCGAAAGTATTATTATCCATAAAATACCAAATTACACCATCGTTATATAAGTAGGTTAGATTAATTTCAATCACATCAGCTTCTTCTACTGTATCAGTAGCTCGAAAGGTTTTTTCAATTTGGTTTCCCGTAAATAATCTTCGCATTTTAACTCGTACAAAAGCTTGTCCTTTACCAGGTTTTACAAACTCACTAGTTTCAATAGTATAAGGTTCTTCATGAAAGATAATTTTTAAACCAGGATAAAAATCCTTACTTAAATAAGTAGTCATACTAATTTATTTTATTTAGAGGGAGCATTTTTTAAATTCATTAAAAATTATTAAATTAAATAGTTGTTATTTAACCAATTAATTATTTGATGCTGTATTCCAACCGCATCTAATCCATAGCAACTTCTAATCTCTTCCTGTGAACCATGTGGAATAAATTCATCTGGTAGACCAATATTTAAAATAGGAATATAAATACGGTTACTTATAATAAATTCATTTACCGCACTTCCAGCTCCTCCTTTGATAGCACTTTCTTCTAAAGTAATCAAAATCTCATGATTTCTAGCTAGTTCCAATATATGTAATTCGTCAAGTGGTTTAACAAAACGCATATCAACTAGTGTTGCATTAAGATTTTCAGAAACTATTACAGCTTGAGACAATAAATGTCCAAAATTAAGAATTGCTATTTTTTTTCCGGTTCTTTTTATAATGCTTTTTCCAATAGGTAGAACCGATAATGGTATAGTTAATAATTCCGAGTTTATTTGGGAATTCTGGCTAGCACCGCGGGGATATCTTACTGCACTGGGACCATTATAATTATACCCCGTATATAACATATGTCTTAATTCGCTTTCATCACTAGGAGTCATTATAATAATATTAGGTATACAACGTAAAAAACAAATGTCAAATATTCCTTGATGAGTTTGACCGTCAAAACCAACAATACCAGCACGATCTATAGCCAACAAAATCTGGAGTTTAGGAATAGCTATATCATGAATAAGTTGATCATAGGATCTCTGTAAAAATGTAGAATAAATAGAAACAACCGGTTTATATCCTCCTATTGCTAAACCAGCTGCAAATGTTAGAGCATGTTGTTCTGCAATTGCTACGTCGAAATATTGTTTGGGATACTTTTCTGAAAAACCTTTCATTCCAGAACCCTCACACATTGCTGGAGTAATAGCTATCAATTTCTCATCATTTTTAGCAATTTCATTTAACCATAAACCAAAAGTGTTTGAAAAATTAATAATGTTTTTTTTAGGATGATTATTATTAGTACCTACAGTATTTTTTTTAGGTTCATTTACAGCATGCCATTTAATGGGATCTTTTTCAGCAGGAATATAACCCTTACCTTTTTTAGTAATAACATGCAAAAACTGAGGTCCCGAAAAACTACGGACTTTTTCTAACACTTCTATTAAAGTAAATAAATTATGTCCATCACAAGGACCTATATAGTTAAAACCTAATAATTCAAAAATAGTTTTTCTTTTAATCATATCTCGATCTGATAATGTAGATAGATGCTGTTTTAAAGCCCCTACATTTTCTGAAATAGACATGTTATTATCATTAAGAATTATTAGAAAGTCAGGTTTAATATCTCCAGCATTATTGAGAGCTTCAAAAGCTATTCCAGCAGTTATAGCACCATCACCAATGACGCATACAGTACGACGACCTTTATTTTCTTTAGCTGAAGCTATTGCTATCCCTAATCCAGCACTAATAGAAGTAGACGAATGACCAGTCGTGAGAACATCATATGAGCTTTCATCTCTACATGGAAATGGATGGAGTCCATCTTTTTTACGAATAGTATGGATAGTATCACGACGACCAGTAAGAATTTTATGTGCATATGCTTGATGTCCAATATCCCATATTAAATAATCAAAGGGAGTATTATAAACATAATGTAAAGCTACTGTTAATTCAATAACACCTAATCCTGAAGCTAGATGTCCGGTATTAACCGTAACCATATCGAGTAAATAATTACGTAATTCATTACATAATTCAGGTAAATCTTTTTTTGGTAAATCCCGAAGTTTTTGTACTGAATCTATACTTCCAAGTAGCGGATATTTTTTCATATTAAAATTAATCATAGTAATTAGTAATTAATTATTTATCACGTTTAATGATATAGTTTGCTAACGCTTTCAAAGCGCTGGTATTAAACGAATAATTATTGATAGCTTTTAAAGCTTCCATAGCTTGATTATATAAGTTACAAGCTTCAGTACGAGCATTTTCAAGTCCTAGTACAGATGGAAAGGTATTTTTTCTTAAATCTTTATCCGATCCTGGAATTTTACCTATTACTTTGGGTTGACCTATAACATCTAAAATATCATCTTGTACTTGAAATGCTAATCCAATAGCTTGAGCATAATTATCCAATGCTGAAAATACTATTTTACGTGTTTTATTATTAATAAAATAAGAACAAGTTAATGCTCCTAATTTAACCGACGCTTTAATTAATGCTCCCGTTTTATGGTAATGAATTACTTTTAATTTCTCAGCATTTATGCTTTCTCCACTTTCTATCAAATCAAATGCTTGGCCACTGCACATGCCTGCTACACCACTTGCCTGGGCTAGCTCTTTTATCATTTCCAAGCGATTATTCATTTCCACCTCAGGCATAGGGGTTTCAGTAAGAATTGAAAAAGCAAGAGTCTGTAATGCATCACCTGCTAAAATAGCTATTGGTTGTCCAAATTTTATATGACAAGTTGGTTTTCCACGACGGAATAATCCATTATCCATAACTGGCAAATCATCATGAATTAAAGAATAAGCATGAATGCATTCTACTGCGGCTGCAGGAACATCCAAACTAGAATTATTCGAGTTGAACATTTCACCAATTGCATAAACTAGAAAAGGACGTAATCGTTTACCATTCGATAAAATGCCATATTTCATAGCATTAACTAATTGACTATCTTGAAATGGCAAATTTTGCATAAAATTCTTTAATACAAAATTAATGCGTTTTTGATAATCCTCAAGTAAATTTTTAAAATTCATTTTTATTCACTATCACAATTATTTTTATCCTCTTTTATAAAAGAGGATAATTCTGAATTAGTTTCTGAGTTAAGTAAAATTTGAATACGTTGTTCTGCTTGCTGCAATTTTTTTTGACTTAATCGAGCCAAGTATACTCCTTTTTCAAAAGCACTGAGGGCTTCTTCTAAAGATAATTCTCCATTTTCTAAATAGCTTACTATTTTTTCTAGTTCTTTTAAAGAAGATTCAAAATTAATTGTCGAATAATTATCATCTTTAAGCATAGTTAATACTCAAAATTTTTATAACCTAATATTGATTTATATCATATGGATTATTTTCCAATACAAAACTTTGAAAATATTTTTTCTAATAGATCTTTTGAAGAAAATTCTCCAACTATATTACTAAGAGCTTCTTGAGTTAAGCGTAATTCTTCAGCTAGTAACTCATAAGAATAACAAGAATTTTTAATAAATTCTTGTTTTCCTTGTTCTAAATGTAACATAGCAAAAGATAAAGCTTGTAAATGACGCTGTCTAGCCATAAAAACTCCTTCTGTGGTATTAACCATGCCCATGCTTTTTTTTAAATGACAACGTAATAATTCTATTCCTTCCCCAGTTTTAGCATAAATATTAATAATTACACGATCAGATAATCGGATTAATTTAGAAGATAAGGGTGTCTTAATATCGGTTAGATTATTTACTATAGTTAATGGAATTGATCTAGGTATTTTATCAAAAAAATCCGGTAATATAAAACTTAAATCTGCAGTAAGATCTAGTAATTGATTATTTACTACTAATATTATATGATCGGCAGTTTTTATTTCTTGTATAGCACGCTCTATTCCAATTAATTCCACGATATTATTAGTTTTATGTAAGCCTGCTGTATCAATTATATGTAGTGGCATGCCTTCAATATTAATATATTCATGTAACATATCTCTTGTCGTACCAACATGATCTGCAACTATTGCTATTGGTTTTCCGACAAGTAGATTAAAAATAGTTGACTTGCCAACATTAGGAGCACCAATAATTACTGCTTTACGTCCTTCTCTTAACAATGCTCCTTGAAAAGAAACTGCATGTACTTCTTTAAGGATTTTAATAATTTTATTAAGATCATGATCAATTTGATTTTTAGATAAATAATTTACATCATCTTCAGTAGGAAAATTAATTGCTGATTCTAAATCCGTACGCAAATCTGTTAGCAAGTTTGCTAAAAAACGAATTTTATCCGAAAAGATGCCTTGTAAAGAATTAAATGCTGAACGAGCCGCTTGTTCAGAAGTAGCATTGATTAAGTCTGCAATGGCTTCTACTTGGACTAAGTCAATTTTCTTATTAAGAAATGCACGTTCGGTGAATTCTCCGGGCTTAGCAATACGAACTTCAGGAATATTAGAAATAATTTTTAATAACATATTTACGATTATAGGACTTCCATGACTATGTAACTCCAATACATTTTCACCTGTAAAAGAATAGGGAGCAGGAAACCATAAAGTAATGCCTTTATCAATAATACGCCCTTTTTCATCATAAAAGGATAGATAATCAGCATATCGAGGACATGGTAATTTTCCTAAGACTTGTTCTGCTACTTGGGATGTCCTTTCACCCGAAATACGTATTACACTTATTCCTCCATAACCTGGAGGAGTTGCTTGAGCAACAATCGTATCTTTAGATTTGTTATAATTAAAATTCATTACAATATAAATCAATCTAGTTAATAATAACTTACTTAATGAGTATTATTTTTATACAGACCTTGTTTCTTTAATTTATGAGAAATTAATTGTTGTTGAAGAATAGTAACTATATTACTTACAATATAATATAAAACTAATCCCGATGGAAACCATAAAAAGAACAATGTAAATATAAGAGGCATATATATCATAATTTTTTCTTGCATTGGATCTGCTATAGTAGCAGGAGACATTTTTTGAATTATAAACATAGTGATACCCATTAAAATCGGTAGAATATAATATGGATCTTGAGCTGATAAATCCTTTATCCATAATATAAAAGGAGCATGTCTTAATTCCACTGCATTAATTAACATATAATAAAGAGCTAAAAAAATTGGCATTTGAATTATTAACGGAAAACATCCTCCTAAAGGATTAACCTTTTCTGATTTATATAATGCCATAATTTCCTGGCTCATTCTTTGTTTATTATTTCCCACACGATCACGAATAGCCTGTATTTTGGGTTGTAATGATCGCATCTTTGCTACTGAAGTATATTGTGCTTTGGTTAAAGGATACATAATTATTCTAACTATAAGAGTAGTTAGTATTATAGAAAAACCCCAATTACCTATTTTCACTTGTATGTATTTCAACAATTTAAATAAAGGTTGAGAAATAAACCATAACCATCCGTAATCTACGGTAAAATCTAAATATGGTGCTGCTAAAGCCATTTTATCTTGAAGTTTAGGACCTAGCCATAAAGTAGCTGACAGATTTTTAGTTTCTCCAGGATGGATAGTTATTGGATCAGATTGATAACCTATAGAAACCATTCCTGCTTTATCATTTTTATTAGTATAAAAGATATTTGTACCTTTACTATGGGGAATCCAAGCTGTTACAAAGTATTGTTGTAACATTGCTATCCAACCATTTAATGTTCTAACATTAAGATTATTATCAATTTTACTAAATTTATATGTTTTATATTTATTGTACATAGTAGAATATGCTATAGACCGATGATTTCCTGAACTAAAATGATTATGTACAGCAGCAATACTTGATTGTTTTAACTCTCCAAACATAGATACTTTCATTGGATATAAATTTGTATTAGTAAGCTGATAATTTACATCGATAGAATATTGATTTCTCTTAAAGGAGAAGATTTTCGTATAACTCAGACCATTACTTTCTGTCCAATATAAAGGGATCTCTAACTGATTTTGTCCTTTATTCATCATATATGTATCATGTTTCACATGATATATAGGCTTGGTTTGTTGCATTTTTGTAGAATGGTTATTCCACATTGATAATCCGCTTTGTGCTTTATAAAAAAAATCTTGATTCGTTTGAAGTAGCTTAAAAGGATGATTAATATTTGATTTTTCTGGATAAGATAATAACTGAGCTTGGATAATATCTCCACCATAAGTATTGATGCGTAATGAGAAGAGATCAGTTTTAACGAAGATTATCTTACCTTTTTTCTCAACCGGAAAAATTTTTTGTTTGTAAACAACATTTTTTAGGTGATTGGGTTGTAATTGCATATAAGGATCATTTTGCCAAGTTTGCCACATGATAAAACATACGAATATAAAAGCAATCAATATAAAATTACGTTGTGAATCCATTATTAATTTTCTCTAGTTGTTCTTTTTTTCTTTGGCACTGGATTATTCATCTCATAACTTAAATTTAAAGGATGACATCTAACTATGCGTTTTATAGTTAAAAAAGTTCCTTTTATAATTCCAAATTTAGTTATAGCTTCAGTACTATACTGAGAACAAGTTGGTCTAAAACGACAGCGTGGATTTATTAACCTGCTAATAAATTTTTGATAAATATAAATCACGGTTATCAATGATTTTTTGAGATTCAAATAGAATAATGATCCCATAGCTTGTTAAGTTTTTCGATGATTATTTTATTCTTCATTAAAGATAATTCTTGTTTTATAATCAGAATAAAATCCATTGATGGTAATTTTTCTTGATTTAAACGAAAACTTTCACGGATTAATCGTTTTATCCTATTACGTTGATATGCATGCTGTACTTGATTTTTACTAATAATGAATCCAATTCTAGCATGTTTACAACTATTAGGACAATGTAAGGTCATAATATATGATCTATTTATTTTTATTGATTGTTGCAGAACCCAGTTAAAGTCTTTGGATTTGAATAAACGTAATTGTCTCGGAAAATTATAATATTTTATCATCCTAAGTTCTTCAAGATTACATCATGCTATCATTTATCTATTTGTAGATACGGTTAGACGAGTGCGTCCTTTAGCACGTCTTCTTGCTAAAATATTACGACCATTTTTTGTTTTCATTCTGGTTCGAAATCCATGAGAACGATTTCGTTTGAGTACTGATGGTTGAAAAGTACGTTTCATTAGAATTAAAAATTATATTATTATAAATAAGGGGTATTCTAACAAATATTAAATATCTAGTCAATTTAGTTGATATGCTTAAAAATATGTATTTAACTCTAAAATTAGTATATGATGTAAAAATACTAATAGATTTTTCTGTACCTTATTTCTAACCAATTAGAAGATGCAATTAATTATTCAACGCGAAAAATTGCTAAAACCATTACAAAATATAAATAGAATATTGACCAATAAACCCTTATTGCCGATTATCAATAATGTTCTTATGAAAATTACTTGTAATGAGTTATTATTAACGGTAACAGATTTAGAAATGGAGATCTCCACAAAGGTAATTTTGACTAAGCCTTATACCATTGGTAGTATTACAGTTTCAGCTAAAAAATTATTGAATATATGTCGATATTTGCCTGAAAATTCAAATATAAATATTTCTTCAATAAATCAGAAAATATTTATCTATTCCGGATCTAGTAAATTTTATCTTTCTACATTACCGGCAAGTAGTTTTCCCAATGTGGAAGAATGGAAAACTAATATAGAATTTTCTATACCAAGCCATGTAATGAGATCCCTTATTGAAGCCACTCATTTTTCTATGTCCTATCAAGACGTTAGGTATTATCTAAATGGTTTATTATTAGAGACTACAGCAAATTCCTTATGTGCTGTTGCTACTGATGGACATCGAATAGCTATTTATACTATACCAATAACTGCAATTTTATCTAAATGCTCGGTAATTTTACCACGTAAATGTGTAATAGAATTATTACGTTTGCTAAAAGAGCATGATACTTTGCTTAAAATTCAAATTGGAAGTAATAATATTCGAATACATATGAATAATTATATTTTTACTTCAAGATTAATTGAGGGAAAATTTCCTGATTATAACCAAATCTTACATCATAATTATGATAAAATCATCATAATTAATCGTGAAGTATTAAAAAAAGCTTTTTCAAGGGTATCAGTGTTATGTGATAATAAATTAAATGAAGTTCATCTTCATATTAGAAAAAATGAGTTAAAAATTACCGGTAGTAATTTATATCATGAACAAGCTGAAGAAATCTTACCGATTTCTTATGAGGGTGCTGACATACAAATCAATTTAAATATCAATTATGTTATTGAAGTTTTATATGTCTTAAAATGTGATGAAATTAAATTGTCACTATTAAACTCAATATCTAGTGTTCAAATTAAGGATGTTACCAGTGATTCTGCTATTTATGTAATAATGCCAATTAAATTATAATTAAAATTTAATCGGATAGATAATTAAAAAATATTAAAAGGTAAATATATTCATGAAAAATGTTTATAACTCTTCATGCATAAAAGTTCTTAAAGGACTAGAGGCTGTTCGAAAACGTCCTGGTATGTATATTGGTAATACTGAAGATGGTACTGGTTTACATCATATGGTCTTTGAGGCAGTAGATAATGCAATTGATGAAGCATTAGCAGGTTATTGTAAAGAAATCAAAGTAACTATACATTCAGACAATTCGGTTTCAGTAGAAGATGATGGTAGAGGAATACCTACTGATATTCATAAGGAAGAAGGAGTATCTGCTGCAGAAGTTATTATGACTATATTGCATGCAGGTGGTAAATTTGATGATAATTCTTATAAAGAATCTGGAGGACTTCATGGAGTTGGAATTTCAGTTGTAAATGCACTTTCAGCAAAATTAGAGTTAACTATTTATCGTGAAGGAAAAATTTTCCATCAAGTGTACTCAAATGGTAAACCTCAAACACCAATAAGAGTGATTGGTAATACTCATAAAACTGGTACCATAGTACATTTTTGGCCTAGTTACGAAATATTCAGTAATATTATTAGTTTTAACTATGAATTATTGGATAACAGATTACGTGAATTATCTTTCTTAAATTCAAAAATTTTTATTTATCTTGAAGATCAAAGAATAAAAAAAAATGCTCAGTATCATTATAATGGTGGAATTATAGCTTTTATCGAATATTTAAATAAATCTAAAAATCCTCTACATCCCAAAATATTTTATTTTTCTTCGGAGAAGAATCGTATTCATGTTGAAATATCATTACAATGGAATAGTAGTTTTCAAGAAAAAATTTATTGTTTTACTAATAATATTCCGCAAAAAGATGGAGGTACTCATCTTGCAGGTTTTCGTGCAGCTATGACGCGAACCTTAAATGCTTATATAGATAAAGAAGGATATATTAAAAAAAATAAAATAGGTATTATAGGAGATGATGTTAGAGAAGGTTTAGTAGCTATTGTTTCTGTAAGATTTGCAGAGCCGAAGTTTTCTTCACAAACTAAAGAAAAGTTAGTTTCTTCTGAAGTAAAATCCATTGTAGAATCCTTAACATATGAACATTTTTCAGAATTTCTATTGGAAAATCCTCATGATGCAAAAATAGTGGTAAATAAAATTTTAGAAAGCGCACGTGTACGAGAGGCTGCCAGACGTGCCCGTGAGATGACACGGAAAAAAGTAACACTTGATTCAGTTGGTCTTCCAGGTAAATTAGCGGATTGTCAAGAGCGTAATCCAAAAAAGTCAGAACTTTATTTAGTTGAAGGAGATTCAGCTGGAGGATCGGCTAAACAGGGACGTAATCGTTTATATCAAGCTATTTTACCCTTGAAAGGGAAAATTATTAATGTAGAAAAAGTTAAATTTGAAAAAATGCTTACTTCCCAAGAGATAACTTCATTAATTACTGTACTGGGATGTGGGATAGGTCCTGAAGAATATGATATTGGTAAATTAAGATATCATCGAATTATTATTATGACTGATGCGGATGTTGATGGAGCACATATAAGAACGTTATTACTTACGTTTTTTTACCGACAATTCCCAGAATTAATTGAACGTGGTTATCTCTATATTGCACAACCTCCTCTTTATAAAGTAAAAAAAGGAAAAAAAGAAGAATATATAAAAGATGATTTATCTTTAGAACAATATCAAATTAATCATGCTTTAAATGGAGCAGTATTACATACTGTTAGTGGTTTATCATCAATAAAAATCAAAGGCAATCAATTAAAAGAATTAATTATAGAATATATTAATATTCAAAAATTAATAAGTTCATTAGAACATACTCTTCCTTCAATTTTGCTTAATGCATTAATTTATTATCCAACATTAAATACATTGTGTAATAAAAAAAAAGTAGAAGATTGGATGCATGGATTAATTAATACACTAAATAGAAAATCAGTATATGGAATTTCCTATACAGGAAAAATAAATAAAAATAGTCAATCTTATGAACCAATATTACAGGGATGTTTATATGGTAAAAAGGTAAACTTTGTCATAAATTCTGCATTTATTTCTAGTAGTGAATATAAAAAAATTTCTTCTTTAGGAGAAAAAGTACGAGAATTAATAAAAACTAAAGCTTTTGTGCAACTTAATGATCAAAAAAAATCTGTTGTTAATTTTGAGGAAGCTTTTCATTGGCTGATGAAAGAATCACGACGTAGCTTCGCTATTCAACGTTATAAGGGATTAGGAGAAATGAATCCAAGACAATTATGGGATACAACTATGAATCCTACAAATCGTCGGCTATTACGTGTAACCATAAAAGATGCTCTAACGGCAAATAAATTATTTTCTACTTTAATGGGAGATACAGTAGAATCTCGTCGGATATTTATAGAACAAAACGCTATGAAAGCTATAAATATAGATATATAAAAAATAAGCTTTATTCTTTTGGAGTTCGTAATATTGGAAATAAAATTACATCACGTATATTAATATTATTAGTAAGTATCATTACTAATCGATCAATACCAATCCCTAATCCTGACGTAGGTGGTAAACCATGTTCTAAGGCAATTAAATAATCTGCATCATATTCATGATATGTGCTTTCATCTGGTTGAGAACCCTGTTGTTGTAAAAATCTTTTTGCTTGTTCTTCTGCATCATTTAATTCTGAAAAACCATTTGCTATCTCATAACCATTAATAAATAATTCAAATCTATCTGTAAAAAAAGGATTATTATCATTACTGCGTGCTAATGGTGATATCTCTGTAGGATATTCGGTAATAAATGTTGGGTAGATTAAATTACTCTCAACTTTTTTTTCAAAAATTTCATTTAAAATTCGTCCATGTCCCCACTTATCTTCAATTTTAACATCTAATAATTTTGCATAATGAATTGTTTTATTAAGGTCTTCTAAATCTTCCAGATCAATGCTAAATTCTGATATATATTTACAAATAGCTTCCTTCATAGTCATTTTTAGTAAGGGCTGTTCAAAATCAAAAGTGTATTTTCCATATTTTATATATGGAGATCCGAAAAGATCTATAGTTAAGCTATTTAAGAGTCTTTCAGTAAAAATCATTAGATCTTTATAATCGGTATATGCCATATATAATTCCATCATAGTAAACTCTGGATTATGTTGTGGTGATAATCCTTCATTTCTAAAACTACGATTAATTTCGAAAATTCTCTCAAAACCACCGACTACTAAACGTTTTAGATAAAGTTCAGGAGCTATACGTAAGTATAAATTTAAATTTAACGCATTATGATGTGTAATAAAAGGATGTGCGTTTCCTCCTCCTGCAATAGATTGCATCATCGGAGTTTCTACTTCCATAAAATCTTGCGCTATCATAAATTTCCGAATACTTGATATAACCTTAGAACGTAATATAAAAGTATTACGTGATTGATTATTTACAATTAAATCTAGATATCGTTGACGATAACATATTTCTTTATCTAGCAGTTTATGAAATTTTTCTGGTAAAGGACGAAGCGCTTTAGTTAATAAACGAATTTCAATACAATATAAGGTAAGTTCATTAGTTTTAGTTTTAAATAATTTTCCATTTACACCAATAATGTCTCCTAAGTCAAATTTTTTGTAATTACAATCTTTGGTTTTTTTTTTATTTGCATATAATTGAATTTTACCTCCCATATCTTGTAAAATCATAAAAA
This sequence comes from Candidatus Dasytiphilus stammeri, assembly GCA_045690015.1. Lineage (GTDB taxonomy): Bacteria > Pseudomonadota > Gammaproteobacteria > Enterobacterales > Enterobacteriaceae > Dasytiphilus > Dasytiphilus stammeri_I. Next base: position 227,160 of record CP145877.1, read on the forward strand.
CTGATTTACCCATAATACGACGTGCTAATATACGACCTGCAACATTAATAATGGTGTTGAATTTTTCTAACTCATGATGATTTTTATTATCAAATTTTATATGTAATTGATCAGAAGTATAATTTCTTTTGAAGTTATTAGGATATGCGATACCCTCTCTACGTAAGTCATTTAATTTTTTCTTTCGTATTTCGCATTCGTTTTGGGCTATATTAGTACTTATCTTAGCATCAAAAAGATCATTTTCTTTATCACAAGAATTCGATTTACGCATTTTTAATCCTCATATTAAAATCCTGCATTTAAACTTGCCTTAATAAATATGTCTAACTCACCATTTAAAATTGCTTGTATATCACGGCTTTCTACTCCAGTGCGTAAATCTTTAATACGTGAGTTGTCAAGTATATAAGAACGTATTTGTCTTCCCCATCCAATATCAGATTTATTTTCTTCGATTGCTTGTCTTTTAGCATTTTGTTTTTTTTTTTCTAACTCATATAATTTTGCTTTCATTTGTCTTAATGCTTGATCTTTATTTCTATGTTGTGAACGTCCATTTTGACACTGAGTAATAATTCCAGTAGGTAAATGTGTAATTCTAACTGCAGATTCAGTACGATTCACATGTTGTCCACCGGCTCCAGAAGCTCGGTAAACGTCAATTCTTAAATCACTAGCATTAATTTTAATTTCAATATCATTTTGTAGTTCGGGATAAACAAAAACTGAACTAAATGAAGTATGCCTTTTTCCTGTAGAATCAAATGGACTCTTTCGTACTAAACGATGAATTCCAGTTTCTGTTCGTAACCAACCAAAAGCATAATTACCTAATATGCGTAAAGTTGCTGATTTAATACCAGCTATATCTCCTACACTCTCAGAAATTATTTCACTTTTAAATCCTTTATTTTCAGCCCATCTTAAATACATACGTATTAACATATTAGCCCAATCTTGCGCTTCTGTTCCACCTGAACCCGCTTGAATATCAAGATAACAATTTGCGTAATCATGTTCTTTGCAAAACATATTACTCCATTCTAATTCTACTATCTTTTGTTCCAGTAGATTTAGATCACGAGTAATTTGATTAGTGATTTCATGATCTTTAAGATCATCTTCTAAAATCTCTAGTAAGTTGGACAGATCTTTTATTTCAACTAATAATTGGTCAAAAATGATTATTTTATTTTCTATTAAAGAGCGTTGTTTAATTAAAGATTGTGCATAATGAATATCTTTCCATATAGAATTTTTTTCTAATTTTTTATTGATGTTTATTAATTTTTCCTGATAATAATCATATTTTATATATTCCTTTAGCATGTTAGTGCGTGTAATTAAATTTTGAATTTTATTTTTGAAAAAATGAATTTCTAACATTAGAGAAAATTTTTCTATATTTAATTAAAATTATATAAATTATCAATAACTATAAAATTTTTAGTTTAATAAAACAAGATTTTATAAATGTATAAAATATTTTTATATTAATAATGAAAGGATAGATTTATTTATGAGTGTGTTAGTTTTTCCTTCTGTAGCGCCAGTAGAATCACAATCCTTACCTTTAACATTAATATCATTAGAACAATGGTGTATGGTAAAAATTACCGGGATTGATACTTTTAGTTATATTCAAAAACAAATTACTTTTGATATAACCCAATTAAATATAAACGAATTTTGTCAAGCCGCTCATTGTGATCATAATGGAAAAATGTGGAGTAATCTACTGTTGTTTCATTATAATGGAGGTTTAGCTTGGATAATCCGACGTTCTGTACAGGCAAGACAAATTGATGCATTAAAAAAATATGCCATATTTTCAAATGTAACTATATCTAATTGTGATAATGAAATATTAATAGGTATAGCTGGATTTCAAGCACGTGCAGCATTATCAAAGCTATTAAACCCACTTCCTTCTAAAGAATCTCCTGTTATAAATCATAAGCATATGGTTTTATTGTGGTTAAAAAATCCATTAGAAAGATTTCTTATCATAAGCAATATGATCGTTATAAAAAAATTACAAGCACAATTATCTAAAGTTTGCAAAATTAATAATAGTATACAATGGATGTCATTAGATATAGAAGCTGGTTATCCAATTATTGATGAAATTAATTGTTGTAAATTTATTCCACAGGCTGCTAACTTAGATCTCCTTGGAGCTATTAATTTTAATAAAGGATGCTATTTAGGCCAAGAAATAATAGCACGTGCTAAATTTCGTGGAATAAATAAATATGCTCTTTATTGGTTAGTCGGAAAGTTGAATAAATTTCCTAAAAACGCTATAAATAATTTCATATCATTAAATAATAATAAATATACATATTCAGCTAAAATACTAGCTATTTGTCGTATGGCAAATAATGAGGTTTGGATTCAAGCAATTCTAAAAAAAGATTTACCATATGATACTGTTTTACGTATGGATGGTGATGATGATAGTTATTTTTATATTCGTCCACTATGTTATTAATTGACTATATTATTTTTTTTTAATGTTTTTATTCCCGACCTTGTACCAATTAACGCAATATCTGCAGAACGAATAGCAAATAATCCTACGGTTACTACTCCTACAATCATACTGAGTTTTTTTTCCATTTCAATTGGGTTAATTATAGAGGGATTATATACATCAATAATCACATTACCGTTTTCTGTTATTACACCAATTCTATATTTTGGTAATGCACCTAATTTTACTATTTCACGAGCCACGTATGCTCGTGCCATAGGTATTACTTCTAATGGGATCGGAGAGTTTTTTCCTAATATTGTTACTTTTTTTGATTCATCCGCAATACATAAAAAATTTTTTGCTATTGCAGCAATAACTTTTTCTTTAGTTAGAGCACCTCCTTTACCTTTAATCATTTGTAATGCATCGTTAATTTCATCCGCGCTATCTACATATAAAGATAATGAGTCTATATGATTAGAATCAATCAATGATATACCACATTTCTTTAATTTTAAAGAAGTATCTCTCGAGCTAGATACTGCTCCTTCTATTTTAAAATTAATTTCCTCTAGGGCATAAATAAAATAATTTATTGTACTTCCCGATCCTACACCCACAATTGAATCCGGTTGGATATACTCTATAGCTGCCCTTGCTACCTTTTTCTTTAAATCTTCATTAGTCATTTTGTTTAATATTCCATAATTCTATTTATAATATTCATTAAGAGCTTTTTGAAAATGTTCTAATAGATCCCAGTAAACATTTTGCAAATCATGACCTTTACTCCACCATCGGATGATAAAATTTAAAGAAGAGACTCCTATCTCATGTAATCTTATTATTATTTCACGTTCCTTTATAATCCGTTCATCTGCATACACTATATCATGTATAATTTTTTTAATAGTATTAATATTGGCGTTAGGAGCTACTTTTAATATAATCTCATTACGACGTATAGGTTCACGAGAATAATTAATAATATTGCCTGCAATAACTTTACCATTAGGTACTACTATAGTTTTTCCATCTGCAGAAAGCAGTGTAGTTGAAAATATCTGGATTTGTTGTACTCTACCACTCACACCACCTAAATCAACGTATTCAGCTACACGTAAGGGTCGAAATATTACAAGCAATACCCCAGCTGCAAGGTTAGAAAGAGATCCTTGTAATGCTAAACCTACAGCTAAACCTGCTGCACCTAAAACTGTAATAATAGATGCTGTTTGTACTCCAACACGATTTAATGCTGCAGTAACCGCAAATGTGATAATACTATACCGTAATAACATAGACAAAAAGTCGGCTACTGTAATATCCAAATGTCTAGCTAAAAATATTTTATTAATATTTTTTGTAATAGAATTTGCAATACTCATACCAATACATACTATAACTATAGCCGATATTATATTTGCCATATAAGCAAATAGTAATGAATGATTATGTACCATCCAATCACCTGCCTTTTTCATATAATCAATTACATTCGGAATTTCCATATAATTTTATAGATAAAAGTTTATGCATAAAAAGTGTAATTAAAATAAGTTAATAGCGTTTAGTTGTATAAAAGCTTTTTCTAAACGTTCACACATACTTAATTGACCTGCACGTAACCAATTACGTGGATCATAAAATTTTTTATTTGGTTTATAAATTCCTTCGGGATTTCCCAATTGATTATGTAAATATGCAGCATTATTTTTATAATATTTTAAAACGCCCTTCCAAGTAGCCCATTGCATATCTGTATCAAAATTAATCTTGACTACACCATAATCTATAGAGTTTTTAATTTCTTCACTACTAGAACCAGAGCCTCCATGGAAAACAAAAGATAATGGATTATGAGGTAAATTATGTTTTTTACTTACCAACTCTTGAGACTTTTTAAGTATTATTGGCATTAATTTTACATTTCCTGATTTATAAACTCCATGCACATTCCCAAACGAAGCGGCTATAGTAAACTGTGAACTAATAGTATTTAATTGTTCATAGGAATAATTAACATCTTGTGGTTGAGTATATAATAAGTTATTTTCCAAATGAATATTATTCACTCCATCTTCTTCACCACCAGTACAACCTAATTCTATTTCAAGGCTCATACCTATTCGAGACATGAGAGATAAATAATTACCGCTTATTGAAATATTTTCTTTTAAGGTTTCTTGAGACAGATCAAGCATATGAGAAGTAAATAGAGGTTTCCCAGTAGATAAAAAGTATTCTTGTCCTACTTTCAATAAACCATCTAACCATGGTAACAGATTTTTTCCGCAGTGATCTGTATGTAATATAACTGGAACTCCATAATATTCAGCCATTTGATGCACATGTTTTGCACCCGATATACAACCTAAAATTGCTGCTTTATGAGGTTGTGATTGATTTTCTTGATCTAATCCTTTACCTGCAATGAAACGAGCACCACTATGAGAAAATTGAATGACTACTGGAGCCTTGACTTTTGCAGCAGTTTCAAGAACAGTATTTATAGAGTCACTTCCCATACAATTAACTGCTGGCAAAGCAAATTTTTTTTCTTTTGCAAAATTAAATACTAGCTGCATTTCATTACCTGTAAGCACTCCTGCTTTTACAAAACTATAAATATCCGACATATAAAATAGTATCCTATAATAAATCAATAAATTAATTATAATTTCCAGCATTCAGAGAATACTGTGCACGTTCTTTTAATATTACTAAAGACGGTAATTCCTTACCTTCTACGAAAGATAAAAAAGCAGCTCCCCCAGTAGATATATAAGATATTTTATTTTTTAAACCAAAGAGTTCGATGGCAGCAACTGTATCTCCTCCGCCAACAATAGAAAATATATTACTTTTTGCAATGGCTTTGGCAATAGTTTCTGTTCCTTTTCTAAAATTAGGAAATTCAAAAACCCCAACAGGTCCATTCCAAAGTACAGTTTGAGCCTTTTGTAGCACATCAGATATTAATTCTAGTGTATAATCACCCAAATCCATAATTTCTTCATCATCTTCTATATCGGAAACTCTCTTTACCATCCCTTCAGCAGTTTCCGTAAATTCTTTACCAACCCGAACATCTAGAGGAGTAGGAATATTATAAGTCTCTCGAAGTAATTTTGCGGCTTCCACAAAATCAGGTTCATAAAGAGATTGACCTACCTTATTGTCAATTGCCACAAATGTATTAGCTATACCACCGCCTACAATTACCTTATCTGCAACTTTAGCAAGAGAAGTTAATATATCAAATTTCGTTGATACCTTAGATCCTCCTAAAACTGCAATCATAGGTCTTTTTGGATTTTTTATAGCTTTACTTAAAGCATTTAACTCTGTAACTAAAAGTGGTCCTGCACAAGCAATAGGAGCAAATTTACACACTCCATATGTTGAAGCATGAGTACGATGACATGTACCAAATGCATCCATAACAAAAATATCGCATAATGCCGCATATTTTTTAGCTAAAATTTCGTCATTCTTTTTTTCCCCTTTATTAAATCTAACATTCTCTAGTACAACTATTTCATCGTTGGTAATTTTTACTCCATCAAGATAATTTTTCTCAAAACGAATGGGATAAATGTGCTGTTTTAAAATATTTACTACAGGTAAAAGAGAAAAATCTACATTATATTCTCCTTCTATAGGTCTTCCTAAATGAGAAAGAACCATCACCTGCGCACCTCTTTTTTTTGCTAAATCGATTGTAGGTATAATTGCACGGATACGTGCATCAGATGTTACGATACCATCTTTAATTGGAACATTTAAATCTACTCTGATAAGAACTCTTTTACCGGCTAGGTCTAAATCAGTCATTTTAATTATAGACATAATGTATCCTCTCATACATTTCATTGCTATACTGATATATATATATTTGGGTAACATTAAGTTACAGTTACGTTAGTAGAAGAATTAAGAATCAAGATGCTATCTATGTTTCATGAGAATCTAAAAATAAATAGAGTAAATTATCGTAAATATTCATAAACACTATGTTTTTTCTAGGTTACAAGACTTTTAACTTTATTAACAATATTCTCAATATTAAAACCAAATTTTTTAAACAGCTGCTTAGCGGGTCCTGATTTACCAAATGTATGCATACCTATAATAATGCCATTACTCCCCACATATTTATACCAATAATCTGCAATTCCAGCTTCAATGGCAACACGTATCTTTACTGTTTTAGGTAATACACTATCACGATATACCTTATTTTGTTGATCAAATACATCTGTACAAGGCATTGAAACCACACGTATTAAGTATCCCTCTGAAGTTAATCGTTTATAGACCATACAAGCTAATTCTACTTCTGAACCGGTTGTAATTATAATAATTTGCGGTTGTTCAATAGAAGTTTTTAATATATATGCTCCACGAGCAATATTATTCAATTGATCATCAGATCGGTATTGTTGTTTAAGACTTTGACGAGATAATATTAAGGCTGTTGGACCATTATTACGCTCAATAGCATATTTCCATGCTATAGTAGTTTCTACTGAATCACAAGGACGCCAGGTACTTAAATTCGGTATTAAACGTAAAGTAGCTAATTGTTCTATAGGCTGATGAGTAGGTCCATCTTCGCCTACTCCGATAGAGTCATGAGTATAAATAAAAATTTGAGGGATTTTCATTAATGCTGACATTCGTATAGCATTCCGAGCATATTCTGCAAAGGTTAAAAATGTAGCGGTATAAGGTAAAAATTTTCCATATAGGGCTATTCCATTAGCTATAGCAGTCATCCCGAATTCTCGTACTCCATAATGAAGATAATTTCCTTCAGGATTATCATAAATACATTTAGAACCAGACCAATACGTAAGATTACTAGGTGTTAAGTCTGCTGATCCTCCGAATATTTCAGGTAATCTTGTAGCGAAAAATTCTAATGCATTTTGTGATGCTTTACGAGTTGCGATATCAGAAGGATTCTTTTGGAGATGATTTATAAATAATTTTGTTTCTGTATTAAGAGTTTTGGGAATTTTTTTGAATTGTCTACGCATCAATTCATGAGCTAATTTTGGAAATACACGTTTATATTCTGTAAATCTATTATTCCAATCGGCTTCTTTTTTATTTCCTAATGTTCTAGCATCCCATTGTAAGTACATTTCTTTAGGAATTACAAATGGCAAATAGTTCCAGTTTAATTTTTTACGGGTTGCCATGATTTCCTCTTCCCCAAGTGGAGTTCCATGAATTTCTGAGGTACCTGATTTATTTGGAGAACCAAAACCAATAATCGTTTTACATATAAGAATAGATGGTTTAAGAATAGTTGTTTTAGCCTCTTTTATAGCTTTATTAATAGATTCAGAATCATGACCATCTATATTTCGGATAACATGCCAACCATAAGATTCAAAACGTTTGGCCGTATCATCAGTCAGCCATTTCTCTGTATTACCATCAATAGAAATACCATTGTTATCATAAAATACAATTAATTTACCTAATTTTAAAGTACCTGCAATTGAACATACCTCATGTGATATGCCTTCCATAATACAACCATCACCTATAAAAACATAAGTATAATGATCAATTATAATATGTTGTGGTCGATTAAATTGTGCTGATAGAGTACGTTCTGCTATAGCCATTCCTACTGCATTAGCTAGTCCTTGACCAAGAGGACCCGTAGTAGTTTCTACCCCCGGTGTACGACCAAATTCAGGATGACCTGGAGTTTTTGAGTGTAATTGTCTAAATTGTTTTATTTCACTCATGGATAAATCATATCCAGTTAGATGTAGAAGACTATAAAGTAATAATGATCCATGACCATTGGATAAGACAAAACGATCTCGATTTATCCAGGTAGGATTAGTAGGATTATGATTTAAATGATCACGCCATAATACTTCAGCAATATCTGCCATTCCCATTGGCATTCCGGGATGACCAGACTGTGCTTTTTGGATAGCATCTATACTGAGAATCCTAAGAGCATTAGCTATATCTTTGCGTGAAAATAGTGTTTTTTCCATTAAAAATTTATAAATTATTATTAAATGCCTGAATTATATCCTAAGTATATAATCTACACATTACATTTAATTTATCTTTTAGATATCAATAATTTTGAACACTATGTTAATATAGTTTGATTCTTTTATAAAGTTCAATTTTTTATATTAAAAATAGAAATGAATTATGAAATATATAGATTATCAAGATGATTTAAAGAAATTAAATGAGGTTCATAGTTTTGTATGTCGTCATAGAAAACTAACTAAAAATCAAAATAATGCTTTAAATAATTATGCATCATTAATCGGAATACCTTATCAAAAAAAAATGATTAATTTTCAATATATTTTTAATAATGAACATCCAGTAATTTTAGAGATAGGTTTTGGAATAGGACATTCATTAATCCGACAAGCAATAAATAACCCAGACAATAACTTTATTGGAATCGAAGTTTATCTTCCCGGAATAGCATCTTGTTTAAATTTAGCCATAAAATCAAAAGCAAAAAACCTTCGTATAATTTATTATAATGCGATAAAAGTACTAAATCAGATGATCCCTAATAATTCTTTATGGAAAATGCAACTCTTTTTTCCTGATCCATGGCCCAAAAACAAACATCATAAACGTCGTATTGTGAATATAGATTTTGCCCAATTAGTACTTCGAAAATTAAATTTTGGAGGATATTTTCATATAGCAACTGATTGTTGTTCTTATGCTAATTATATCTTTTCCATTATGAAAACTATATCTACTGATCAAGCAATTTTTTATGAATCTACTAAAAGTTGTTTGAAGTCAAGCCGTCCTACCACCAAATTTGAACAAAAAGCTAATAATTTAGGATATCCTGTTCAAGATTTAATTTACCAAAAAATGAAACGTTAATAACAATTTACTAGGTGTACAATCATATTAAGTTCCACATCTTTGGAAATAGATTCATGCCTAAATAGTTCATTATGTAAAGAATTAATACTATAATGATAGGAGAAAAATCTATACCCCAAACTACTGGAATAAAATCTCGAACCGGATTTAGGATATGTTCAGTTAATTTATCTAAAATTTCATCTATTGGATGATATGATTGCATCATCCAGCTTCTTAAGGAATGAATAATAATAATCTCCAAAATTAAGAATCCAATAGATTTAGCTAACATTATTAATCCAATCATTATAATGTTACCTAAACTTATATATAATATTCCGCTCTGAATAAATATGATAAGTGGATATTTTAAGATACTTAACAATAAGGTTATTATTATAATAGGGGTGGTATTTATCAACTGATTTTTATACGATGGGATTATATACTGTAATAATTGCATAAAAGGATTAGTAATTATTGTAATAATTTGCACAAACGGATTCGTATCATTACACTTTATTAATTGCAACCAACTACGTAATAATAATATAGTTATATAAAAATCAATGATAGTTTTTATAACGAAAGATAATATTAACATAATATTTTTTATCAATGATGTGAAGTTTAAATAACCTATAAAAAAGTACTCCTAAGTAAGAATAAAGTATTTAATTATCCTTTAATACTTGTCAATAATACTTCTATTAAATAATTTATTTTTCTTTAGCATAGAAATTTTAATTATAATTAGATGAAATTAACCTGATTGCAAATTTAATAAAAAACTTTCTAAAATTAGAACTGCAGCAAATGAATCTATATGGTTTTTCTTTAAACCACGATAACCTCGATTAATGAATAATTTATTTTTAGCTTCAATAGTAGTCAAACGTTCATCATATAAATCAACTGGAATAGAAAAATGATGGAAGAGTTTTTTTGCAAAAATACGAGTATGTATAGTTAATAATTGTTCGGACCCATCCATATTTATGGGTAATCCAACAATAATTTTATCTGGACACCATTCTAATATAAGCTTTTTAACTTTTCTCCAATCTGGTAATCCCTTATTTGCTTTAATTGATGGTAATAAAGGACTAGCAGTATTAGTTAAGGTTTGACCTATTGCTACACCAATATGTCTGATTCCAAAATCAAAACCTAATAAGATTTTTATTTTAGGCATATAATTACTTTCAAATTAATTAATTTAGACGTTTTTCAATCATATTCATGAACATGTTAGTAATGCCAATGGATTTTTCTCTTTCGATTTCTTGTACGCAGGTAGGACTAGTAATATTTATTTCCGTTAGTTTATCACCAATAATATCTATACCGACAAATAATAATCCTCTCTCTTGAAGAATAGGACTAATTATTCTAGCAATTTTCCAATCTTTTATAGAGAGAGATTGAACTTTTCCATAACCTCCCGCTGCTAAATTTCCACGTGTTTCTCCTGATCTTGGTATTCTTGCTAAACAGTAAGGTACTATTTCTCCATCTATTATGAATACACGTTTATCACCCTCATTAATTTCCGGAACAAAAGCCTGTGCCATACAAAACCGTTTTCCTGAGTTGGTAATAGTTTCAATTATAACAAAAATATTAGGATCATTTTTTTTAATTCTAAAGATTGAAGCTCCGCCCATGTTATCTAAAGGTTTTAAAATAATATCCCCATGTTGACCCAAAAAATTGTAAATTTGTTGTACATTTTTAGTGATTAAAGAAGCTGGAATGAGTTCCGGAAATAAATTAATAAACATTTTTTCATTGTAATCACGTAAGCTTTGTGGCTTATTTATGATAATAGTACCTTTTTTTTCAGCAAATTCTAAGATATAAGTAGAATATATAAAATCACTATTAACCGGAGGATCTTTTCTCATCAGAATAACATTTAATTCATCTAATCTAATAGATTGTTCCGTTCCTAATGAATACCAAGGATTTTTATCTTTTTCAAGATGTAAAGTTTTAGCACGTGCATATGCTATTTTACCATATAAATATAAATCTTTTGTTTCCATGTAGAATACTTCATAATTACGTTTTTGTGCTTCTAATATGAGAGCTATACTAGTGTCTTTATTAAAATCGAGTGTGTTAATAGGATCCATTACAATACCTAATTTTATCATAAAATTATTTTCCTTCATAAATTCTAACCTAAATCGCCAAAATAAATTTGCAAAGCAGCTATAGTGGCGATAGTAGCTGTTTCTGTACGCAAGATACGTGGTCCCATACAAACATTAATGAATCCTGAACGAATTACCATATTCATCTCTTTTCTAGATATTCCACCTTCGGGACCTATAAGTAAACGGAATCTTTTTATTTTGCATGGTAACATTGTTATTCTTGTGGTATTATTATATGGATAAAAATTAATTTTAAAAGAATCAGAAGATTCTTCGGACCACGATTGAAGTGTCATTATGTCTCGTATGTTAGGAATACTATTTCTACCACATTGTTCACAAGCAGCAATAGCGATGTTTTTCCAATGTTGTTTTTTTTTAATCATTTCTACACTAGTAAGTTTTACTCCACAACGTTCAGAAAACAAAGGAGTGATAACATTTATTCCTAATTCTACTGCTTTTTGGATAGAAAATTTCATTTTTTCACCACGTAAAATTACTTGACCTAAATGTAGATAAAGAGGTGATTCACAATTTTTTTCTTTAATATTGGTAATTTTGATTCGAACTTGTGTTCTATCTAAATGCATAATTTCTGCATTAAATAGAATATTTTTCCCATTAAATAATTGAATTTTACAACCTGGTGTCATTCTTAATACATTAGAAATATAGTGATTTTTTAGAATTATTTCCTCACCCAATTTTAATTCCTGAGGATAATAAATGCGAGGTATATGCATTACGAGTTAGTTATTTCTCTTAATATATTCACTTTATTTATTTTCTCCCAAGGAAATTGAGATCTTCCAAAATGTCCATAAGTTGCAGTTTCTTGGTAGATAGGATGTAGCAAATCTAACATATGAATTATTCCATACGGACGAAGGTCAAAGAACTTTCGTATTAATACGGTTAATTGCTCATTTGACTTTTTTCCAGTTCCAAATGTTTCAACCATGATAGATGTTGGTTCTGCAATCCCTATAGCATAGGATAATTGAATTTCACATCGATCAGCTAGGCCTGCAGCAACAATATTTTTGGCAATATAACGAGCTGCATAAGATGCAGATCTGTCAACCTTAGAAGGATCTTTTCCCGAAAATGCTCCACCTCCATGACGTGCAATTCCTCCATAAGTATCTACAATTATTTTTCTACCAGTTAGACCACAATCTCCCATAGGTCCACCAATTACAAACCTACCAGTAGGATTAATAAAATATTTAGTATATTGATTTAACCACTTTGAAGGCAATACAGGTTTAATAATCTCTTCCATAACAGCTTCTCGTAGTTGTTTTAATGTAATTTCCTCGCTATGTTGTGTTGATAATACAATAGTATCTAATCCAATAATTTTTCCTGACTTATACCTAAATGTAACTTGAGTTTTAGCATCGGGTCTTAACCATGGAAGTATAGATTTTTTACGTACTTCAGATTGACGTTTCATTAGTAAATGTGCATACATTAAAGGAGCTGGCATAAAAACTTCGGTTTCATTAGTTGCATATCCAAACATTAATCCTTGATCTCCCGCTCCTTGTTGTAATAATATAGGTCGATCAATACCTTTTTTAATATCCAGAGATTGTTTACCAATAGTATTGAGAACTGCACATGAATTGGCATCAAACCCCATATCAGAATGGATATATCCAATATTTCTAATTGTCTCACGCACAATATTTTCAATATCAAGACATGCAGTGGTAGTAATTTCTCCCCCCACTAAAACCATACCCGTTTTAATATAAGTTTCACATGCAACACGTGCATTTAAATCTTTTTCTAATACAGAATCTAATATAGCATCTGATATCTGATCGGCAATTTTATCAGGATGTCCTTCTGATACGGATTCAGAAGTAAAAAGATATTCATTCATTTTTTATCCTTAATTTAAATATAATTTAGAATTTGAAGTATTTAAATAGTAAAATGAATTTTTCAAAATAATAGATCTTTTTTTGAATATCTAATTCTGTTATTACTGATTGAAATAAATAAAATTATTATTTTTTTATTTACCCCTTGATGATATGAAAAAGAGCCCCAATTAAAGCTAATCTTATCATTAATTAATGAACTAATACAATTAACAGGATAGATACTTTTTTCATATAAGATTTTAATGCAAGTCATTTATTCTGATAATAATGTTTAGAAGCCGATTCAAGAACAATTTTTATAGTGGAGACGTTTAGATGGGTAAAATTATTGGGATTGATTTAGGCACTACCAATTCTTGTGTTGCTGTTATGGATGGTGATAAACCTCGAGTCTTGGAAAATGCTGAAGGTGATCGAACTACTCCTTCAATTATTGCCTTTACACAGGATGAAGAAACATTAGTAGGCCAACCTGCTAAGCGCCAAGCGGTGACCAATCCACAGAATACGCTTTTTGCCATCAAACGCCTAATTGGCCGTAGATTTAAAGATGAAGAAGTACAACGTGACGTTAATCTTATGCCTTATAAGATTATAGCGGCTAATAATGGCGATGCTTGGCTAGAAGTAAAAGGCAAAAAAATGGCACCACCACAAATCTCTGCAGAAGTTTTAAAAAAAATGAAAAAAACGGCAGAAGATTATCTAGGTGAGCCCGTAACTGAAGCCGTTATAACTGTACCAGCATATTTTAATGATGCTCAACGTCAAGCTACTAAAGACGCTGGTCGTATCGCAGGTCTAGATGTAAAACGCATAATTAATGAACCAACAGCAGCCGCATTAGCGTATGGTCTTGATAAAAGTAAAGGAAATCGCATTATTGCTGTTTATGACTTAGGAGGAGGTACTTTTGATATTTCTATTATTGAAATAGATGATGTCGATGGAGAAAAAACCTTTGAAGTTTTAGCAACTAATGGTGATACTCATTTAGGAGGAGAAGACTTTGATAATCGTCTAATTAATTATTTAGTAACCGAGTTTAAAAAAGATCAAGGAATTGATTTACGTAATGATCCTTTAGCTATGCAACGATTAAAAGAAGCTGCAGAAAAAGCTAAAATAGAACTATCATCAGCACAACAAACGGATGTTAATTTACCTTATATAACAGCTGATGCAACTGGTCCTAAACATTTAAATATTAAAGTAACTCGTGCAAAATTAGAATCATTAGTAGAAGATTTAGTTAATCGTTCGATTGAACCTTTAAAAATTGCACTAAAAGATGCGGGACTATCAGTATCTAAGATAAATGATGTAATCTTAGTAGGTGGACAAACTCGTATGCCAATGGTTCAAGCGAAGGTAGCATCTTTCTTTGGTAAAGAACCTCGTAAGGATGTAAATCCTGACGAAGCAGTTGCTGTTGGAGCAGCAGTTCAAGGAGGAGTTTTAGCTGGAGATGTGAAAGATGTATTATTACTAGATGTAACACCATTATCCTTAGGAATTGAAACTATGGGAGGTGTTATGACTCCACTAATTCAAAAAAATACCACTATTCCTACTAAGCATAGTCAAGTTTTTTCAACAGCAGAGGACAATCAATCTGCAGTAACTATTCATGTTTTACAAGGAGAACGTAAACGTGCTGCTGATAATAAATCTCTAGGTCAATTTAATCTAGATGGTATACAACCTGCACCTCGTGGTATCCCTCAAATTGAGGTTACCTTTGATATTGATGCAGATGGAATTTTACACGTATCAGCAAAAGATAAAAAAAGTGGTAAAGAACAAAAAATTACTATTAAAGCTTCCTCAGGATTAAGCGAAGAAGAGATAAAAAAGATGGTACGTGATGCAGAAGTTAATGCTGAATCAGATCGTAAATTTGAAGAACTAGTGCAATTACGTAATCAAGCAGATCATTTATTGCATAGTACACGTAAACAAATTGATGAATTGAATGAGAAATTATCTTCTGAAGATAAAAATAATATTGAAATAGCCATTAATAATCTCAATCAAGCATTAAAAACTGAAGATAAAAATAATATTCAGGTTAAAATGGAAGAGTTAACTCGCGCATCAGAAAAAATTATGGAATTTTATAAAGCACAGATGAGTAAAGAAAATACTAAAAATTCTACTCCTCCGCATCAGGAAAATCAAAAAGATGTGGTAGATGCTGAATATGAAGAGGTGAAAGAAGATAAAAAATAATCTATCATCGCCTTTAAATTCACATTAAAGAAAGATGGGTTAATTGAAATGGCGAATACTGATTATTATCAAATTCTGGGAGTTTCTAAATCCGCTGATGAGCGCGAGATTAAAAAAGCATATAAACGCTTAGCTATGAAATATCATCCCGATCGTAATCCTGGAAATAAACAAGCTGAATCTAAATTTAAAGAAATTAAGAAAGCCTATGAAATTTTGACCGATCCAGAGAAGAAAGCAGCTTATGACCAATATGGTCATGCTGCTTTTGAACAATCTGGAGTAGGTAATGAAGGTTTTAGTGCTTCTAGTCCTAATTTTGGGGATATTTTTGGAGACGTTTTTGGGGATATTTTTGGCGGTAGTTCACGCCACCAGCATAAGTCTTCTCGTGGATTAGATTTAAATTATAATTTAATTTTATCTTTGGAAGAAGCAGTACGTGGAGTTACGAAAGAAATTAGGATTAGTACACTAGAATTATGTAAATATTGTCACGGTACTGGTGCAAACTTTGGAACTTCACCTATAAAATGTAAAAGTTGTCATGGAAGTGGTAATATACAATTACGTCAAGGTTTTTTTACCGTACAACAGACATGTCCATATTGTCATGGAAAAGGAATTTTAATTAAAGATCCGTGTGTTATGTGTAGGGGTGGAGGCAGAAGAGAAAAAGATAAAACTCTTTCGGTAAAAATTCCGGCTGGTGTAGATACTGGAGATCGGATTAGAATCTCCGGAGAAGGAGAGGCTGGTGAACATGGTGCAGCTGCTGGAGATTTATATGTACAAATAGAAATCAAAAAACATCCAATTTTTGAAAGAGAAAACAATAATCTATATTGTGAAATTCCAATTAATTTTGTTATGGCAGCACTTGGTGGAGAAGTTGAGGTACCTACGTTAAGCGGTAAAATAAAGTTAAAAATTCCTGCTGAAACACAAACGGGTAAATTATTTAGGATGCGAGGTAAGGGAGTAAAATCAGTACGATCCAATTCTGCTGGAGATTTATTATGTAGAGTAGTTGTAGAAACTCCAGTCAATCTTAATGAACGTCAAAAAAGTTTATTACGTGAGTTAGGAACTACCTTTAATACTTATTTAGGACAAAATAATAGTCCCAAATCTAAGAGTTTTTTTGATGGAGTAAAAAAATTCTTTGATAATTTAACTAAATAAAATTAGAGCATATTTTTGAGGTGTTTAGTTAAACTAGATTTATGTCGTGCGGCTTTATTTCTATGAATTAATCTTTTTAGAGATTGACGATCTAAAGCAGATTGCATCACCGAGAAAGCTGTATGAGCAGCTTTCTTATCACCGCTTCTAATGGTGGTATATACTTTTTTAATAAGAGTACGTAACATGGAACGTTTACTATGGTTAATTTTTCTACGTTTTTCAGAAATTTGAAGACGTTTCTGAGCTGATTTAATTTTGGCCAAATTATCCTCCGAATTTTATAATAATGAGATTCCATTCTGGAATCATAACTTATCCTAAATAATAAGATAAAATCTTATTAAAATAGCATTTAGATTATACTTGGATTACATAATGTCATCAATTAATTATTATCATTTTAACAGATTATGTATAAAATCTAATAAAATAAGAGTAAACAATTAGGATATTTTATTCTAGTTATAAATCACCAATCTATGAGATAGAAAAAAATAATGAATGACTATAAATCAACCTTATATCTACCCAGAACAGATTTTCCAATGCGTGGTGATTTGGCTAATAAAGAACCTCAAATCTTACAACGTTGGTATAACGATAACCTATATAGTTTAATTAGAAAAGCAAAGAAAGGTAAAAAAATCTTCTTTCTTCATGATGGTCCTCCATATGCTAATGGTGCTTTACATATTGGTCATGCAGTTAATAAGATTCTTAAAGATATTATTATTAAATCTAAAAGTCTTGAAGGATTTGATTGTCCATATATTCCAGGATGGGATTGTCATGGATTACCTATAGAGTTAAATGTTGAGAAATTAATAGGAAAAGCAGGATATAATATTAGTGCGATTGAATTTCGGAAAGCATGTCGTAATTATGCATCTCAGCAAGTATCAAATCAAAAAAAAGATTTTATACGTATGGGGGTTATTGCAGATTGGGAACATCCATATTTAACTATGGATTTTGATATTGAAGCTCAAATAATACGAGCATTAGGAAAAATTATTGCTAAAGGATATTTGGTTAAAGGAACTAAACCAGTCGCATGGTGTATTGATTGTCATTCAGCATTATCTGATGCTGAAGTTATATATAAAAAAATTTTTTCTCAAGCTATTGATGTTGCTTTTGAAGCAGTAGATATACCAAAAATACTAGCTAAGTTTAGGGCTCAAAATTTATTATATACTAATAAGATTGGAATGTTGGTTTGGACTACTACTCCATGGACATTGCCAGCAAATGTAGCTATTTCTCTTGATGGAAAAGGGTATTATCAACTGATAAAAATTAGGGATGATAGATTGATAATTATTGCAAAATCTTTAAGTAATAAAGTTAGAGATCGTTTAAAAATAACTAATTGGCAGGTGTTAGGAGAAACATTAGGTTCTGAATTAGAGCTAATGCGTTTTTGTCATCCATTTTTAAACTTTACTGTTCCCGTTTTATTAAGTAATCATGTAACATTAGATACAGGAACTGGAGTAGTTCATATAGCACCTAGTCATGGTATGGATGATTATATAGTTTGTAAAAAGTATAACATTCCAACTAAAAATGTGATTGAAGCCGATGGGTGTTATAAAATCAATACTCATCCTGAATTAGATGGCGTATCAATATTTAAAGCTAATAAAATTATAATTAATTTTTTACAAAACAGTGGTGTTTTATTACATCTCGAAAATTTACAACATAGCTATCCTCATTGCTGGAGACATAAAAAACCTATCATATTTAGAGCTACTGAACAGTGGTTTATTAATATGAAATATTCGCAATTACGTGAAAAGTCCGTCGAAAGTGTCAAGAAAATTCAATGGGTACCTTCTTGGGGAAAAGAACGTTTAAAAATAATGATAGCCAATAGACCTGATTGGTGTATATCTCGTCAAAGAACATGGGGAGTACCAATTCCTCTATTTGTACATAAAGAAAGTGGTAACTTACATCCAAATACATTGACTATTATAGAAAAAGTAGCAAAAATTGTGGAGATAAAAGGAATTCAAGCATGGTGGGATTTATTACCAACAGATATTTTATCTAACTCCGACTCGGAAAAATATCTAAAAATTTTAGATACTTTAGACGTTTGGTTTGATTCAGGATCCACTAATTTAGCAATAATAAATACCAGAAGCGAATTAAATTTAAAAATTGCTGATATGTATTTAGAAGGTTCAGATCAATATCGAGGATGGTTTATGTCATCTTTAATGATTTCAATGGCCATAAAAAATCAGGTTCCCTGTAAAAAAATCCTAACACATGGTTTTGTTGTAGATAGTAATAAAAGAAAAATGTCTAAATCTATTGGTAATATAATTAGTCCTCAAATCATCATGAAAAAATGGGGTGCTGATATTCTGCGGTTGTGGATTGCTTCTACTGATTATTCAAAAGAAATGACCGTATCTGAAGAAATTCTTAATCGTTCTACGGATATCTATCGTCGTATCCGTAATACAGTACGTTTTTTACTAGCTAATCTTAAAGACTTTCAACCTCAAAAAGAAATAGTTCATTATAAAAAAATGATACAATTAGATGCTTGGATATTAAGAAGAGCTAAATTAATACAGGAACATATTATTAATGCTTATAAAGAATATGATTTTCATTTAGTAGTGCAGAATTTAATGCAATTCTGTTCTATAGAATTAGGTTCTTTTTATTTAGAGATAGTTAAAGATCGGCTGTATACAGCTAAATACAATAGTTTAGCACGTAGAAGTTGTCAGACTGCTATATTTTATATAGTAGAAGCTCTGGTAAGATGGTTAGCACCAATTTTATCTTTTACTGCAGATGAAATCTGGAATTATCTTCCAGGAGAACGTTCTCGTTATGTTTTTACAGAAGAATGGTTTGATAGATTAATGGATTTAGATGAAAATCAATTTTTAGATGATAATTTTTGGAATGAATTAGTCACTGTACGTTATGAAATAAATAAGGCTATTGAAAAAGCTCGTAAAGATAAAAAATTCCGAGAATCATTATCAGCAGAAATTATAATATATGCTGCGGGTTCAATAGCTGATACATTAAGAAAGTTAGGTACAGAATTAAAGTTTTTTTTATTAACATCTAGCGCTAAAGTAATGGATTATGAATTAGCACCAGTAAGTTCTTATAACAGTGAATCACTATCTCAATTAAAAATTTTTTTATATAAAGCTTCAGGAACTAAATGTTTACGCTGTTGGCATTATACGAATGATGTTGGTAAACATCAAAATTATCCAGATATTTGTAACCGTTGTGTAACCAATCTAATCGGAAAAGGTGAAATACGTCATTTTATATGAAGTTAAAAAAAATTACAATTTCTAGCTTATTTAGTGTTTGCTTAACAATAATTGTTGTAATATTGGATTTTATTAGTAAACAATGGATAATTAATTACTTTAAATTAGGAAAATTAGTATCATTAGCTCCTTTTTTGAATATTTTTTATACTCAGAATTATGGAGTTACTTTTAACTTTTTTACCAATAAAGATGGCTGGAAATTTTGGTTTTTAATTATAATCCAAATTATTCTAATATTAACCTGCTTTATGATAATGTATGGTTCTACAGTTAGAGAAAGAATCAAAAAGATTGCATGGGCATTTATTATTGGAGGTTCATTAGGTAACTGTTTAGATCGAATTTTACATGGTTTTGTAGTTGATTTTATCGATTTAACTATAAGTGCATGGCATTTCCCTACATTTAATATTGCAGATAGTGCAATATGTATTGGCGTTATTCTAATTTTAATAGAAACACCTTGATTTTTATGAGGGATAGAAGAAGATAAATCCAATCAAAAATGATTTTATTAATATGTAGTAATAGGAAAAGAAAATGCGTATTCTATTAGCTAATCCACGGGGTTTTTGTGCTGGGGTAGTTCGTGCTATAGATATAGTTAAAAATGCTATAAAAAAATGGGGTACTCCCATATATGTATACCATCAAGTAGTACATAATAGTTATGTAGTGAAGGAATTACATGAATTAGGAGTGATATTTGTAGAAAAATTATCTGATGTACCTCAGGGGGCAATTCTTATATTTTCTGCTCATGGAGTATCTCAAAAATTACGTATCCAAGCAAAAAAAAGAGGATTATTTATATTAGATGCAACTTGTCCCTTAGTAACTAAGGTACATATGGAAGTAGCTCGTGCTAGTAGAAAAGGAATTGAATCTATTCTTATTGGTCATGCTGGGCATCCGGAAGTAGAGGGTACATTAGGTCAATATAGTAATTCTAATGGTAGAATATATTTAGTCGAATCTTCGGAAGATGTATATAAATTACCCATTAAGAATAAAAATAATTTATACTTTATGACACAAACTACTTTATCAGTAGGTGAAACTACTAATATAATTAAAACCTTAAGAGACCGATTTCCAAAAATCATTGGTCCTCGAAAAACTGATATTTGTTATGCTACTACTAATAGGCAGAAGGCGGTACATGAACTTGCTCAACAAGCTGATATAGTGTTAGTTGTTGGTTCACGCAATTCTTCTAATTCTAATCGTTTAGTAGAAGTAGTACTAGAAATTGGGAAAAAAGCATATTTAATTGACTCATTTAAAGAGATAAATGATAAATGGATACAAAATATTAATTGCATTGGAATAACAGCTGGAGCATCGGCACCAGAGTTTTTAGTAAGCGAAGTAATTCAATATTTAAAAATCAATTTTCATATTGATGAAATTAAGGAATTGTCCGGTCTTAAGGAAAATACTTCATTTAAACTACCAAAAGAATTACAATTAACCTCATAAGGTTGATTTTTAAATAAATTTATAATTTTTAGAGTGGGCACTATGGAAAGAAGTTTATTTAATATGACTATTGAATATATTTAAATCAGTCAGATAATAAACTGCTGATTCATTTTTACAGGCAATTTTATCATAAAGATGAATTTTTTTGGAAACTCGATTAAGCCAGCTCTATTGGTTTTAGAAGACGGAACCAAATTTCATGGAATTTCGGTTGGTGCTGATGGCACCACTGTTGGGGAAGTAGTTTTTAATACATCAATGACTGGTTATCAAGAAATATTAACAGATCCTTCGTATTATAAACAAATTGTTACTTTAACTTATCCTCATATTGGAAATGTAGGTACTAATGCATTGGATGAAGAGTCTTCTAAAATATATGCTAAAGGTCTTATTATTCGTGATTTATCAAAAATAGCTAGTAACTATCGTAATGAAGAAACTTTATCGAAATATTTAAAACGATATGGAATTGTTGCCATTGCAGATATTGATACACGCAAATTAACTAGATTGATAAGGTCCACAGGAGTTCAAAATGGATGTATTATTATAGGAAAAGTAGAAAATAAAAATATACATCAAGCTTTGCAAAATGCCAAAAATTCCCCAAAAATCAAAGGAATGGATTTAGCAAAAATTGTATCTACCAAAAAAATTTATAGTTGGAATGAAGGAAGTGTAAGATTAAATCATTATTTATATTCAAATAAAAAAATTGAAAATCCAATTTCATTCCAATTCCATGTAGTAGTATATGATTATGGCATAAAACGTAATATCTTACGATTATTAGTAGATCGAGGTTGCAGATTAACGGTTGTACCAGCATACACACCAGCACCAATGATTATAGCATTAAAACCTGATGGAATATTTCTTTCTAATGGTCCTGGGGATCCCGATGCATGTAATTATGCTATTGAAACGGTCAGGTGGCTTTTAGAAGAAACTAATTTACCTATATTCGGTATTTGCTTTGGTCATCAGTTATTGGCTTTAGCAAATGGCGCTAAAACTATTAAAATGAAATTGGGTCATCATGGCTGTAATCATCCCGTTAAAGATCTTGAAAATAATAAAATTATCATTACTACTCAAAATCATGGATTTACTGTAGACGAAAAAACCTTACCTACTAATTTACGTGTAACACATAGATCTTTATTTGATGGAACAGTTCAGGGATTAAAAGTAACTGATAAATTAGCCTTTAGCTTTCAAGGACATCCTGAAGCTAGTCCAGGACCCCATGATGCAAGTACTTTATTTGATAAATTTATTTCCTTTTTATCCGCTCATCGTTTAACGTTACAATAATAAAAAAAATCAGGAGCTACAAAAAATGCCTAAACGTACAGATATTAAGAGTATCCTGATTATTGGAGCTGGTCCTATTACTATAGGACAAGCATGTGAATTCGATTATTCTGGGGTTCAAGCTTGTAAAGCACTACGTGAAGAATCTTATCGAGTTATTTTGATCAATTCTAATCCGGCTACTATTATGACCGATCCTTGTATAGCAGATGTTACATATATTGAACCTATTCATTGGAAAGTAGTAACTAAAATTATAGAAAAAGAACGTCCCGATGCCTTATTAGCTACTATGGGAGGACAAACGGCTCTCAATTGTGCCCTTGACTTAGATCGCTATGGCATATTGAAAAAATTTGGTTTAACTATGATTGGAGCTAGTATTGAAACTATAAAGAAAGCTGAAGATCGCAAAATGTTTAAGAATGCAATGAGAGAGATTGCATTAGAAACTGCGCAATCTTATATAGCTTATAATATGAGTGAGGCATTACAAGGAGTTGAAAAAATAGGATTTCCATGCATTATTCGTTCATCTTTTACAATGGGGGGCTCTGGCTCAAATATTGCTTATAATAGGGAAGAATTTATAAAATATTGTAAATATGCTTTAGATTTATCTCCAATTAATGAAATTATCATTGATGAATCTTTAATAGGATGGAAAGAATATGAATTAGAAGTTATACAAGATAATCTTAGTAATTTTGTAGTCATTTGTACCATAGAAAATATTGATCCGATGGGAATACATACAGGTGATTCTTATGTCATTTCACCTATACAAACTTTAACCGATAAAGAATCTCAAACTTTACGTAATGATTGTTCATTAATTTTGAGGAAGATGGGGATAAAAAATGGTGGTGCTAATGTTCAATTTGCAATAAATCCTAAAAATGGTCGTATAATTGTTGTAGAAATGAATCCCCGTGTATCAAGATCTTCTGCACTAGCTTCAAAAGCTACTGGATTTCCTATAGCTAAGATAGCTGCAAAGCTAGTTGTAGGATATACTCTAGATGAATTAAATAATGAGATTACAGGAGGATTGATACCTGCATCTTTTGAGCCTACTTTAGATTATGTAGTAACTAAGATTCCAAGATTTAACTTCGAAAAATTTATTGGAGCTAATGATCGTTTGAGTACCCAGATGAAATCGGTTGGTGAAGTAATGTCTATAGGTAGAAGTTTTCAGGAATCAATACAAAAAGCACTGCGTGGACTAGACATAGGGGCTTATGGATTTAATCCAAAAATCAATTTTAAAAAACCGGATGCGGTTCTTCGAATTCATCGCGAATTAAAAAATGCAGGATCAGATCGTTTTTTTTATATAGCGGATGCCTTTCGTGCAGGATTATCCGTTACTGAAGTATTTAATCTAACGGGAATTGATTCTTGGTTTTTAGTTCAAATAGAAGAAATAATTTGTCTAGAAAAAGATTTGATGCTTCAAGGATTTAGGGGATTAAAATCATCTTTTTTGCGTCATTTAAAAAAAAAAGGATTTTCGGATGTTCGAATAGCTGATTTAATTGGGGTTTCTGAAAAAAAAATCCGTAAATTACGTCAATTATATAAGATTCATCCGGTTTATAAAAAAGTTGATACTTGTTCAGGAGAATTTCCTACTAATAGTGCTTATTTATACTCTACTTACGAAGATGAATGCGAAGCTAATCCACATTCTAATCCTAACAAGATTATAATCTTAGGTGGAGGACCCAATCGTATTGGTCAAGGAATTGAATTAGATTATTGCTGTGTACATGCCGCAATAGCTTTACGTGAAAATGGATTTGAAATAATTATGATTAATTGTAATCCAGAAACTGTATCAACTGATTATGATATATCGGATCGACTATATTTTGAATCTATTACATTAGAAGATGTATTGGAAGTGGTACGAATAGAGAAACCTAAAGGAGTGATTATTCAATATGGTGGCCAAACTCCTTTAAAACTTGCACGTGATTTATATTTGGAAGGAGTCCCTATAATAGGCACGAATCCTGAGTCGATTGATCGTGCTGAAAATCGAGAACTTTTTCAAAAGATGATAAATCAATTAGGATTAAAACAGCCAGAAAATGTTACAGTTTATACACTTGAGCAGGCTTTAATAAAATCTAGAGATGTTGGTTATCCGTTAGTAGTACGTCCATCTTATGTATTAGGTGGTAGAGCCATGGAAATTATCTATGAGGAAAGGGATTTAAAGCGTTATTTTAAAACTGCGCTTAGTGTCTCTAATAATGCTCCTATATTATTAGAAAAATTTCTAGAGGATGCCATAGAAGTTGATGTTGATGCTATTTGTGATGGAAAAGATGTTTTAATTGGAGGAATTATGGAACATCTTGAGGAGGCAGGAATTCATTCTGGAGATTCTGCTTGTTCATTACCACCTTATACACTAAATTCGGTAATCCAAAATAAAATCAGTGATCAAGTAAGAAAAGTTGCATTTGAATTATCTATTAATGGATTAATAAATGTACAATTTGCAATTAAAAATGATGTAATTTATCTAATAGAGATAAATCCTCGAGCATCTCGTACAATACCTTTTGTTTCCAAAGCTACTGGAATCCCATTAGCAAAAATTGCATCATTAGTAATGATAGGTAAAAGTCTATTGGAACAAGGATTTACCAAGAACATTATTCCTCCATATTTTTCCGTTAAAGAAGTTGTATTGCCTTTCAAATTTTTTTCAGGATCATATCCTATATTAGGTCCAGAAATGCGTTCTACTGGAGAAGCTATGGGTATAGCAAAAACTTTTAGTGAGGCATTTGCAAAGGCAATATTAGGTATAGGTATAGGTAGTAGTAATTATTCTATTGAAGATTTGGATTATGACGATATTTTGCTTAAAAAAAACAAACTAAAAATATTAGATGTAGCTAAATTACTGCTAAAACAAGGAGTAAAGATAAAAAATAGTTTGTTGGATAAGATCTTTAATGATCCTACCTTGAAGAGTAATATTATTGCCACTATATTAGCTTTGCAAGAAGATCCAACCAAAAATGTCTCATCAATTCAAGAATGGCATGCATTACTTAAAAAAAATTAACGGATTAGATTATTTGACCAAACCAAGCCCATTAATTTTTACTAAAATCTGCTTATAAATAAAATAACTAATGTTATTCATTAGGAATTTTTCCTTTAAATAAAAAATTAATCATTTCTTGTTCAAGGAATTTACGATCCTCATATTTAAATAAATTTAACTTCTTTTCATTTATGAGAATAGTTTGTTTTTGCAACCACTGGGACCAGGCAACTTTAGAAATATGATTATAAATCATCTTACCCAAATCTCCTGGATAAACTTGTTCACGTTGCGCTTGAGCTTGACGTTGAAGATATTTACAAAATATTGTTCGATTCATTGATTTATTTCCTAATGCCAATGAAATTGGTTTATGATGTGAGATTGTATCAATATATAGTACTATTGTACTATAAAATAGTATGCAAACTAATATTACCATCTGTAAGATAAGGAAGAAATAACTGTGATAATGTGTATTTGTTGGAAAGTTAATTTTGACATTAATACATTATTTGTATATTTTTTTTTATTTCTATTCTAATTTAAGGTCATATGGATGTATAAGGATAAGATTTACATGAGCAATAATCCATTATTAAGATCTTTTAAATTTCCTCCATTCTCTCGAATTAAACCTGAACATATAGTTCCTGCAATACAAACATATATAGATAAGTATAAGAGGATTATAGATCAAATTATTAGTAATCGAGCATCTTCATATTATAATTGGAAAAATTTCTGTCAACCTTTAGAAGAATTGTCGTCTAATTTAAATCGTATTTTTTCTCCTATACGCCATTTAAATTCGGTACAAAATGATATTGAGTTTAGAAAACATTATGAAAAATGCATTTCTCTTATATCGGACTTTAATACCTGGATAGGACAGCACAAAAAACTATATGATGGCTGGTGTGAAATCAAACAATCTTCTCATTATGATTCTTTTAATCAAGCACAAAAAAAAACTGTCGATAATACATTAAGGGATTATGTTTTATCTGGGATAAGATTATCACCAAATAATAAATCCCGTTATCGTGAAATAGTAAGGCGTCTCTCAAAGCTTAGTTGTCAGTATAGTAATAATGTTTTGGATGCCACTAATTATTGGAAGAAGCTTGTTACTAATAAGAATGAACTTTCAGGTATTCCCGAAAGTATATTATCTTCATTATTAAACAAAGCAAAATCAAAAAATTTAGAGGGGTGGTTACTTACTCTTGATACTCCTAGTTATAGTTCTATAATTACTTACTGCGATAATCAATTAATTCGTCAGGAATTATATTATGCATATAATACCCGCGCTTCGGATGTTGGACCGAATTTTGGTAAATGGGATAATACTGAAGTTATTGAAGAAGAATTAAATCTTAGATATGAACTAGCACAACTATTAAGTTTTAATTCTTATGCTGATCTATCTTTAGCAAATAAAATGGCAGAAAGTCCTACACAAGTAATATCTTTCTTAAATCAATTACTGCATAAAATAAGACCACAAGCAGAGAAAGAACTAATGCAGTTAAAAGAATTTGCTAAAAAACACTATAATACTTATGAGTTACATCCATGGGATATTGCTTATTATAGTGAGAAACAGAAACAGCATCTTTATAATCTTAATGACGAAGATTTTCGTTCTTATTTTCCAATACGATATGTATTAAAAGGAATGTTCGATATAGTAAAGAGAATTTATGGAATTAAAATTAAAAAGCGCTACAAAGTAGATGTTTGGGATAGTGAGGTTCAGGTTTTTGAGGTGTTAAATGAAAATAATCAATTATATGGTAGTTTATATTTTGATTTATATAATCGTGAAAATAAAACAAGTGGAGCATGGATGGATGTATGTACAGATAGGATGCGTAAATCCAATGATAGATTACAAAATCCTATAGCTTTTTTAACAACTAATTTTAGACGACCACTGAATCAGCAGAAATCAGCCCTTTTATCTCATCATGAGGTTATTACATTATTTCATGAGTTTGGTCATGCTTTACATCATATCTTAACCAGAATAGATGTTCTTGCAGTTTCAGGGATTAATGGTGTGCCATGGGATGCAGTTGAGTTTCCGAGTCAATTTATGGAAAATTGGTGTTGGGAAAGAGAATCATTATTATTAATTTGTAAACATTATAAAAACAGACATACTATTCCTAAAAAACTATTAGATAATCTATTATTATCAAAAAATTATCAAATTGCATTATTTCTTATTCGTCAACTAGAATTAAGTTTATTTGATTTTTATTTACATGCAGAATTTTCTCCAAAAGAAACTGCAAAGAAACAAATATTAAAAATCCGAAAAAAATTACAATCCATTTCTGTAATACCAATTCCTGAATGGAATCGTTTTTCGCATTCATTTCATCATATCTTTGCAAATGGATATGCTGCTGGATATTATAGCTATTTATGGGCTAAAGTACTAGCAGCGGATGCATATTCTCTATTTTTAGAAAAAGGAATTTTTAATTCTGAATTAGGACAATCTTTTTTGGATAACATTCTCTCACAGGGAGGTTCTGAAGATCCTATGATATTATTTAAACGTTTTAGAGGACGCGAACCTTTAATTGATACGATATTGAAATCATATGATATTAATAATTAGTAATCAAACACAGATATTAATCTTCCGTATAAGAGGTGGGATATAAAGCGTCTTTAGATTTTCTTTCAGGGAGTTAGAATTGTAATAAAAGAACTAATTTTATATTAAATGCGGTAATTTATTTACTTATAAATGGAGTGGTTTTAGAAGTTTTTTCAAAAAATCAGAGTATAATACTTACATATATAATTCCTTGTTAAATATGACTCATAATCATGAAAATAATTATTTTTTAGCAGCAAAAACTCAATGAAAAAATTAATTATTAATTCCAATCGAATTTTTAATGCATTGGGAATGCGTTGTCCTGAAACTCTGATGATGCTGCGTAAGAATATACGTAGTATGCAAGTTGGACAAAAATTATTAATTATTACTGATGACGCTACAGCCATTAGAGATTTTCCAATCTTCTGTGAATTTATGAATCATAGTTTGATTAATCACAAAATCAAAGAGATACCTTATTATTTTCTTATTAGAAAAGGATCTTCTCATTCTCCATAATATAATTGCATGTATCAAATTTATATTTGAAAGAGAGTTTCATATATAATTAATATTATAATAAATGTATTGAAATTTAGTCAGGATAGTTTTTAGATGGATAAAAAACCATTGGTAATGTATTCTTTATTCTTAACGATAATTTTATAGAGAAAAATAGATAATATGAGAACTGATCAAAGCCTGTATCGGATACAGTTTGTGAATAATAGTAAAAATTATCAACTATATGTCCGAGAACTTTCTAATAGTAATTTATTTGGTTTTATAGAAATTGGTGATTTTATTTTTACGACATCATCAGCTGTTTTAGTAGATCCTGGAGCGGAAAAAATAAAAACTGAATTTACTGATGTAACAAAAAGTTATATTCCTGTACAAGCGATAATTCGTATAGATCTCATTAGAGAGAAACATACTCAATATCAACCATTACCATTGGGTAATAATATTACTCCCTTTCCTTTTCCTCCTAGGAAAAGAACGTAATAAATTATTACCTATGATAATGGCGTTTATACAAATAGTAAGATACTTTACCAGCGATTTTCCCACGATAAAAATACCAGTTAGAAGGAATTTCAAAGACATAGTTTCTTTGTACAGGTGTTTCTATATAAATCCATGATTCTTCCATTAACCAACCCTTATTTTCTAATAATCTAATCGTAGGATTAATTAATTGACTATTAAAGGGAGGATCTATGAATATTAGATTAAATTTTTTTTTATATGTGGATAACCACTTTAATGTGTTAGTATGGATTACATGTCCATTTTTAATTCCTAATCTTAGAAGATTTTTTTTGATTTGAGTCACTACACTTGTTTTTGACTCCAATAAAGTTGCGGTAGCAGCATCACGTGATAATGCCTCTATAGATAAAGCTCCAGTACCAGCGTAACAATCAAGACAATGAACAGTTTTTAGATATAATCCTAACCAGTTAAAAAGTGTTTCTCTAATTCTATTAGAAGTAGGACGCAATGTTGCAGATGTAGTAAATGTGATTTTACGTCCACGCAAATTTCCTCCAATAATTCTAATCTTATTGATTGATCTTTTCATCATAGAAATATTTTAGTTAATTTAAAACAATTAAGGTTATACTCATAATAAAACGAATAGATTAAACTGATAAAAAGTGTGGTAGTAACCATGGTTATAAATAAAAATGGTTCTTTTCTTCGTTGGTTTATTTTAAATCATAAAAATATCAAAAAAAATGAATCTATAGATAATATAGGAGAAAAGTACGAGAAATTTTCTATTTCGTCAAATGCAAAATCGGATATGGCTTCAGAAAATTTTTTAATAAGGCTTAAACATAAGTTAAAAAAAACTAGTCAGCAGATAGGAATGGGATTGATCAATTTTCTGAGAGGAAAAAAAATTGATGAACATTTATTAAATCAAATAGAAGACCATTTATTAATGGCAGATATTGGAATTAATCTAGTTAATCAACTTATAAATGATATAAAAAAACATATTAATAATCAATCATCGAATGATATTGAAATAATTCATGGTATTCTAAAAGAAAAGATGATTCAAATTTTAAAAAAAGTTGAGAATCCTTTAGAAATTCAAAGTAAGACACCATTCATTATATTAATAATAGGAGTGAATGGGACAGGAAAAACTACTACTATAGCTAAAATAGCACACCTCTTTCAATCTCAAATTAAAAAATCTGTTATGTTAGCTGCTGGTGATACTTTTCGAGCTGGTGCTATTGAACAACTTCAAGCATGGGGACAAATCAATAAAATTCCAGTAATTTCTAAACACCTAGGAGCTGATGCAGCATCAGTTATTTTTGATGCAATTCAATGTGCTAAAGCTAGAAATATAGATGTTTTAATTGCGGATACCTCCGGAAGATTACAAAATAAAATTTTCCTTATGGAAGAGTTGAAAAAAATTATTCGCATAATAAAAAAAATAGATAAAACCGCTCCTCATGAAATAATGTTAGTGATTGATGCTAATACCGGACAAAATTCAATTAGCCAATTAAAGCTATTTCATGAATCTATTAATGTAACTGGTCTTACTTTAACTAAATTAGATGGAACAGCTAAAGGTGGAGTAATTCTAAATTTGGCAAATACATTTGAAATTCCAATTCGATATATTGGAATTGGTGAAAGTATTGATGACTTACAATGCTTTAGATCTAATGATTTTATAGAAGCTCTTTTTTCAGAAGAAAATTTTTAGTTTAAATAAAATCGATTTTTTTATGAATAATTAAATCTTTTATATATGCCTTTTACTTAAAAGTACTAATGAGGGATATACTATGATCCAAAGTATGAATAGTTTAGCAGTAATTACTCCACTAGGAAGTTTAGATTCCTATATTAGGGTAGTTTATTCTTATCCGATGTTATCAGCACAAGAAGAGAGAAGACTAGCAGAACGATTATATTATTTAAAAGATTTAGAAGCTGCTAGAATTTTAATCGTATCCCACTTAAGATTTGTAGTACATATAGCACGCAATTATTCTGGTTATGCATTATCACAAGCGGATTTGATTCAAGAAGGTAATATTGGTCTAATGAAAGCAGTTGACCGTTTTAATCCTAAAGTAGGGGTACGTTTAATTTCATTTGCAGTACATTGGATTAAAGCAGAAATTCATGAATATGTGTTACGTAATTGGCGTATTGTGAAAGTAGCAACTACTAAAGCACAAAGAAAATTATTTTTTAATTTACGTAAAACTAAACAACGATTAGGTTGGTTTAATAAAAAGGAAGTTGATACAGTTGCACGTGAACTAGGGGTTTCTAGTAAAGATGTGCGTGAGATGGAATCTCGTATGGCTGCTCAAGATATGACCTTAGATGTAACTCCAAATGAAGTAAATAGTGATAAAAAAGTATCTTATCCAATATTATATCTCCAAGATAAAAGCTCAGATTTTGCAGAGAGCATTGTGGAAGATAATTGGGAAAATCATACAGCTATGAAATTAAATGATGCTATAGATATATTAGATGAACGTAGTCGAAATATTATTCGTTCACGTTGGTTAGATGAGAATAATAAGAAAACCTTACAGGATTTAGCGGAACAATATGGAGTATCAGCAGAACGAGTACGACAATTAGAACAAAATGCTCTGAAAAAATTAAAAAAAGCTATTGAATAATCCAGATGGATTTATAATAACATCCCATCAATTTATAAAAGTAACAATAATAATTTAAGGAAATTTTTATGAAAATTTCAATTATTGGTGCAGCTGGAAATATTGGACAAATACTATCACTTATTCTTAAAGTAAAATTGCCTGCTGGCTCTGAACTTGATTTATATGATATTTCACCAGCTATATCTGGTATTGCATTAGATTTAACTCATATTCCAAACTCGGTTAAAGTACAAGGATTAAATCAGATTGAACCTGCTTTACATAAAGCAGATATAGTTATCATAACGGCAGGTGTAGCACGTAAACCAGGCATGGATCGTTTAGATTTATTTCATGCAAATGCAACAATTGTATATACATTGAGCAAAAAAATTGCATTAATTTGTCCTCAATCAATAATTATGATTGTTACTAATCCTTTAAATACAATAGTTCCTATTATGGCAGAAGTTTTAAAAAGATCGGGATCTTATAATCCAAAAAAATTATTTGGAATTACAACTTTAGATGTAATTCGTGCTAATGCTATTGTAGCAGAAGTTAAAGGTCGATTTTTATCAAGTAATATAAAAGTCGTTGGTGGACATTCAAGTGTAACTATTTTACCTTTGTTATCGCATTTATCGGAGGTTATCTTAACTGAAGAAGAAGTAATAAATATTACTAAACGTGTTAGAAATGCAGGTACAGAAGTAGTAAATGCTAAATTTGGTCATGGATCTGCTTCATTAGCAATGGCATATGCAGCTTCACGTTTTTTATTATCTGTATTAAAAGCATTAAATGGAATAAATAATATTATTGAATGTGCTTATATTGAAGGAGATGGTAAATATGCAAAATTTTTTGCTCAGCCGTTTATTTTAGGAAAAGAAGGAATTGCCGAAGTTTTACCAATTGAACCACTAAGTTCTTTTGAACAAAATTCATTAGATAAATTGATAAAAAATCTAACCGAAGAAATTAAACTTGGTGAAGACTTTGTTAGTAATCAAATTTAGGATTAATAAAAATGAAAACTTTTATTGCTAAACCACAAAATGTAACCCATAATTGGTATTTAGTGGATGCAACTAAAAAAAAATTAGGACGATTAGCAAGTGTTTTAGCTCTGAGATTACGTGGTAAGCACTATGCAGAATATACTCCTCATTTGGATATGGGTGATTATATAATTGTTATTAATGCTGAAAAAATTATTATTACGGGTAATAAATATGAAAATAAGTTTTATTTTCATCATACGGGATATATTGGTCATCTCAAGAAAACGGCTTTTAAAAATCTTCTTAAATTTCATCCATCACAAATCATTGAAAAAGCTGTTAAAGGGATGTTACCAAAAGGTCCACTTGGACGTCTGATGTTTCGTAAGTTAAAAGTTTACCCTGGGAATAAATATTTTCATACTGCCCAAAAACCAATAATTTTAGATATTTAAGTAGAAGAGGATCCTTCATGGTACAACAACATCAATGGTATGGTACGGGACGTCGTAAATCTTCTTCGGCACGAGTATTTATACAACCCGGAAATGGTCAGATTGTTATTAATAAACGTTCTTTAGATCAATATTTTGGTCGTGAAACAGCGCGTATGATTATACTTCAGCCGATTGAATTAGTTAACATGCGAAGTAAAGTCAATTTATTTATAACTGTAAAAGGAGGAGGTGTTTCAGGTCAAGCAGGAGCAATTCGTCATGGTATAACTCGTGCTCTTATAGCATATGATGAATCCTTGCGTTCTTCTTTACGTAAAGCTGGTTTTGTAACACGTGATTCTCGTAAAGTTGAAAGAAAAAAATTTGGATTTCGTAAAGCACGTCGTAGTCCACAATTTTCAAAACGTTAAATTAAATTTTTTTAACCGGTATTTTTTTAAAATCAAAAATTTTTGAAAACTTCACTAGGAATAAAATAAGACGTATGGAAGCAACTGATATAAAAAATCTATTATTACAAGAAATATGCCTAAAAGAATTATATGTTGAGGGTGATAAAAAACATTTCAGAATTATTGCTATTAGCGACATATTTAAAAGTATGAATCGAGTTGAAAAACAACAAGTTATCTATAATCCTTTAATGAAATATATAACCAATAACCAGATTCATGCTCTTTCTATTAAAACGTATACGCCAGAAGAATGGTTTCAACAATTAGATCTTATGGGTTCGTTAAGTTCAGTTGATAAGTTGTAAATAGATGAATTATCTCTATATAAATGGTCCTTGTCAATTAAAGGGAGAAGTCAAAATATCGGGTGCTAAAAATGCTGCGTTGCCAATTTTATTTTGTACTTTATTAGCTGATGAACCACTTGAAATACAAAATCTCCCACAAATAAAAGATGTTTATTTCGCGATAAAACTGTTAAATAATTTAGGAGTAAAAACAGTTCACCAAAATAATATGATTTATATTGATCCTAGAACAATAAATACATATTGTACATCTAGTGAATTAGTAAAAAGCATGCGAGCATCTATTTTGCTTTTAGGGTCTTTAGTAGCTCGATTTGGACAAGCAAGAGTATCTCTACCAGGAGGATGTAATATAGGAGACAGACCAATAGATCTGCATCTTTCGGTTTTAAAAAAATTTGGGATAACCTTTGCTTTAGAAGAATCTGAAATTAATGCATTTATAAAAGGACGGTTAAAAGGCACTCATATTGTTATGGATAAAAAAAGTGTGGGAGCAACATTAACTGCAATGTGTGCAGCTACTCTAGCAACAGGAAATACAATCATTGAAAATCCCGCCCAGGAACCTGAAGTTAAAGATACAGCTAACTTCCTTAATAGACTGGGTGCAAAAATTTATGGAGCAGGTAAAAATAAGATTCATATAACTGGAGTAAAACGGCTTAAAGGAGGAAATTATACTCTTATGCCAGATAGGATAGAAACAGGTACTTTTCTTATAGCTGCGGCAGTTTCAAGAGGTAGTATAATTTGTTATAAAACTAAACCCTATATATTGGATGCAGTATGTTTAAAATTACGTGAAGCGGGAGCAGAGATTACTTGGGGTTATGATTGGATAAAGTTAAATATGCATAGTAAACGTCCTCATGCGGTTAATATTAGTACTGCTCCCTATCCGGGATTTCCAACTGATATGCAGCCACAATTTTGTTTATTAAATATGATTGCTCAAGGTAAAGGTATTATTACTGAAACCATTTTTAATAATCGTTTTCTACATGTTACAGAATTAATCAGAATGGGAGCACAAGCAAAAATAGAACATAACCGTATAATTTGTTCTGGAGTAAAAATCTTGTATGGTACAAAAGTTATGGCGTATGATTTGCGTGGATCAGCATGTTTAATATTAGCTGGATGTATTGCTCAAGGAACTACTATAATTGATAATTTAAATCATATTGATCGAGGATATGAAAATCTAGAAGAGAAATTAAGATCATTAGGTGCTAAAATACAAAGAGTATAAAATAAAGAATTTATGATGATAAAATCAATGGGGTCGTTATGTACGCAATTTTTCAAAGTGGTGGGAGACAACATCTGGTCAAAGAAGGGCAAATTATTTCTTTAGAAAAATTAAAAATCATACCACAGGAAACAATTGAATTTGATCAAGTGCTAATGGTAGTTGATACTAATGAAGTAAAGATTGGTACTCCTCTAGTAAAAGGCGGAATTGTTAGAGCCCAAGTCCTGTTTCATGATCGGGCAAAAAAAATAAAAATTGTTAAATTTAAACGTCGTAAACATTATCATAAGCAACAAGGACATCGTCAATGGTATACTCAAGTTAAAATTACTAATATAATTAGTTAAAAAATTATTAAACCAAGGATTATTTAGAAATATGGCACATAAAAAAGCGGGTGGATCGAGTAGAAATGGTCGTGATTCTCACTCTAAACGTCTTGGCATGAAAAAATTTAGTGGAGAAAATATATCGGCTGGAAGTATAATTGTGCGGCAGCGAGGAACCAAATTTCATGCAGGCTATAATGTAGGATGTGGACGTGATCATACATTATTTGCTTTAAAATCAGGAAAGATAAAAATTACTACTAAAAATAAGAAAAACCGTAAATATATTAATATTATTACGATTTAATTAATATAAATGAAATTTGTTGATGAAGCATTTATATCTGTTAGAGCAGGTAATGGTGGGAGTGGTTGTATTAGTTTCCATCGTGAAAAATCTATTCCAAAAGGAGGACCAGACGGAGGAAATGGTGGTAAGGGAGGTAATATATATTTGATAGCTGATATGAATCTAAATACACTTGTCGATTTTCGTTTTAAACGAATATTTAATGCTGAAAATGGTCACCACGGACAGAGTCGTAATCGTACTGGTAGAAAAGGTAAAGATATCATCATAAAAGTACCAATAGGTACACGTATTCTAGATCAACATAGTAATGAAATAATCTGTGAGTTGATTCAACATGGACAGAAATGTTTAGTTGCCCAGGGGGGATCTCATGGATTAGGAAATACATGTTTCAAATCTTCTGTGAATCGCAGACCTTTTCGTAATACAAGAGGAGAAGTAGGAGAACAACGGAATTTAAAACTAGAAATGATGTTATTAGCAGATGTAGGTTTAGTTGGATTACCCAATGCTGGTAAATCGACTCTTATAACAGCAGTTAGTACAGCTAAACCTAAAATTGCTGATTATCCTTTTACTACGTTAATACCTAGTATTAGTGTAGTAAATTTTCATGAAAATAAAAAATTTATAATTGCTGATATTCCCGGAATAATAAAAGGTGCTTCTAATGGTGCAGGATTAGGATTTAGATTTTTAAAACATCTAGAACGTTGTCAGATTTTATTACATTTAATTGATATAGCATCATTAGATGTTGATGGTTCTAATCCATTAAAAAATGTGCTTATTATAAAACAAGAATTGGATAATTATAGTTTTAAATTGTCACAAATTCCATGTTGGTTAGTTTTTAATAAAATAGATTTATACAAAAAGAATAATATAAAAATATATATTGAAAATATTATGAAATCATTACAATGTACAGATAAATATTACTTAATATCAGCTAAAACTCATGAAGGAGTGAACGAGCTGTGTTTAGACATCATATCTTTTTTGAAAAAATAAAAACTACTTCTTTATCCAGCCTTTACTAATAGGATTAGTTAAGCAAAAGCTATATATCATAGATTAGATATAAATTTGAATAAATTTATTCCATATAACTTCCAGATTATTTGTGATAATAAACAGCCACTTATTGCTATTAACATAGAATCAATAATATCTAGAGGCCAATGCAAACTCAGGTAGATGCGAGACCAAGAAATAACTAATCCAATAATAAATAATATTATTGACGACCACAATCTATGCCATAATAAAAAAGAGAAAGCAAAAGTAAAAATGATACTTGCATGATTACTAGGATCCGAAGAACTTTTAGAGTGTTCAAGAAACATATGTCCTTTACCAACCACAAAAGGTCGATCATGTGGAAATAAACGTCTTATCATGAAAGAAAAAAATAGGGTTATTATTATAGAAAGGATGGATTTAAAAATTAATTGTTTCTGTAGATCTTCTCCCCAACACCATAAAATTATACAGATCAAAGGAACAATTCCAATTAGATACTGTGCTAAGTAGATTGCCAATCGTATTTTCCAAATAGGTGAGGAATAATTTGCATTAATTAAAAAAAATAAAAATTCATTAATTTTGTTTAGCATTAACTTATGTAAAATTAAAATATAGGCCAAACAATTATTATTAAAGTACCTACTAATGTTAGTATCACATTAGCTATAGCGTATGTTCCAGCATATCCTAAGGCCGGAATATTACTATGCGAAGCTTCATTAATGATTTCCATTGCTGGTGCACAGGTACGTGCTCCCATAAGAGCTCCAAAAAGCAGAGCCGGATTCATATGTAAGATCCAAGCACCGAATAATAAACCAATCAGTACAGGTATTAAACTTACTAGTAATCCTGCTAACAACATTTCTAGTCCTAATCCTATATCAATACCCAGACCACCTACTCCATGTGTTAAGCTATTTCCCGCATTTAATCCTACACCGGCCATAAAAGTCATTAAGCAAAATTCTTTTACCATAGTTAAGGCTCCGGAAGGAATATACCCAAAAGTAGGATGATTAGCACGAAAAAAACCTAGCATAATACCTGAAAATAGTAATCCAGCAGCATTACCTACACTAAACGTATAATTATTAAACTGAATAGTGATCATACCAAAAATTAGACCCATAACGAAAAAAGAACAAAAAGCTAATAAATCACTAACTTGACTATGTATAGAAATAAAACCAATTCGATCCGCTAAATTTTTAACCCTACGTTCTTCT
Source organism: Candidatus Dasytiphilus stammeri (assembly GCA_045690015.1). Classification (GTDB taxonomy): domain Bacteria; phylum Pseudomonadota; class Gammaproteobacteria; order Enterobacterales; family Enterobacteriaceae; genus Dasytiphilus; species Dasytiphilus stammeri_I. The sequence continues at coordinate 265,906 of CP145877.1, forward strand.
CCACTGACTTGCAATACATCTCCTTTATTTAAAATAATATTCTCATCAAGTGGCATTTCAATCTGACTACGAATTATATGATTTAAAAAACAACCATGATCTGTAAGTTTAAGTGAACTTAAACGTTTATTAACAGCATTATGGTTTTTCACTACTATCTCTTCGGTAACAATCCGCATATCTAGCAGATCACGATCAAATACTTCTTTCCCATCTCTGAAAGTAGGATCAAGTCTAGCATGTGCTTCCGGATAACCAACTAAAGATATTTCATCACCTACTTGTAGAACTGCGTCACCATCAGGATTAGCAAGAATTCCATTACGACGAATACGTTCAATATAACATCCTGTTTTAAGATAAAGCCCAAGCTCACGCAAATTTTTACCTCCCGCCCAATTAACTAATTCTGGACCAACTCGATAAGCACGAATTACTGGTAACCAAACTTTACGAAGACTCTCTTTATCTAATCCTCTTTCTCGTGCAATTTCTTGTGCACTAGTAGATAAATCATCTTGTTGCAACTTAGGTAAATAACGAGCACCAAATATTAAACTTATTAATCCTATTAAATAAGTAAGTGCATATGCTATACTTAAATGATCCTGTGCTAAACGCAAGGTATGTGAATCTGTAAAAGTCTGACGTAGAGTATCATCTGCACCAACCAATACTGGAGTAGATGTTATAGATCCAGCTAAGATCCCAGCTGTTGTTGCGCTATCCCAATTAAATAAATACCCCAAAGTAAAAGTAGTCAAAACTGCAGTGGTTATCATAACTAATGTTATTAATAAATAGTTTTTTCCATCACGAAAAAATATGGCAAAAAAATTTGGACCAGCTTCTATTCCTACACAAAAAATAAATAGAGTAAATCCTAAATTTAAAGTTTGAGAATTTACGGAAAAATTGTGTTGTCCTAAAATTAATGACATCAATAAAATTCCAATAGAATTGCCAAGTTGAATACTTCCTATACGGAATTTACCTAGACATAAACCTAAACTAAGAGTTACAAACAATAAAAAAAGATAATTGTTATTTAGCAATGTAAAAATATTTATCTTCACAATCTCACTTATAATTTTAGTTATTAAATAATTAACTCTCTTTAGAGATATATATTGATTTAGTAAGATGATTAACTTTTTATAGTTATTTAATGACCCATTATTAACTATATCTAATTAAAACAATTAAAATACCATAATTTAAATTTATTTTATCTGGTATTTTTTAAAATACAATAATATTGTGTAAAGTAAGTTTTAAATAAGAGGATTTTTATAACTTTATAATTAATATTTAAATCTAAAATTTGTCAAGATGATTAGATCAATTTTTTAATAAAAAATTTTATATTATGAAAGATAAATCGATAGAAGAAAGAATTAATCATTTAAAATCTTTATTGTTGCATTATGAATATCAATATCATTCTCTAAATGATTCAGAACTACCAGATGTAGAATATGATAAATTAAGATTGGAATTATGTAAATTAGAACAATGCTATCCAGAATTTATAACACCAAATTCACCTACACAGGTAGTTGGTGCGCCATCATTAGGTTCATTTGATCTGGTTAATCATGAAAGTCCGATGTTTTCACTAGAAAATCTTCATAATGAGCAAGATTTTTTTAAATTTTTAAAAAAAATTTCATTATATATAAAAGATATAAACCATATCAATTTTTGTTGTGAACTAAAATTAGATGGATTAGCAATTAATTTACTTTATCAGAAAGGTATCCTTATTAGAGCTATTTCACGTGGTGATGGAATTACAGGTGAAGATATAACATCTAATGCTCGTACCATCCCTGGTATACCACAACAATTAAAAGGTGATAATCTACCAAATAGAATAGAAATTAGAGGAGAAGTTTTTATGACTAAGAAGGGATTCAATCAATTAAATTCAGCTGCTCGTCGTACTGGTCATAAAATTTTTACTAATCCTCGCAATGCAGCAGCAGGATCTTTACGTCAAAAAGATCCTCATCTTACTGGTAAACGTCCTCTTTCGTTCTATGCTTATGGTATAGGATTAGTACAAGGAAGTAATATTCCTGATAGTCATTGGCATTGTTTAAAACGATTAAATGAATGGGGATTACCTATATGTTCTTATAACTATCTTTGTGATAGTAGTGAAAAAGTAATTTCGTTTTATAAAAATATCAAATCGATACGATCTCGATTAGATTTTGAAATTGATGGTATAGTAATTAAAATAGATTCTAAATTCTTACAAGAACAATTAGGTTATACTAATAGAGCTCCCAAGTGGGCTATAGCAATTAAATTTCCACCTCAAGAAAAATTAACTCGCATACTTGATGTTGAATGGCAAGTGGGTCGGACTGGGGTTATTACTCCAGTAGGACGTTTGGAACCTGTAAGGATTACAGGAGTTATAATTAAGAATGTTACTTTACATAATTATAATGAAATTAAACGTCTAGATTTATATGTCGGTGATATAGTGGTAGTTCGTCGTTCAGGTGATGTTATCCCTAAGATTGTGAATGTAGTGAAATCAGAACGTATCCCTGAAGCACGTAAAATAAATTATCCATCGTGTTGTCCGGTTTGTAAATCTAAACTTGAAAAGTTCAATAGTGTGATTCGCTGTACTGGCGGATTAAGTTGTATTGCTCAAATTAAAGAATACTTAAAACATTTTGTCTCACGTCGAGCTTTTAATATTAAAGGACTAGGTTCTAAAATTATTGAGCAGTTAGTAAAAAAATGCTATGTTCACAGTCCAGTTGATCTGTTTCTTCTTACCAAACATCAACTGTTACAATTAGAAAATGTTGGAGAAAAATTAGCGATTAATATCCTTAATAGTTTAAAAAATGCAAAACAAACTACATTGGCTCGTTTTATATATGCATTGGGTATTCTGGAAGTCGGGAAAGCAACAGCGGTTACTCTTGCAATCCATTTTAAATCCATCGATACCCTGATGAATGCTGATTTAAAAATATTAATGAGTATTAAGAACATTGGTCCTTCTGTAGGATCTAATATATATTATTTTATGTCTAAATTGAGTAATCGTAAAATTATTATTCGCTTAATTAAGGAAATTGGTATTTCTTTTATAGGATTATGATATTTATGCAAAAAATTTCACTGAAAATTAGTGAAGTTAATAATAAATTTATTCTAATTGTTCCCATTAATCCTATTTTTGATTGATTGACGAATAATTATTCATGAACTACGTAAGAAACTTTTCAATTATTGCTCATGTTGATCATGGTAAGTCAACACTTTCGGATCGATTTATCCAAATCTGTGGTGGATTATCTAATCGTGAAATGTCAACTCAAGTTCTCGATTCTATGGAATTAGAACGTGAGCGAGGAATTACTATAAAAGCTAGAAGTGTAACACTTAATTATCAATCGATTAATGGAAAAAGTTACTTATTAAATTTAATTGATACGCCTGGTCATGTAGATTTTTCTTATGAAGTATCACGTTCCTTAGCAGCTTGTGAGGGAGCTTTATTAATTATAGATGCAGTACAAGGAGTTCAAGCTCAAACGGTAGCTAATTTTTATAGCGCAATTGAAATGAACTTAGAAGTAGTTCCAATTATCAATAAGATTGATTTATCTACTGCTAATCCTAATCGAGTTTGCCAAGAAATTGAAGATATTTTAGGTATTCCCGCTAGCAATGCGGTTCGATGTTCTGCCAAAACCGGTCACGGAATAATTGAAGTACTTGAACGTTTGATACTAGAGGTGCCACCTCCGTCAGGTTCACTGCAAAATCCATTACAAGCTCTTATTATTGACTCTTGGTTTGATGATTATCTTGGAGTTGTTTCATTAATAAGAATTAAAAATGGTATTTTACATAAAGGTGACAAAATTAAAATTATGAATACCAAACAATGTTATTATGTAGATAATTTAGGTATTTTTACTCCTAAAAAAAAATCCTCTGACCAATTAAAATGTGGAGAGGTAGGTTGGTTAGTTTGTGCTATTAAAGATATTAACAGTGCACCAGTAGGAGCTACAATTACTTTAGTCGACAAACCTGCAGAAAATTTTCTACCGGGATTTAAAAGGATCCAACCTCAAACATATGCTGGTTTATTTCCCCTGAATTTTGAAGACTATTCAACATTTCGTAATGCATTACAAAAACTTAGTATTAATGATTCATCATTGTATTATGAGCCTGAAACTTCCACTGCGCTAGGATTTGGTTTTAGATGTGGTTTTCTTGGATTTTTACATATGGATATAGTTAAAGAAAGATTACGAAGAGAATATAATCTAGAATTAATTTCTACTATTCCTACCGTAATTTATGAACTGCAAACTATTAATGGAGAAGTTATTTATATAGATAGTGTATCAAAAATCCCCTCTAAGAAGATTTCTATCTGGCGTGAACCGATAGCAGAATGTAGAATTTTTGTACCTCAAATTTATTTAGGAAATATTATTTCACTATGTGTAGAAAAAAGGGGTATACCAATTAATTTAATCTATCATAGGAATCAAGTAGAATTAATATATGAAATTCCAATGTCCGAAATAGCTTTCGATTTTTATGATAGATTAAAATCCCATTCTCAGGGTTATGCAACATTGGATTATAGTTTTAAGAAATTTCAAACCTCTGATTTAATCTGTTTAGATATATTAATTAATAAAACTCGTTTAGACGCTTTTTCTGTAATTACTCATAGGAGTATTGTACTAGATCGTGCACGTAAATTAGTAGATAAAATGAAACAGCTAATTCCACGACAACAATTTGATATCATAATTCAAGCTGCTATTGGTAATAAAATTATTGTACGTTCAACAATTAAGCAATTTAGAAAAAATGTCTTAGCAAAGTGTTCAGGTGGTGATGTAAGCAGGAAAAAAAAATTGCTGCATAAACAGAAAAAAGGAAAAAAACGCATGAAATCATTAGGAAATGTTGAAATTCCACATGAGGTATTTATAGCACTTTTACATGTGGATAAATAATAAGGAAAAATTATGGTTAGTACTTTTACCTTAATATTAGCAATAGTTACATTTTTAACTGGTATAGCTTGGATATTTAAAAAATACTATATACAGTTATTAACTACTAACAACAGATTAGAATTAAAAATTCCACTTTATATATATAAATGGCTTGAAACAACTGCTTCGGTATTTCCGATGTTATTACTAGTGCTTATTATTAGATCGTTTATATATGAACCATTTCAGGTTTCATCGGGATCAATGATGCCTACATTGCTTGCCGGTGATTTCATTATGGTTAAAAAATTTTCTTATAATATTAAAAATCCTTTTACTAAAAATACATGGATTAATATTAGTAAACCCAAAAGAGGAGAGGTTGTAGTTTTTCACTATCCGCTGAATCCTAAAATAAATTATATTAAACGCATTATTGGAATACCAGGAGATAAAATTTCGTATGATTATATGAAAAAGGAAATTAATATTCAACCTATGTGTCATGAGCTTTATAATTGCAAGAAATTAGAAATTACTTATTCGAAGATTAAACCGAGTAATTATATTCAAACTTTTAAAATCAAAGAAGGTTCTATAGAAAGTTATTTTTACCAAATAAAAGATAGTGATTTAAAAAAAAATGGAATACGATTATTTGAAAGGTATGAATTATTATCAAATCTTCCTCATCGAATTTTTCTTTTACCAAGAGATAATCTAATAAATAATGTTAATTTATATTACAAACAGCCTAATCAACCGTTGGCTACTTGGTTAGTACCCAAGGGATATTATTTTATGATGGGTGATAATCGTGATAACAGTGCTGATAGTCGCTATTGGGGTTTTGTACCAGAAAAAAATCTAGTAGGTAAAGCGGTATTTATTTGGATGAGTTTTAGCCTTAAACCAGATACTCAACGACCTAACGGTATACGTTTCAATCGTATTGGTACTATGTAATATGTAACGTAACATTTAACTTAATTAATCAAAAAATATGAACATTAAGATTACTATACTGAATCAGCTTCAAAATAAAATGGGTTATTTTTTTCAAGAATATTCCTTGTTACAACAAGCTCTTACTCATAGAAGTTCAAATGGTAAACATAATGAACGTCTAGAATTTTTAGGAGACTCTATTTTAAATTATGTGATTGCAAATGCACTTTATCATCGTTTTCCTAATATGAATGAAGGAAATATGAGTAGAATACGTGCCACCTTAGTACGTGAAAATACTTTAGCACAAATTGCACGCGATTTTAATATAAGCAATTGTTTACGTCTAGGATTAGGTGAAGTTAAAAATGGAGGAACCAATCGGGAATCTATTTTAGCTGATGCAATGGAAGCTATCATTGGCAGTATCTTTTTAGATAGTGATATTTTTACTATAGAAAAATTGATCTTAAATTGGTATCAAGATAGATTACAGAATATTAGTCCGAATGATAACCCTAAAGATCCAAAAACACGTTTACAAGAATGGTTACAAAGTCATAAAATGCCACTACCAACTTATTTAGTTAGCAAAGTATCTGGAGAAGCTCATGATCATATGTTTACTATAATTTGTAAAATAAGTAATATAAATGAGCTAGTTATTGGGGTGGGTTCTAGTCGTCGTAAGGCAGAACAAATAGCAGCACAAAATATGTTGATCAAGTTAGGAATTGAATGATTATTATAGAAAAGCCACAATTATATTGTGGTTATGTTCCTCTCGTAGGAAGATCTAATGTGGGAAAATCTACTTTACTAAATTATATTGTTGGAAAAAAAATATCTATTGTTTGTCCTAAGCAACAAACTACTCGTCAGTGTATTACAGGAATCTATACTCAAGAAAATCATCAAACTATTTTTATAGATACTCCGGGATTAAATCATAGAAGTCCAAAAAAAAGTATCAATCATTTGATAAATTGTAATATAACTAATTCTATAAAAGATAATGTAGCATTAATCATTTTTGTAGTAGCTGGTACATATTGGACATCTGATGATAATAAAATGTTAAAGATCTTGTCTGAAAGTAATGCACCAGTCTTACTAGTAATTAATAAAATTGATCTAATTAAAAATAAAAAATTATTACTACCACATATTTATTTTCTAAGTAAACAAATGAAATTTATAGATATTTTACCTATTTCAGCACACACCGGATATAACATAAATATATTAGTAAATATTATAAAAAATTTTCTCCCTAAATCAAACCATTTATTTCCTAAAAATCGGATCACCAATCAATCGGTAAAATTTATGATATCTGAAATTATTAGGGAAAAATTAATGTTGTTTTTGAATCGTGAAATACCTTATTCAGTTGCTGTCAATATTGATCAAACTTATATTAATAAACAAGGTTACTATAATATTTTTGGATATATAATAGTCGAACGCAAAGGTCAAAAAAATATTATTATAGGTTATAAAGGTAACCGAATTAATACCATTCTTAAAAAAGCCCGTCATGAGATAGAATTAATGATGAATACACAAGTGTCTATTAATTTATGGATTAAAATTAAAGATAAATGGGCAGATAATCGCATAATGATTGAGACACTTGGTTATTAGATATTTGTAAGTTATTATCTATCCTAAGGGATAAAGATCTTTTTTATAAAAATTATTCATATTTAATTAAAAAAAATGATTAAAAGGTAATGTGATGGGCATTATAGGTTTAGGAACTGATATCGTTGATATAGTACGTGTTGCTAATATTGTAGAGAGATTTGGGAATAAATTTGCTAAACGTATTTTATGCGATGACGAATTATTACATTATCAAAAACACTATCGCTATCCAATTCGTTTCTTAGCAAAACGTTTTGTAGCAAAGGAAGCAGCTGCAAAGGCATTTGGTACAGGAATGAGTAATGGTATAACATATAAACAATTTTCTATATATAATGATAGATATGGAAAGCCTTACTTGAAATATCAATCTCAAGTAGCTTCCTTAGCAGAACATTTAAAACTGAAATGTACTCATCTTTCAATAACAGATGAGAGACTTTATGCTTGTGCAACAGTTATTATAGAAAGATGAATAACTAAATTTAGATTTATTTTTGCTTAACTTTTATAATAGCCTTATTAATGGGACAGACTTTTTGACAGTTTGGTTGTATATAATAGCCCCTGCATTCAGTACAACTATCTTGATTAATGTAATAATTTTTATTTATATCGCTAAATGAAATAGCATTATTGGGACATTCAGGTACACACATATCACAATTAATACAGTATTCAGTAATCATTAAACTCATAATTTTCTTTACTTATTATAGGCGATATAATCTTTTCATTATTATTCATCTTCAATGATAAATTATTTACTTCTTTGAGGAAATCTTGCTAGTCACTTCCTAGTACATGTCTTTCCTATTTTAGCTGCTTCTTTCCAGACCTGACCAATTAATAGGTTAGTTCACATTACAGGATAACCAACAAGATTTCCAATTATTATAATTCTAAAAGTTTTTTTTTAAAATGCAATTTATATTGATATAAATTAGTAATTAATTTATTCTGATTAATATATCTGAGATTTGGATTAATACAATATGTTTGAGAACATACTTATTGCATCTGAAGATCCTATTTTAGGATTGACTGAAAAATTTTCTACTGATCCGAGATCTAATAAAATTAATCTTGGCATTGGTGTTTATAATGATGAAAATGGAATAGCACCAATATTAACTAGTGTAAAAACTGCTGAAAAATTTCTTTTAGAAAAAGAAGAAAATAAAAATTACTTAAATATTGAAGGAAGTGCAGAGTTTGCCTTGTATACTCAAAGATTGTTATTTGGTAAAAATAGTGAGCTAATCTCTAATAAACATATTAGAACAGCACAAACTCCAGGAGGAACGGGAGCATTACATATAATAGCAGAGTTTTTGGCAAAAAAGACCAAGATTAATAGAATATGGATTAGTAATCCAACTTGGCCTAATCACAAAAATATATTTATGGCAGCGGGTATAAATGTATACGAATATCCTTGGTATAATTATGAAAAACATTTGCTAGATTTTGAAAATTTATGGTTGACTTTACAAAATGAAGTACAGGCGGGAGATGCTGTTTTGTTTCATGGTTGTTGTCATAATCCAACTGGTGTAGATCCTACAATTGAACAATGGAAAAAATTAGCACATTTATCGCAAATGAATCATTGGCTACCTATATTTGATTTGGCTTATCAAGGGTTCTCTAAAAGTTTAGAAGAAGATGTAAGAGCATTACGTATTTTTACGCAAAATCATGACGAAATGATGGTAGCAAGTTCATATTCTAAAAACATGGGATTATATAATGAACGGGTAGGATCTTTGACAGTTATTTCTAAAAATACCAACACAGTGAATGCAGTTTTTAGTCAAATTAAGGCCATCATTCGAATTAATTATTCTAATCCCCCATCTCATGGTGCGGCTATAGTTACTACTATCTTAAAAGATGAAGATCTTAAGCTTCTTTGGCATCAAGAACTATATCGCATGCGCAAACGTATTTTGGATATGCGTCAACTATTAGTTGATACTTTACAACAAAAAGGTCTCAAAAAAGATTTAAATTTTATTAATAATCAACATGGTATGTTTTCTTACAGTGATTTAAGTAAGCAACAAGTTGTTTATCTAAGAGAAAAATTTGGTATTTACATACTGGATTCTGGAAGAATAAATATAGCTAGCATTACATCAAAAAATATAAATTACTTATGTGAAGCTATTTGTTCAGCAGTTTTATCAATAAAAGATTAAATTGATTATACTAAAAAAATGGATTGGCTAGATGAGATATTTGCTAGATTTTTGATCTTCTTACTCTAAAAAACCAAACCGAACTCAATCTAATATTTAATTTAATGATCTTTGGTTGCATTAAAGAATTTTGATTCTTATTCGAAATACATTATCACATGAGATTATATCGTAAATTAGCACTCGGTATTGAATATAATGGTAGTCGATATTATGGCTGGCAATTTCAAAAATTTGTTCCTAGTATACAAGCTAATTTAGAAGAAGCATTATCAATAGTAGCGAATCATTCCATAAAAACATATTGTGCAGGACGCACTGATGCAGGAGTACATAGTATAGGACAAGTAGTACATGTTGAAACTAACGCCTTACGTAAGGTATCCGCATGGACTAGAGGTGTCAATAGATATTTGCCAAGTGACATTGTTGTACGGTGGGTAAAAGATGTGCCCGATAATTTTCATGCACGTTTTAGTGCAATTGCTCGTTTATATCGTTATGTAATTTATAATTCTAGTTTTAGACCCGCATTACTAAATACAGAAGTGATGCACTATGATAAACCACTAGATGTAAAAAGGATGCAAATAGCAGCTCAATATCTAATAGGTGAAAATGATTATAGTTCTTTTCGTGCTGCAGATTGTCAATCTAAGTCTTCTTGGAGAAAAATTATATATTTAAGTGTAACTCGATATGGACCTTATGTTCTAATAAATATAAAAGCTAATTCTTTTCTACGTCATATGGTACGTAATATAGTTGGTTGTTTGATAGAAGTAGGATGTGGTAAATATGATGAAAATTGGATAGCTGAGATTTTAGCAAAGAAAAATCGTAATAAAGTAAAGTATACTACAGTTAAACCAACCGGTTTATATTTGGTAGCAGTTAATTATCCGACTTATTTTTCTTTACCACAGTCAGAACGTTTATTTTTATAAAAAATATTGTTTTCCCTAAATTAATTGAGTCCTGTTAGATAAGTTATTTTTACATAAAAATTAGTACAGGTTCATTATGAAGCGACTCATTATAGGGATTTCTGGAGCAAGTGGTATTATTTATGGTATCCGTATCTTAGAGGTTTTACAACAGATTGAGGAAGTAGAAACCCATTTGGTTATGAGTCTAGCAGCTAGAGAAACATTAACTATAGAAACCGAATATACATTAAGTGAAATAAATTTTTTAGCTAATAACGTATATGATGTACGTAATATCTCCGCCACAATTTCATCCGGTTCATTTCAAACTGATGGCATGGTAATTTTACCTTGTTCTATGAAAACCCTCTCTGGAATTGTCAATAGCTATACTGATAGTTTACTAACACGTGCTGCTGATGTAGTATTAAAAGAAAAACGCACATTGGTTTTATGTGTAAGAGAAACACCTATGCATTTAGGACATTTACGTTTAATGTCAATGGTAGCTAAAATGGGAGCTATTATTATGCCACCAATTCCAGCATTTTATCACCGTCCTAAAACCATACAAGACTTATTAGATCAGACTGTAATTAGAATATTAGATCAGTTGGCAATAAAATTGCCAATGAATTCTTTACGTTGGCAAGGTTATCCTATAATAAAATAAAATCAACACAGGCGTAGGTTCATCTATCTATGCCTGTGTTGTATTTAACTAAGTTTGAATATAATAAATAGAATTATTATTACGAGGTACGATGACGATGGCGGTATCCTATTAAACCCATAATAGCAGCTAAAAAACCTTCTAAAATAAGGAAAAAGAACGTAAACCAACTTATTCTAGCTATAGTTTTAATAGTTGTTTCAGCAACATCCATAACTTTTTCAATCGTTTTAGATTTTATTCCTTGATATTTTTCATAAAGCTTTACTACTTTTTGTACTAATTCTTCTACTTGTTGGTCTGATTCTCCAGTATGTAATTTAATAATCTCTCGTAGAGCAGTAATATCACTCTGCCGTAAAGTAGTTTGATTGGATGCCATTATTTTATGCCACCAATTTACAAGAGATGGATCATGGTACATCTGCAAGAGTTGCTCTAGTTCTCCTTTTAAAGAATCGGAAATATTATTGGGCATACTTTCTTCGGTTAATTGTGTTACATGAGAAATCATCGAACCGCTATTACTTATGGTTTTTAATCCAGTGCCAATTAAATTCATTGTATTACTAATTGCGCTAGAAAAGATGAAAAATAGAAACCAAAAATATATTAAGGTATTTACCGACCACACAATAATACCATGAAGCACCCCATCACTATTAGCTAAACGTCCGGAGATATATGCCCCTACAGAAATAGCAACCAGCATGCTAATGATAATCCAGAACGTTATACCAGTGCCGGTTCCAATATTATTAATATAATTTCTCTCAAAAAGAATATTAATTGTCTTAATAGCACCAACTGCCGTTCCTAATATGATAAATAAAAGCTCGATGATGATAGATAAAATAACTCCTGCAAATACAGCATTCCAAGAAAGATGTTTCAAAGGAACTATAAAATCATTCATATCATTATTAATAGTATGTTGATTAGACATATTGAATGCTCCTTTTATAGATATTATAATTCAATTATTTGGTGAATAGATATTTTTCTAAACCATTAATTTTTCACCATAAAAAATTATTGATACAATAATTTTATTCTTAATAGGATCATTGAAGATACAAATGAAGTAAATTTACTTATATTATATTTATAATAAATAAGATATTATCTAAATTATAGTTAACAATAAGAATTGTTGCTAACCTTTTTAAAAAACCCATATGAATTTAAATAATCCGTGGAATTTTATAATTTATTGTACCATTAGCATGATATTATGTGGTTTGATACTATCATTGTCATACATTTTAGGCGGAAAATCTCATGGTAGTAGGAATAAAGATCTTCCTTTTGAATCAGGTATTAATTCCGTTGGAAGTGCAAGGTTACGTTTCTCAGCTAGATTTTTTTTGGTAGCAATATTGTTTGTAATTTTTGATGTGGAATCTCTTTATTTATATGTTTGGAGTATAAGTATCCGAGAGACTGGATGGTTAGGATTTAGTGAAGCTGCTCTTTTTATTTTTGTACTCTTAATTAGTTTAATTTATTTATTACGTTTTAATGCTTTACAGAGTACTTTATCAACCGAAATGCATAAAAAAAAGAAGAATATCTAATAGTATTGATGCACTTAAATGAAATATATTCTCACAAAAATTAATTCTGCTTCTCCACAATCAAATAAAAGCTCTTCCAAATTTGAAGAAGAAATACCACATAATATTTATATGGGAAAAATTGAATCTTTTATTCAAAAATGGGTGAAATGGGGTAGAAAAAATTCTCTATGGCCATATAACTTCGGTCTTTCTTGTTGCTATGTTGAAATGGTTACCACATTTACTGCAGCTCATGATATAGCTAGATTTGGATCTGAAGTTTTAAGAGCATCACCTAGACAAGCCGATTTTATGGTAATTGCTGGGACTCCATTTATTAAAATGGCCCCAATTATACAACGTCTTTATGATCAAATGTTGGAACCAAAATGGGTTATTTCTATGGGTGCCTGTGCCAATTCTGGAGGGATGTACAATGTATATTCGGTAGTACAAGGAGTGGATAAATTTATTCCTGTAGATATATATATTCCCGGTTGTCCTCCTCGTCCTGAAGCTTATATACAAGCATTATTGTTATTACAGGAAGCTATAGATAATGAATGCCGACCTTTATCATGGATAATCGAAGATAATAAAATTTATCGTATGCCTAGGTTATCAGAAAGAAAAAGAAAATGGAAAGAGCGTGCTAGTATAACTAATTTACCTCTACCAGATAAAATCTAACATTACATATAGTAGAATATTAGTATTAATTTTCATGAGATAAATTAGAAAAATCATTTTTAAAATTTATGAAAAAATTTCCTTTAATAAGAGAACAATCTAATGATCCTATAATTTATGATTTAGAAAAACATTTTGGCTCAAATGCTTTTACTATCCAATCAACTATTTGTATGGATTTTCCCGTTATTTGGATAGAAAATAAACTACTATTAAAAATAGTATCTTTTTTACGTAAAATTCCTAAACCTTATGTGATGTTATATGATTTACATGCTATAGATGAACGTTTACGCACGTATCGTCAGGGATTACCAGAAGCTGATTTTTCCGTTTTTTATCATTTTGTATCTATAGAACGAAATTCAGATCTTATGATTAAAGTTGCATTATCAGCAAATAATCTTCAAATATCTTCATTAACCCAGTTATTTTATAACGCTAATTGGTATGAACGTGAAATTTGGGATATGTTTGGTATCCGTTTTATTGGACATCCCAATTTAACTAGAATATTGATGCCTCCAAAATGGAGAGGATTTCCATTAAGAAAAGATTATCCTGCCCGTGCCACTGAATTTGATAGGTATTTTCTTACTCAAAAAAAAGAAGAGACTGAAATGGAAGCACTCACCTTCAATCCTGAAGATTGGGGTATGAAACATAGTACTGAAAATAAAGATTTTATGTTTCTAAATTTTGGTCCCAACCATCCTTCTGCACATGGGGCATTTAGAATTATTTTACAACTTGATGGAGAAGAAATTGTGAATTGTGTGCCCGACATAGGATATCATCATCGTGGTGCAGAAAAAATTGCTGAGATTAAAACATGGCATAATTATATTCCTTATACAGATCGTATTGAGTATTTAGGTGGTTGTATTAATGAAATGGCTTACGTATTAGCAGTAGAAAAACTCGCAGGTATAACAGTACCTGATAGAGTAAAAGTGATTCGTATTTTGCTTTCAGAATTGTTTCGTATTAATAGTCATATTTTATATATATCTACTTTTATACAAGATATAGGAGCCATGACTCCAGTATTCTTAGCTTTTACTGATCGGCAGAAAATTTATGATTTAGTTGAAGCTATTACTGGTTGTCGTATGCATCCAGCATGGTTTAGAATAGGTGGGGTTGCACATGATTTACCTCAAGGGTGGCAGCATTTATTACGAGAAATTATTTCTTGGATACCAAAAAGAATTAACTTATATATAAAAACTGCACTTAAAAATAGTATTTTGATAAAAAGATCAAAAGGAATAGCGAGTTATGGAATACAAGAAGCTTTTGATTGGGGAGTAACAGGTGCGGGATTACGAGCAACTGGTGTCGATTTTGATATTCGTAAATCACGACCTTATTCAGGTTACGAAAATTTTGAATTTCAGATCCCTATAGGCAATGGAATTAGTGATTGTTATAATAGAGTTATGTTAAAAGTAGAAGAAATATTTCAGAGTTTGCATATTTTAGAACAGTGTTTAAATAATATGCCCTCGGGCCCATTTAAAGCTGATCATGTATTAACTACACCTCCACCAAAAGAACGTACATTACAAGATATCGAAAGTCTGATTTGCCATTTTATAAATGTGTCATGGGGACCAAGAATACCAGCCAATGAATCCTTTCAAATGGTAGAAGCTACTAAAGGGATAAATAGTTATTATTTAATTAGTGATGATAGTACAATGAGTTATAGGACAAGAATACGTACTCCAAGTTTTGCACACTTGCAACAAATCCCTTCGGTAATTCGAGGGAGTGCCATCTCAGATTTAGTGGTTTACTTAGGAAGTATTGATTTTGTTATGTCAGATGTGGATCGTTAATATGAATGATATTTCCAATAGTTTTATATTAACTTCAAGAGAAAAAAGAGAAATTGAAGAAAAAAAACAACATTATGAAAATGCTAGATCTGTTTTAGTTGACGCTTTAAAAATCGTTCAAAAATATCGTGGATGGGTGCCTGATGATGCAATTCACGCTATTGGAAAATTTTTAGGTATATCGGCTAGTGATATCGAAGGCGTTGCTACTTTTTATAGTCATATCTTTAGATATCCAGTAGGACGACATATTATTCGATATTGTGACAGTTATGTTTGTTATATGAATGGTTATGAAAAAATTCAACATCTTCTTGAAAAGACTTTAAAAATCAAAATAGGACAAACTACCTCAGATAAACGTTTTACATTATTACCTACCAGCTGTCTTGGCCATTGTGATAAAAGTCCTGCATTAATGATAGATGATGAAACTTACGGTCCTGTCAATCCGAATTCAATTATTGCAATTTTGGAACAATATAAATGAAAAAAAAAAACTTTAGGTATTCTGAAGAAACGCATCCGTTAACCTGGAGATTACGTCAAGACAAAATACCAATATGGATCAAGGAGTATTGCAGTAAAAGAGGTTATATGGGAGCTAAAAAAGCATTGCAAATGATGACTCCAAATGAAGTAATAAACATAATCAAAGAATCGGGTCTAAAAGGTAGAGGAGGTGCGGGATTTCCTACCGGAATTAAATGGAGTTTTATGCCTCAGGATGAGGAAAGAAAAGAACGTTATTTATTATGTAATGCGGATGAAATGGAACCGGGAACTTACAAAGATCGTATATTATTAGAGCAATTACCCCATTTAGTAATAGAAGGAATGTTAATTAGTGCTTTTGCATTGCAGGCTAATAGAGGTTATATTTTTTTACGTGGTGAATATATTCAAGCAGCTATTAATTTACGTACTGCACTGTATCAGGCAACTGAAGCGGGGTGGTTAGGAAAAAATATTATTAATAGTGGTTTTAATTTTGAAATTTTTTTGCATAGTGGTGCAGGAAGATATATATGTGGAGAAGAAACCGCATTAATAAATTCTCTAGAAGGATATCGTCCTACTCCACGTGCTAAACCCCCCTTTCCTGCATTAGTAGGCGCTTGGGGGAAACCAACATGTGTTAATAATGTTGAAACCTTATGTAATGTTCCTGCCATTATAGAAAATGGAGTAGGGTGGTATCAAGGTCTTTCAAACAAAAATAGTAAGGATAATGGTACTAAATTAATGGGTTTTTCAGGCCGAGTAAAATATCCTGGAGTTTGGGAATTACCATTTGGGATTTCAGCAGGTGAAATTTTTGAAGATTATGCTGGAGGAATGTGTGATGGGTTAACCTTAAAAGCTTGGCAACCTGGAGGAGCAAGTACTGCTTTTTTAACTAGAGAGCATTTAAATTTATCCATGGACTTTGAGACTTTAAGTAAAGCTGGGAGTCGTCTAGGCACAGCTTTAGCTGTAGCGGTTGATGATTATATTAATCTAGTATCGCTTATTCGTAATTTAGAAGAATTTTTTGCTCGCGAATCTTGTGGATGGTGTACTCCTTGTAGAGAGGGTTTGCCTTGGATTGTGAATATATTAAGCGCCCTTGAGAAAGATCAAGGCAAATTAGGTGATATTGAAACTCTTGAAAAATTATGTCAACAGTTAGCCTCAGGAAAATCATTTTGTTATCATGCTCCTGGGGCAGTAGAACCGTTGAAAAGTGCATTGAAATATTTTCGTCCTGAATTTGAAAAAGGTGTGAATTCTGGTAAAAGGCAACCAAACCTAATTAAAGGTATACAACCCAATTTAAATTAGTTTTTAAAAACGATTAATTGATTTTTACCTTAAAAATCTTCTGCACCACAGTATAATATAATTTGGATATGATTAAAATTAATATAGATAGTAAAACATATGAAGTAGCAAATAGCACAAAAAAAAATTTATTAGAAACTTGCTTGTCATTAAATATTGATATCCCATATTTTTGTTGGCATCCAGCTTTAGGAAGTGTAGGTTCTTGTCGTCTTTGTGCCGTTAAACAATATAAAAATTCTCAAGATCGGCAGGGTTATTTAGTTATGTCATGTATGACACCTATATTAGATAAAAGTTTATTTTCTATAGAAGATGTTGAAGCAAAAAATTTTCGAAAAAATATCATGGAATTATTAATGACAAATCATCCACATGATTGTCCAGTATGTGAAGAAGGAGGTAACTGTCATTTACAAGATATGCTTGTAATGACAGGACATCACTACCGCACTTATCGTTTTAAAAAACGTACCTATCGTAATCAAAACTTAGGTCCCTTTATTTCTCATGAAATGAATCGTTGCATTGTTTGTTATCGTTGTGTACGGTACTACAATGATTATGCAGATGGTAAAGATTTTGGGGTTTATGGTGTCCATAATAATATTTATTTTGGAAGAACTGAAGATGGAGTATTAGAGAATGAATTTTCAGGGAATTTAGTGGAAATATGTCCTACGGGAGTGTTTACTGATAAGAGTAGTTCTGAACACTATAGTCGAAAATGGGATATGCAATTTGCACCAAGTATTTGTCAACATTGTAGTCTAGGTTGTAATATTAGCATTGGTGAACGTTATGGAACAATAAGACGCATTGAGAATCGTTATCATGGTGAGATTAATCACTATTTTCTTTGTGATCGTGGAAGGTTTGGATATGGATATATTAATTTACTTGATAGACCTCAGTATCCTTTAGAATGTCGAGATGGAAAAAAACTTGTACTTACTTCCCATGAAATATTAAATAAAACGACAGTAATCCTACAACATTCTAAAAAAATTATCGGTATCGGTTCTTGTCGTGCAAGTATAGAAAGTAACTTTGCACTTCGTGAACTTGTAGGATCAGAAAATTTCTATATAGCAGTGACTAATTATGAACAAAAACTTATTGCACTTATATTAAAGATATTATACTACAGTGGTATTTATACACCTACTTTACGTGAAATAGAGAGTTATGATGCTATTTTAATTCTTGGAGAAGATGTTACGCAAACTAGCCCGAGAATAGCATTAGCTGTTCGTCAAGCAGTCAAAGGATATGGTTCTTCACTGGCAATAAAAAAACAATTACCCCCATGGCAAATGGCAGCTGTTAGAGCTGTAGGACAAGATACAAAAAATCCATTATTTCTTACTAATATAGATCAGACTGCTCTAGATGATATTGCGAGATGGTGTTACTATGCTTCACTAGAAGATCAAGCCCGATTAGGCTTTGCTATTGCTCATGTACTTGATAATACAGCTCCTAAAGTTCCAGATTTGGATCATGATCTTATAATCAAAGCAAATTTGATTGCCCAAACATTAAAAAATGCTAAAAAACCTTTAATTATTTCTGGAAGTAGTGCCGGTAGTGAAGAAGTGATAAAATCTGCTGCTAATATTGCTAAGGCCCTCTTCAATTGCCATGGATTATCGAATGTAGGGATAACTTTATTACCTAGTGAGGTTAATAGTCTTGGAATAGGGATTTTATCAGCTAATAGTAAATTATTAGAAGTTGCTCTAAATGAATTGAAAAATAAAAATGCAGATACCCTTATCATTTTAGAGAATGATTTGTATCGTCTTTTTAAAAAAAAGAAGATAGATAATATTTTAAATAATATTCCAAACATTTTAGTATTGGATCATCAAAAAACTCCAACTTTGGAAAAAGCTAACTTAGTTTTCCCAGTTGCTAGTTTTGCTGAGAGCGATGGGACAGTTATTAATAATGAAGTGCGTGCTCAACGATTTTTTAAAGTTTATGATGCATGTCATTATAATCCTAATATTTCAATACAGACTAGCTGGCATTGGTTACATTTAATAAAATGCAAAATATTATCTTCTCAGATGGAATGGAAAAATTTGGATAATGTAATTGATGCTTGTATAAAAGTTTTTCCACAATTAACACATATTAAAGATGCAGCTCCGAATTCTAATTTTCGCATTTTTGGACAAAAATTAGCACGAAAGTCTCCAAGATTTAGTGGTGAAGCATCAATGCATGCCCATATTAATGTGCATGAATCAAGTACACCCAGAGATATAGATTCGATGTTTACCTTTTCAAAAGAAGGAAATAATAGTCCATTTGCGAAACGTCAACATATACCTTTTGCTTGGTTTGCCGGATGGAATTCAATCCAAGCGTGGAATAAATTTCAACAGGAAGTGGGGGGAAAATTACGTTATGGTGATCCTGGTATCCGATTAATTAAATCGAGAAAAAATCCCATTAAATTTGGCTGGTTTACTGAAATTCCAAGTATATTTATGAATAAATTACATAATAAATGGCGTATAGTACCATATTATCATTTATTTGGTAGTGAAGAACTCTCTCAAAGAAGTAAAATAATACAAAAAAGAATGCCGTCATTTTACTTAATTATAAATAATCAGGATGCATCCTATTTGGGATTATCTGTAAATAGTATGGTGGAATTAACTATCAAACATGATAGTTTTAAGTTATTTTTATACACTTCTAATAAATTAGGTTCGGGTTTAATCGGACTACCTTTAGGGTTACCTGGCCTTCCATTGGAATTGAACGGTCTTTATATAGATAAAGATAACTTGAGGATTTTAAATAATGGATAGAAGAGAAATTTTCTTAAATCTATCGAAAACTATTATTATATTATTAGGAGTTTTATTTTGCAGTGTTTTTATGAGTTGGGTTGAAAGAAGAATATTAGCTGTATTGCAAAATAGATATGGTCCTAATAAAGTAGGATGGTATGGTTTATTACAAGTATTTGCAGATATGATTAAAATTTTGTTTAAAGAAGATTGGATACCGCCTTTTTCAGATCGATTAGTATTTACTCTAGCCCCTATTATTGCATTTAATAGTTTTTTATTATGTTTCACTATTATACCAATTACTAGAAGTTGGGTAGTAATTAATTTAAATATTGGAGTTTTATTTTTTTTAATGATGGCTAGTTTATCTGTTTATGGAGTGTTATTTGCCGGATGGGCAAGTAATAATAAATATTCTCTTCTTGGCGCTCTAAGAGCAGCAGCACAAACTCTTAGTTATGAAGTATTTCTTGGTTTATCTTTAATGGGAGTGGTAGCCCAAGCTGGTTCTTTTAATCTCATAGAAATAGTCCATAATCAAATTAATTTATGGAATATAATTCCTCAATTTCTTGGATTTGTTACCTTTTTTATAGGTGGTGTTGCTCTTTGTCATCGTCATCCTTTTGATCAACCTGAAACAGAACAAGAACTAGTATCGGGCTATAATACAGAATATTCGGGAATGAAATTTGGTCTATTTTTTATAAGTGAGTATATGGGGATTTTGATTATATCATCATTAATAGTCACGCTATTTTTTGGAGGATGGAATGGTCCGTGGTTACCATCATTTATATGGTTCTTTATTAAAACTGGCGTTTTTGCAATTATGTTTATTTTAATACGAGCCTCATTACCAAGACCAAAGTATGATCAATTAATATCTTTAGGTTGGAAAATTTGCTTACCACTAAGTTTGTTTAATTTGCTAGTTACTTCCATAGTAATTTTACTACATCAATAGCAATCAATAATAGGAAAGTATAATTATGTTACTAAAAAAGATCTTTCATCATATTGTAACACAGCTAAGGAGCATATACCTAACGAGTTTAAATGTGTTTTCTAAACGTGAAACTAAAAAATATCCTGAAGAAAAAGTATACTTACCTCCTCGTTATCGAGGCAGAATTGTATTAACACGGGATCCAGATGGACAAGAACGTTGTGTAGCATGTAGTCTTTGTGCAGTAGTATGTCCAGCAGATTGTATCTCTCTTCAAAAATCTGAAGATTCTAATGGAAGATGGTATCCTGAATTTTTTAGAATTAATTTTTCCAGGTGTATATTCTGTGGTTTATGTGAAGAAGCTTGTCCAACAACTGCAATTCAACTAACTCCAGATTTTGAAATGGGAGAATTTAAACGCAAAGATTTAGTTTATGAAAAAGAAGACTTACTTATTTCAGGTCCTGGAAAATATCCTGAATATAATTTCTATCGAATTGCCGGTGTAGCGCTTAATAAAACTCCAGCACCTAGTAATAATCAATCAGATCCTATTGATGTAAAAAGCTTATTGCCTTAAAAGGAATTAAATAGATGAATTTATTCTTTTTTTATATATGCGAAGTAATTTCAATATTAACTACATTAGGTATTATTACTCATGCAAATCCTATGTATGCAGTGCTATATTTATTATCTTTAATATTATCAATTGCAGGAATGTTTTTCTCTATCGGTGCATATTTTGTAGGAGCATTAGAAATTATTATATATGCAGGCGCTATTATGGTGTTATTTATATTTGTATTAATGACACTTAATATAGTTAATTTCATGGAATATAAAGAAGTAGTTAATTCATCATTATGGATCGTAATAATGGTTTTATTACTGTTATTTTTCATTATTATCAGTTCCTATAAAATTTCTCAATTTTATCTGCTTGATGGAAATGTTATTGATGCCAAACAAGTAGGTATTTTGCTTTTTGGTCCATATATATTGTTAATAGAGTTTATCTCATTACTAATGTTAGCAGGGTTAATAGTAGCTTTTCATATAGGATATAAGGCTCATTAAATAATCATATATAAGAAAGTACCTAAGTTTAAGTTATAATGTAATTTAAATAAAGGATAGGAGATATTATTGCGGTGATACCTTTTCAGCATGGATTAATCCTCTCGGAAATAATTTTTCTATTAGGAATAATAGTAATATTTACACATCGTAGTAATTTACTATTTATATTGATTGGAATTGAGATCATGCTAAATGCTGCAGCTTTAGCTTTTATAATCTCTGGATATGCATGGAAGCGAGTTGATAGTCATATAATGTATATGTTAATAATAACTATTGCTGCAATAGAAGCAAGCATTGGATTAGCGTTGTTAATTAAGTTACATAGATCTTCTCATAACCTTGAGATGGATTGAGTGAGAAATAAGTATGGATGAACATTCTCTATCAATTTGGTGTATTGGTTTTCCTTTATTCGGTTTTTTTTTATTGATGATGAATAATCATTGTTTGAAAAAAATATCTTCAATTATAGGAACCAGTTCAGTAGTTTTATCAGCACTATTTACTATTCTGATGATTTATAATTTTTTTAAAAAAAATCAATTAGCATATAATCAAAAATTATGGAGTTGGATAAATATTGGACATTTTTCTATTGATATTAATTTGATGATAGATGGGTTATCTATCACGATGTTATCGATAGTAACTGGAGTTGGTTTCTTGATTCATTTATTTTCTATTTGGTATATGCGTCATGAAGAAGAAGAAGCGCGATTTTTTGCTTATACTAATCTCTTTATAGCAAGTATGATCATATTGGTACTGGCAGGAAACTTATTATTAATGTATGTAGGATGGGAATTAGTAGGAGTTTGCTCTTATCTACTTATTGGTTTTTATTATAGTAATGTTAATAATGGACTAGCAGCATTAAAAAGTTTTTTAATCACTCGTATTGCTGATGTATGCTTAGTTATAGCAATCCTTATTATTTATAATAAAATAGGATCTTTAAATTTTTACGACATATCCATAGTAGTAGTCAAATTACTTAAAGATGAAAAAAATTTCTTAGAACTGCAGTTAGCCGGTTTTCTATTATTGTGTGGAGCTATAGGAAAATCTGCACAATTTCCACTGCAAACATGGTTAGCTGATGCAATGGTGGCACCCACACCGGTATCTGCTCTAATTCACGCAGCTACTATGGTTACTGCTGGAGTTTATCTTATAGCTCGCTCCCATTTTATATTTCATGTAATGCCCCAAATCTTATATCTAATTCTAATTATTGGTAGCATAACCTTAATATTAGGAGCGTTTGCTGCTCTAGTACAAACTGACATAAAAAGAGTGCTAGCTTATTCTACCATGAGCCAAGTTGGCTATATGTTTGTAGCTTTAGGTGTAGAAGCTTGGAGTGCAGCTATTTTTCATCTTATGACTCATGCCATTTTTAAAGCACTTTTATTTCTTTCATCGGCGGCTATCATTTTAGAATGCAATCAGGAACAAAATATGTTCAAAATAGGTGGAGGTGGATTGCGTAAGAGAATGCCAATGATTTATATATGCTTCTTAATTGGTGGTTCTTCATTAGCAGCCGTTCCCTTTATAACCTCAGGATTTTTTAGTAAAGAAGAAATTTTTCTTTCTATTTTTTATAGTAGTCATATATATTATTTGATAATTGGATTATTAGGTTCTTTTATAACTTCACTTTATACATTTAGAATGATTTTCCTTATTTTTCATAGAGAAGAAAAAAGCGCTATTAAAACAGTTAAATCTAAAAAAGGAATAACCTTTTATTTTCCATTATTAGTAATGCTAATACTTTCTACTTATTTGGGTGCAATGATTACACTTCCACTTAATACAGTGTTTCCAGTTATTAAAAATACCATTCACACAAATCAATTATTATTGACACTGATTTCTTGTAGTATAGTGTTTTTAGGGATGGTGTTTTCATGGATATTATTCTTTTTTAGCAAGTGTCGTTTAATGATTCACTGGGTACAACTAAACAATTATTGGTGGAATTTTTTTGTTAATTGTGGATTAAATGGTTGGGGATTTAACTGGTTATATAACCAATTATTTGTTAAACAATATTTAAGAGTTGCAAAATACTTACAGTCAGATCCGTTAAATAGAATTATGAATATTCCAGTGATTTTAATTAATTTTCTAGGAAGAAAGTTACTTATAAGTGAACAACTTAATCATATTAATAACTATATTGCTTCAATTATATTTGGTATCGGAGTAATTTTAGCCGTTCTATTAATACTTTAGTTGTTTAACTTAATTAACAATTCTAAAATTTAAAGGAAATATTATTTAATGTTATTACCTTGGCTCATCCTGATACCCTTCATTAGTGCTTTAATATGTTTGCCTTTAGAATATTTTTGCATCAAATTATCACGTTGGATTGCTTTAATGGCAATTGGAATGGTTTTATTACTAACATTATTAATAGGGTTATCAACTAATGATTTATTAATCATGCAAACAGTAGTTGGATCACATCAATGGCAATATGAATATTCTATTTCATGGATTCCTAGTTTTGGAATTAATTTCCATCTAGCATTAGATGGATTATCTCTACTAATGGTAATTCTAACCGGATTGCTTGGAATTTTTGCAGTATTATGTTCATGGAAAGAAATAGATCGATATATTGGAATATTTTATTTAAACTTACTATTGGTTATCGGTGGAATAATCGGAATTTTTATTGCTATAGATTTATTTTTATTTTTCTGTTTTTGGGAAATGATGCTCATACCCATGTTTTTTATTATATTTTTATGGGAAAGTAAAGAAACTAAAGAAAGTACTAAAATTAATACTGCTATAAAATTCTTTATTTATACTCAGGGTAGTGGATTATTACTGTTAGTAGCTATTATAAGTTTATCTTTAATTCACTATTATCATACAGGTGTTTGGAGTTTTCAATATGAATCCTTATTAAAAAACCACATGTCATATCCTGTTGAATATATATTGATGTTATGTTTCTTTGTTACGTTCGCAGTAAAACTACCTATTGTGCCTTTACATGGTTGGTTAATTGATGTACATAGTCAAGCATCTACTGCAGGATCTATAAGTATATTGCTAAAAACTGCTGCTTATGGTTTATTACGTTTCAGTTTACCTCTTTTTCCAACCACATCGATGCATTTTGCTCCAATAGCAAAAATACTAGGTCTTATTAATATTTTTTACGGAGCCTGGATGGCTTTTAATCAAACTGATTTTAAACGTGTTATAAGTTATAGTTCCATTTCTCATATTGGTTTAATATTAATTGCTATTTATACTTGGAATAATTTAGCATTTCAAGGTGTCATTTTTCAGATGATTACTTACAGTATTTCTACAGCTGGATTATTTATTTTATGTGGGCAACTTTACGAACGTTTGCAGACTAGAAATCTATATGAAATTCAAAAAACATGGAGGCATATTAATTATATACCAGGTTTTGTATTATTTTTTTGCTTAGCAACTATGGGAATACCGGGAACTGGTAATTTTATTGGAGAATTTTTAATTTTAGTTGGGAGTTATAATATAGCACCATATATTACTGCAATAGCTAGTTTTGGTATTGTATTTACAACCATTTATGTATTAATTATGATGCAACGTATTTATTTTGGTATTCAGAAGGAAATGAATAAAAATTTTTTTAATCAAATGACACCACGGGAATATAGTATGATTCTAATCATCATATTTTTATTAATTGGGTTGTTTTTTTATCCTCAATTAGTTTTCAATATATCTCATAATCTTAAACCATGGATTTTTGATACTTCAATACGATGAAATCTATTGTAATTATTGCACTGCCATTAATAGTGCTTTTTTTAACGTCAATAATTTTATTGATAGCTATTATAATATGGAGACGAAATAATCGTGTTTGTACAGTAGTTTCATTGATTGGTTTATCAATAGCTATTGTATCAATCATCGTTTATAAAGATACTAAACTAGAATTGGTGAGTACTTTATTATATATAGATAGTTATTCTTTATTTATTAGTACATTAGTATTATTAGCAAGCTTAATCACAACTATATTTACTTACTTATGGTTATGTTTTTCTGATTTAGCAGATCAAGGAGAAATTTTCTTATTAATATTAATTGCTACTTTAGGAGGAGTTTTACTTGCTAGTGCAAGTAATTTATCATCATTTCTTATTGGTATAGAATTGATAACGGTACCATTATTTGGTATAACTGGTTATACTTATAATAAAATAATCTATCTAGAATCTAGTATAAAATATACTCTACTATCTGCACTGACTTCTTCATTTCTAATTTTTGGTATTGCACTCATCTATGCACAAACTGGCTATTTGAATTATTCACAAATAAGTAGATTTATGAGTGAGGATGGTTTTTTACTACTACCACAACCGTTGCTCTTATTAGGTTTTGGACTAATGATGGTTAGTATAGGATTTAAATTATCTTTAGTACCCTTTCATCAGTGGACAGCTGATATATATCAAAAATCTCCTATTCCAGCTGTCATGTTTTTAGCTACTAGTAGTAAAATTGCTATTTTTGGAGCTACAACTCGTTTATTAATCGATTTACATCTTCTAGATAATAAAGCTATTTATAGTTTATTAAGTATAATGGCATTTATATCTATTTTAATTGGAAATTTAATTGCTATTTTTCAATTAAATATCAAAAGATTATTAGCATACTCTTCGATTTCTCATTTGGGTTATTTATGGATAGCATTAATTTGTGTACATACAAATAAGTATTTTTCATTAGAAACTATTAATATTTCTTTGGTTAGTTATTTATTGAGTAATTTAGGATTTTTTGGGATACTTTTATTAATATCTATTATATATCATAACCATGATTACATGGATAATATTGACTCTTATCCTTATAGGGGATTATTTTTACATCATCCAATCTTGTCATTAGGTATGACTATAATGATACTATCCTTATGTGGTATCCCAATAACATTAGGTTTTATCAGTAAGTTTTACATTATTATTATGAGTATAATGTCTCATTCTTGGTGGTTAACTGTCTCACTTTTAATCGGTAGTATAATTGGAATTTATTATTATTTGCGAGTTATTGCATACTTATATTTGTCTTCGGTACAATCTCTAGAACCAGAGAACCTTGTTCTTTCATCACCACAATTTTATTGTATTTGGCATATTGGAGCGATATTAGTCTTTCTAATTGCAGTATCTATTTGTATTTTAGGTATTTTCCCGCAATACATAATAAA
The DNA here is from genome assembly GCA_045690015.1 of Candidatus Dasytiphilus stammeri. Lineage (GTDB taxonomy): Bacteria > Pseudomonadota > Gammaproteobacteria > Enterobacterales > Enterobacteriaceae > Dasytiphilus > Dasytiphilus stammeri_I. The sequence goes on from CP145877.1 coordinate 293,341, forward strand.
TATTGCAAAATTATCTAATAAAATAATATAAATAATTAAGTTTCTTCAGAGAAAAGTAGAGCAGTTATTTATAATTTAAAATCACATAAATCTTGTGGATTAACTTCAGCATCTATTTGACCAGTCAAGTAAGAAGTGGATTCAGATTCTTGAGGTGCAACCTGTACATTATCGGATATTAACCAATAATTGATCCATGGAATTGGATTAGAATGTATTTTAAAAGGAATATCTAATTCTAAAGCTTGCATTCTGATATTAGTAATATACTCAATATATTGAAATAATATTTCCTGATTTAATCCTATCATTGCTCCATCTCGGAATAAATATTCCGCCCATTCTTTCTCTTGTTGGACAGCTCGTAAGAATAAATCATAACATTGTGATTGACATTCCTTCGTAATCTCAGCCATTTCCAAATCATCTTCTCCCGAATGCATAAGATTGATTAAATACTGCGTTCCAGTTAAATGTAATGCTTCATCACGTGCAATCAACCGAATAATTTTTGCATTGCCTTCCATCAATTCACGTTCAGCAAAAGCAAAAGAACAAGCAAAACTTACATAAAAACGAATGGCTTCTAGAACATTAACACTCATTAAGCAAAGGTAAAGTTGTTTTTTCAGGGTACGTAGATTAATGGTAATACTTTTGCCATTCACTTGATGTGTTCCCTCTCCTAAAAGATGCCAGTAACTAGTCATTCTAATAAGGTCATCATAATAAACCGAAATATCCTGAGCTCGCATTTTGATATGTTCGTTCGTTATAATATCATCAAAAATGCGTCCTGGTTCATTAACAATATTACGAATAATATGAGTATAAGAACGAGAATGAATAGTCTCAGAAAAAGACCAAGTTTCAACCCAAGTTTCAAGCTCAGGTAATGATATCAATGGTAACAATGAGACATTAGGACTACGTCCCTGAATTGAATCTAGTAAAGTCTGATATTTCAGATTACTGATAAAAATATGCTTTTCATGCTCAGGTAATTTCATGAAATCAATTCTATCTTTTGATAAATCGATTTCTTCAGGACGCCAGAAGAATGATAGCTGTTTTTCAATTAATTTTTCAAAAAAAGAATATTTTTGTTGATCATAACGAGCTATATTTACTGGTTGTCCAAAAAATAGGGGTTCTTTAAGCTGATCATTTTTTTTTTGAGAAAAAGTAGTATAAGTCATACTATGAATCCTTCATAAATCGACTTGGAAAAATAAAAAAAAATTAAATTTACTTACAACTTACAAGCTCCACTGTCGCAGTTATTATTAGCGTTATCATCATAGACAACCTGCTCTTGTAACAAGCTCTCACCCTTATTAGGTAGGTTATTGGGAATCTGTAAATGTACGTAGTCTGATGCTCTATCTCGTGTGTTATGATAATATAAAGTTTTTATTCCAAGGGTCCAAGCTGTAATTAGATCTTTAAGTAACTGTTTCATTGGTAATTTTCCCGATGAAAAACTTTCTGGATCATAACTGGTATTAGCAGAAATCGATTGATCAATAAATTTTTGCATTAAACCAACTAATTGTAAATAACCCTCATTGCTTGGCATTTCCCACAATAATTCATATGCTGTTTTTAGTTTTTTATAATCGGGTACCACTTGACGAAAAATGCCAGATTTTGAAGTTTTAATGCTAATATAACCTCGTGGTGGTTCAATACCATTAGTAGCGTTAGATATTTGCGAAGAAGTTTCTGAAGGCATTAATGCTGAAAGTGTAGAATTACGTAATCCATACTTTTTAATATTAATTCTTAATGTTTCCCAATCGTAATGTAATGGTTCAATAACAAGGGCATCTAACTCTTTTTTATAAGTATCAATAGGTAGAATACCTTGAGCATAAGTAGTTTCATTAAAACGAGGACATGCACCTTGTTCTTGTGCTAATTCATTTGAGGCTTTGAGTAAATAATATTGAATAGCTTCAAAAGTTTTATGTGTAAGATTATTAGCACTACCATCAGAATATCGAACACCATTTTTAGCTAAATAATAAGCAAAATTAATGACGCCAATTCCTAAAGGTCGACGACCTATTGCTCCGCGTTTTGCAGCAATAATAGGGTAATTTTGATAATCTAATAGAGCATCTAGTGCTCTAACACTCAATGCAGCAAGTTCTTCCAATTCGTCCAGGTTATTTATAATACCTAAATTAAAAGCACAAAGAGTACAAACAGCAATTTCTCCTTGATTATCATTTAGGTGTGTTAATGGAGTAGTAGGTAATGCTATTTCTAAGCATAGATTTGATTGTCGTACAGGTGCTATATATGAATTAAAAGCACTATGTGTATTACAATGATCAACATTCTGTATATAAATTCTACCGGTTGAGGCTCTTTCTTGCATCATTAAAGAGAAAAGTTCTACGGCTTTTATGCGTTTTTTTCGAATAGAATCATCTTGTTCATACATCAGATATAATCTTTTAAATTCATTTTGATCGGCAAAAAACGCATCATATAGACCGCGAACATCAGAAGGACTAAATAGAGTAATATCTTCTCCGTTAATCAGGCGTTGATACATTAATTTGTTGAGCTGTACAGCATAATCCATATGGCGAACGCGATTTCCTTCAACACCTCGATTATTTTTCAGAACTAGTAGATCTTCTACTTCCAAGTGCCATAAAGGATAAAATAAAGTAGCAGCACCTCCTCTTATCCCTCCTTGTGAACATGATTTTACAGCGGATTGAAAATGTTTATAAAATGGAATACAACCTGTATGATATGCCTCCCCTCCTCGAATTGGACTACCTAATGCTCTAATACGTCCCGCATTAATTCCAATTCCAGCTCGTTGAGAAATATACTTTACAATTGCACTGGCAGTAGCATTAATAGAATCTAAGCTATCATCGCATTCAATTAACACACAAGAACTAAATTGTCTAGTAGGGGTACGCACACCTGCCAAAATTGGAGTGGGTATAGATATTTTAAAAGTGGATATGGCATTATAAAAGCGTTTTATATAATCTGTACGTATAGTACGAGGATAGCTCGAAAATAAACAAGCTGCTACCAATATGTATATGAATTGAGCACTTTCGTATATTTCACCACTAACACGGTTTTGTACTAAATATTTGCTTTCTAATTGTTTTACAGCAGCATATGAAAAATTCATATCTCGCCAATGATCAATAAAACTATCCATTTCTTCGAATTCTTCTTTCGTATAGTATTTTAATAAATCAGGGTCATACATACCCATCTTAACCATACGTGTAACCTGATCATATAGTTTAGGTGGTTGAAATTCTCCATAAGCTTTTTTGCGCAAATAAAGAATAGCTAAACGGGCTGCTAGATATTGATAATCTGATTTTTCACTACAAATAAGATCTGCCGCAGCTTTAATGATAATCTGATGAATCTCAGATGTTTTAATGCCATTATAAAACTGGATATGAGAACGCAATTCCACTTGAGATATAGAAATATTGTGTAATCCTTCAGAAGCCCATAAAATAACCCTCTGGATCTTTTCTAAATTCAAACGTTCGGAACAACCATCGCGTTTAATGACAAGCCAACTTTGATTCATATTGCGTTTACCTATCAGGAAAGAGTTAAATTATAATTTTTTAGTATTTTAATAGAGGAGTGATATTTACTCGCTCTTTCTAACTGATAAAAAAACATTAAAGTTTATTAATATAAGTAAAGTATAAATTAGTATTTTAATCTGTTCTAAATACTATACAAGTATTAATTTTATTATTTAATCATAATAGAGATAGTAGTGTCGATTTGGCTTGAGTTGATCTGTGTCAAATTCATACACTAATGGAATAGCAGTCGGTATATTTAAATCAATAATTTCAGTTGGACTCATATTATCGAGATATTTTATAAGAACGCGTAAGGAATTCCCATGAGCAACAATAATAATACTATGACCACTTTTGACCAGCGGTAAAATCACATCTCTCCAATAAGTAATAACTCTTTTACCAGTTAATAAAAGATTTTCTGTCAATGGTAATTCCTCTCTTTTTAAATTAGAATACCTCATATCATTAGCAGAAAATCTTGTATCATTTATAGTTAGTGCAGGAGGAGTTGCATACATATCACGACGCCATTGTAGAATTTTATCTGGTCCATATTTCTTAGCCATTTTTAATTTGTTCATCCCTTGCAAGGCCCCATAGTGTCTTTCATTTAATTTCCAAGATTTGGTTACTGGTAACCAGCTTTGTTCCAGTTCATCAAGAACAATCCATAAAGTATGAATTGCACGTTTTAGTACTGAGGTAAAAGCATAATTAAAAAACCACCCTTCTCTTTTTAACAATTGGCCAGCAGATTTAGCTTCGGTTTTTCCTTTTCTAGATAAGTCTATATCAGACCAACCAGTAAATCGATTTTCTTTATTCCATTTACTTTCTCCATGACGTAACAATACTATTTTATTTATAGGCATTTTCTGATCCTTTTATATAGATAGTAAAGATGATTATAGTAATAAATATAAAGCAGTAAGATCAAAAAATAACATGTATTTTTTGATGATTTTTAACTAAAGTTAAGAGCTTTTAATTTTTTTTATTTTACAAAAAAATCACGTAGATCTTCTAATCCTCTACTTCTAACATTTATTGAATGGAATGACTATGGTTTATTTCTAGGATTTAGCATTGTATTCTGGGTTATTTATATGATGGTTTGCTTAACTTCAGCTTAGGAAAATAAAGTAGTAATTTTAGTTATTTGCAAGTAGTGTCTTTCAGACAATGCTTTTTTCTCGATTTTAACACAATCCTTCATAATCTGGTTCCGATTTTTGCGAAGAATCTATCCGTTTTATCTTATACAAACAATTAATTTAATTTTTACACCTCTGTGTGCTGCAGTTCGCATACTATATACAATACGATAATCAGAACCGAACCAGGTCTGGTATGATGCATTAGCATAGCAATAATTACTTCATGTTGAGCTTCTTGTAGCATAGTAATAGAATTTTATTCTACATCATCAACTCTGGGCTCGGTTTTTTCTACTGCATAGTCTTGTCTAGCACTAGCAGTTGGTCCAGAATTAGTTAATGCTCTACGGAAAAATTGATATGACCAAGAAAAGCAATTTATTTATCTGTGGTTAGTGTTTTACGATGTAAACGTCTGAAAATATTTAGATATCTCCCAAGTATTCGATAGCAGGGATTATAATATATAAAATGTACACCAGACTGAGTCAATTATTGAATAAAACGATTAGAAAGTTTGGAGGAACTAACCGTAACCGTCTGTTCTGTCTAGCATAATTTTTATTTATATATATATGATATGACAATGACGTTGGGCTGCTTCTTCTAACAATAGCTTATATGGTTGTATAGAATAGCCACTTCATCTTCAAAGAGAAGAAAGGTTTCTAGTAATACCCTATACCCTACTAATTTTGGCTCTGTTTAGATTATTTCGGAGGACTCCAAGGCCATTTTTTATCTAATAAGAATTTACGTGCTAACCAAATTATAAAAATAGCAATAATAAACAGAAATAGATATTTTCTATGTTGATCTAACTTAGATAACCAAGGCATAATCATTATTCCTCCTACATAACCTAAAGTTACAAATATAAATGACCACAATAAGGCCCCCATCAGGTTAAATATAAAAAAAATTAAGGGAGAAATTTTGCTAGCACCAATAATAATTGGACCTACAATACGAAATCCATAAATAAATCTTACTCCGATAACAAACCATATTGGATTTTTACAGATCATATGTTGAACATAGATTATTCTTTTTTGATTTTTAAATATTTTAAAGAAACGATTACTAAAATAATAACCTAATAGAAAAAGTAATTGATCTCCAAGTGCTCCTCCAAGCATAGCTACTAGCAGTACTGCTTCATAATCCAATAACCCTTCTTGTGCTGCTATTCCACTTAAGATAATTATAGTTTCACCTTCCGTTATACATCCAACAAAAATAGCCCAATAACCATATTGGTTAATCATAGTATTAATATCAATATGCAATATATTTTCCTTCCTACTCTTCTTCTACTATTGCTGTTATCATCTTATGGTTGACTAATAGTTAGTAAGACTACTATTAGAAGAGTATCTTTATGTAGATACTGAATCTTTACAATAAGTATATTTTAGCAAGTGAAATTGATAAGTAGACTTATTTTTAACTAAATAAGGAAGTTAAAAATGGTTAATACCAAAATTTACATGTATGTGGTGCTGAAATCAATGAAGTGCTATTTACTGCAGGTATGTAACAATTGAAAATGATAAAGAGTAAAAATCTACTGTTGGTTTTGTAGTTAATGAAATGATCCAAATAAATAAGTGAGTTAGTGAATCAACTAACTATTACTAGCCATTTCACATGCTTTAAGTGTATTTTGCAATAAAGTAGTAACAGTCATCGGGCCTACACCTCCAGGTACTGGAGTAATCCAAGCAGCTCTCTGTATAGCTTGTTCGAAATTAACATCACCGACTATTTTTCCATTTTGTAAACGATTTATACCAACATCAATTACTATTGCTCCTGGTTTTATCCATTCACCACAAATGAAATAGGGTTTTCCAATGGCTACAATTAACAGATCAGCGGTTTCTATATACTGAGGAATATTTTTACTAAGGCTATGAATAACAGTGATAGTACATCCAAGTAATAATAATTCCATAATCATTGGGCGACCCACAATGTTAGATGTTCCTATAATCACTGCATGAAGTCCATAAGTAGTTATAAGATTATAATTTTTAAGTAAGGTAATTATACCATATGGAGTACAAGGTCGTAGTATTGGTGCTTGAAGACAAAGTCGACCTACATTATAAGGATGAAAACCATCCACATCTTTAGATGGTAGAATTTTTTCTAGTAATTTAATCTTATTAAATTTTGTAGGTAAAGGAAGTTGAAGTAAAATCCCATCATAGGATGAATCATAGTTTAATTGCTCTATTAGAGCTATTAATTCCACTTCTGAAGTACTCATAGGTAAGTTATAATAGAAGGATGTAAAACCCACTTTTTCACAAGCTCGACGTTTACTATTTACATAAATATTAGAAATTGGATTATTACCAATATTTATCATTGCTAATCCTGGAGGTCGTTTTCCGGTTTTTAGTCTAAGATGTACTTTTGAATGTATGTCTTTTTGTATCTGTTGTGCAATAATTTTACCATTAATAAGATTTGCTACCATGATAGTTAATAATATTGATATAATATAAGAACATTATATCAATAATATTGATATAATGTAAGTGGATTTAAAAGCGCCTTTAGCTCAGTTGGATAGAGCACCGGTCTTCTAAGCCGTTAGTCGCAGGTTCGAATCCTGCAAGGCGCGTAATAAAATTACTATCTATATAATAGAAAAAATGATGAATACCAGCTATTTAATTTTTCCTCATTTTAATCCAGTTATTTTATCATTGGGTGCTATATCTGTTCATTGGTATGGATTTATGTATCTAATTGGTTTTTGCTTTGCAATTTGGTTAGGAATAAGACGAGGTTTAAGATCAAAGGAATATAATAAAGAAGAGATTGAAAATTTATTGTATGTGGGTTTTTTGGCCATTATAATTGGAGGTCGTTTAGGTTATATATTATTTTATAATAGGCATATTTTTACAGAAAATCCTCTCTATTTGTTCCAAATATGGAAAGGAGGTATGTCTTTTCATGGAGGTTTATTAGGAGCTATAATTTTTATTTTTTGGTTTTCACGTAGTACACAACGTCCTTTTTTTCAAATATCTGATTTTGTAGCACCTTTGATACCTTTTGGATTAGGAACTGGAAGATTAGGTAATTTTATCAATGATGAACTATGGGGTCGCGTAGCTATCGATCTTCCTTGGGCAATGATATTTCCAAATTCATACCAAAACGATATGGTTTTTTTAAGCCAACATCCAGAAGTGCAACCTATTATTGATCATTGGAAAAATTTACCTCGACACCCCTCACAATTATATGAACTTTTTTTTGAAGGAATAGTGCTATTCGTAATATTGAATACTTTTATTCGTAAACCCCGTCCTACAGGCAGTGTATCTGGTCTTTTTTTAATTACCTATGGTTGTTTTCGTTTTATAGTTGAATTCTTCCGACAACCCGACATCCAACTTGGTCTATTTAATAAAATCTTCAGTATGGGACAAATCTTATCACTTCCAATGATATTCATAGGCCTAATTATTATGATCAGGGTGTATTTTATAAAAACCAGCATAAGCATAGGAAACTAAAATAATGAAACAATATTTACAACTGATGGAAAAGGTCTTAACAGAAGGCATATTCAAAAATGATCGTACTCAAACTGGTACTCTATCAATTTTTGGAGATCAAATCCGTTTTAATTTACAAGAAGGATTTCCATTAGTTACCACGAAGCTTTGTCATATTCGTTCGATTATTTATGAATTATTATGGTTTCTGAAAGGTGATACCAATATAGCATGGTTAAATAAAAATAATGTGTCAATCTGGGATGAATGGGCGGATAAAAATGGCAATTTAGGTCCTATTTACGGTAAACAATGGCGCAATTGGGAGACCGGGAAAGGAAAATCTATTGATCAAATTAGCCAACTCTTACAACAGATTCAAAATGATCCTAATTCTCGACGTCTAATAGTATCATCTTGGAATGTAGGTGAACTAGATACTATGGCATTACCTCCTTGTCATGTTCTTTTTCAGTTCTCTGTTGCAAATAATCAACTTTGTTGTCAACTTTATCAGCGTTCTTGTGATATTTTTCTTGGGTTACCTTTTAATATTGCTAGTTACGCACTTTTAGTACATTTAATGGCTCAACAATGTAATCTCAAAGCAGGAGAATTGATATGGACAGGAGGAGATATACATCTTTATTACAACCATATTGAACAAGCAAAGTTACAACTTACTAGAAAACCTCTACCACTTCCGCAATTAATAATTAAACGCAAGCCATCATCTCTGTTTGACTATGGTTTTGCTGATTTTGAGTTAATTGGATATTATCCATATCCACGTATTAATGCACCCATTTCCGTATAATTTGAATTAAATAACATCTAAGCCTAAATTATGTTTATAATCTATCATTCTAATCAGTTAGAAATTTTGAATTTTTTGATGTCCCATCATCTAAAAAACCACATTTTTAACGATCCCTTTTCTTCAGAAGAAATTATTGTACCAAGTACAAGTATCATACCATGGTTAGAGAGGTCAATTACAGAACAGATTGGTGGTATCACAGCTAATATAAAATTTATTCTTCCTGAGACCTTTATATGGAATATGTTTGTTTGCATGTTACCAGATATTCCATCAGAAAATCAGTTTAGCAAAGAAAAGATCAAATGGAAAATAATGGCAATAATCCCTAGGATGTTAAATCACCCAGAATTCCATATTTTTAAACAATACCTTTCAATCATTACTTCAGATAACCATCAGCTTTTCATCTTAGCGACTTATCTTTCAGAACTTTATTATCAATATTTAATTTATCGACCAGAATGGTTAATTCAATGGGAAAAAAAACCCTGTACAAAAATAGATAACCTAATAGAAAAATCACAAAGGTGGCAAGTATCTTTATGGCATGAAATTATCAGTTTTACTAAAAGATTAGATCAATCTATATCTCATATAGCTAATATTTATCCTTGTTTTTTAAAAAAAATCCGTAATTTAAAAAACAATAGCAATTGCTTTTACTTGCCAAGGCGAATTTTCATTTTTAATAATTTAAGATTACCACCCTTATATATTAGAATTTTAGAAGCACTTAGTAAGCATATAGATATTCATTTTTTCTGTGTTAATCCTTGTCGGCATTATTGGGGTGATATCAATGTCAATGCAAATACCGAAGAAACCATAAGTAATCCGATTCTTAAATCATGGGGTAAGTTAGGACGAGATAATTTTTATTTATTATCTCAATTTGAACAAACACATGAAATAGATGCATTTGTTGACCTCAAACCGGACAACTTACTACATACTATTCAACATGATATTCTAGAACTGGAAGATTACACTTCAATTGATTTTACAGAAAATTGGATTAAAAAAAAACGATTATTCAATGTTAATGATAATTCAATTCAAATTCATATTTCATATAGTTTACAATGTGAATTAGAAGTTTTGCAACAACAGTTACATTCTTTAATTCTAAAAGATCCTTCATTAACACCTAATGATATTATTGTAATGGTTCCTGATATTGATTTTTACGCTCCCTTTATTCAAGCAATATTTGGAAATACTAACTCGGAACTTTATTTACCTTTTCATATTTGTGATCGGAGTGTTAACCGAATATATCCATTAGTACGATCATTTATTAGCTTACTAAGGATTGTAGAGAAAAATTTATCTTTAGATGATATCTTTTCGCTACTTGAAATTCCAGCATTAGCAATGAATTTTCAAATTAGTAAAGAAAATTTGGCTGATTTACATCAAATTTTATCTGAATCCGAAAAACGTATTAAAGCTGATAATTCTAAAAATCAGATAGAATTATTTCTTGAATTTAATCAAAATAAATTAGGTACTAAATTAACCGAAGGAATAGCTGAAATCTATAGCAAATTATCTCAATGGCGTGAATTATTGTTACAACCACGTGTACTTGATGATTGGAAACCTATATGTAGTAAAATGATTAATGATTTTTTTTTAATACATAATGGTACTAATCCAGAAGTAATAGCAGTATTAACATTTATTAAACATAAGTGGTATGCCATATTAGAAAATGCTATTTCTTGTTTTAATCAAGATGATGTACTTCCCGTACACTTTTTATACGAAGAACTGCTCATGCAATTAAATCAAATGAAAGTAAATATATCTTTTATGAAAAATTCTATTAATTTTTGTTCTTTAACAAGCCTACGTTTAGTGCCATTTAAAGTAGTATGTATATTAGGTATGAATGATGGTATATATCCACGCATATCATCATCAATAAGCTATAATTTAATTATACATAATCCAAAAATAGGAGATATTAATCAACGTGATGATGACCGTTACTTATTTCTTGAAACTTTATTATCAGCACGAGAAATATTTTATCTTAGCTATATTGGTAGTTCTATTCCCGGTAAGATAAAAAAATTCCCTTCATTATTTATAAATGAAATATTAAATTACATAGTACAAAGTTACTATTGGCCTAACGATAAGGGATTAGAGTTAGAAAATAGTACTAATAAAATTAGGAACCACTTGCAACATTTTCATTGTAAATCTACTGAATTAGAAAATTTAATTCTAAAAAATTATGATCATAATCTGATTAGTGAGAATTTTAAGATTAATAATATGATTTTACCAAAACAAGTGATACATGAATTAAATGTTCAAAATTTTTTATATTTTTGGCAACATCCAGTGCGTGCTTTTTTTAATAAGCGTCTGGGAGTGAAATTTTCTTATCCAGAAAGAAGTACAATAAATAAACCTTTTATTTTAGATAAGCTTACTCATTATCAAATTAAGGCAAAATTATTAACCACTTTAATTAAAGGTGATAACCCAAATGATTTATTTGCATTATATCGTGCAAAAGGGCTCCTTCCTGATGGGGTTTTTACAGAAATTATTTGGCAGAAAGAACAGGATGCTCTGGATAAATTAGCACAAACTATAAAAAAATATTACCGTACTAGTGAAACAAGTATGCCAATTGACTTATCCATTGCTGGAATTCGATTAACCGGTTATTTGCCACATGTACAAGATAATGGATTGGTAAGATGGAGATGTACTCGTCTCAATTTTAGAGATGGCTTACTTTTATGGCTTGAACATCTGGTGTATTGTATGATGAATGGAACTGGTAACAGTAGAATGTTTGGTCAAAAAAACACCAAATGGTCTTTTTATGCTTTATCTCCTCAAGAAGCAGCAGATTATCTTATCAATTTTGTTGAGGGTTATCAAAGAGGTATGACTTCACCTCTCTTGTTATTACCAAAAACCGGAGGAGCGTGGTTAAAAGCCAGTTATGATAAAAAAAAATTACTTTTGTCTTATGATAAGAGAACACAATTCAAAGCACGTCAAAGATTGCTAATGACATGGATGTGTGATAAAAATGGAGAAAGTCATGATCCATATTTACAACGTATATTTCACACGATGGATGATTCTCATATAACAGAAGTTATTAAAAATGCAGAAAATTGGTTATTACCTATTATACGTTTTAATAAACCAAATTGATACTATTAACTTTTAGGATGGAAGGAAAGACGTTCTTTTATCCGAGCACTTTTACCTGTGCGATTACGTAAATAATATAATTTAGCCTTTCTTACTAAGCCACGGCGTTTCACTTGAATGCTCTCAATTATATGTGAATGAGTTTGAAATACTCGTTCAACTCCTTCTCCATTAGACCATTTGCGAACTGTGAAAGATGAATTTAATCCACGATTACGCACTGCAATAATTATACCCGAAAAGGTTTGTAACCTTTTTTTTAAACCTTCAACAACCCAAATTTTTACTTCAACAGAATCCCCTGAACGAAAGTAAGGTAGATCTTTCCTAATTTGTTGCTGTTCTATTAATTTTAATATATTCATATTGATTAGTTTGAATTTTCATTAGGATTTCCAAAATCTTTCTGAAATTCCCTTAATAAATTGATTTGTTCTTGATTGAAAGTAAATCTCTTTAGAAGATCAGGTCTTCTAAGCCATGTTCTTCCTAATGACTGTTTAAGTCTCCATCGCTTAATTTCATAATGATTTCCTGATAATAAAACTGCTGGAATAGATTGACCATTTAATAGTTTTGGTCTAGTAAAATGAGGATATTCTAATAATCCTTTAAAAAAAGAATCTTCTTCTACAGATCGCATATTTTTTCCTACTGCACCTGGGATAAATCTGGTAATTGCATCTATTAATGTCATTGCTGGTAATTCTCCTCCACTGACTATATAATCTCCCACTGACAATTCTTCATCAATTTCCATGTTAATTATCCGTTCATCTATTCCTTCATATCGACCACATACTAATATAATTTTATTTAAATTTGCTAATTCATTAATCCCTTTTTGGTCAAGTTTTCGTCCTTGAGGAGATAAATAAATAACTTTTACTGAACAGCCAGCACTTTTTTTAGCTGCCTGAATAGCATCGCGTAAGGGTTGTACCATCATCAACATTCCGGAACCACCACCATAAGGACGATCATCAACAGTTTTATGCTTATTTAGACTATAATCACGAGGATTCCAATATTGAATAGTAAGCAGACCTTTTTTCATGGCTCGGCTAGTTATACCATAATCAGTAATAGCCTTAAACATTTTTGGAAACAAACTAATAATGCCAAACCACATCATTCATTATCATTATTATATGTGCTTTCTCTGGGTAATTGAAATATGCTGGTTTTCCAAGCTATTTGAATTATTCTCATTTTTAAATCTATTTTTTCAATAACTTTATTTTCAATAAAAGGAATTAATATTTCTTTTATTTTACATCTATTTAGTTTTACTACAATAATATCATTTGATAAAGTTGAAAATAAATGTACTACTTTTCCTAATCGATCTCCGTCTGAAGTTATAACTACACAACCTATAATGTCTTTCCAATAATATTCTCCTTCACTTAAGGGGGGTAGTTTACTGGATTCAATTATGATATTATAGTTGTTTAATTCTTTCGCTTCTTCCCTATTATTAATACCTTTAAGTTTAATAATAAAATTATGATTTTTATTATACCATTTTTCTAATTGAATTTGTCTCGATTGATTGCTATTAGATTTATTAATAAACCATGGTTGATAAAAAAAAATATTGCTTTTTTTTTGGGTGAAAGATATTAGTTTTATCCATCCTCTTACACCATACGCAGATCCCATTTTTCCTAATATCAAAGGTTTTATAATTAAATCATTCATTTTTAGTGAATCTTTTCAGCAAGTAGTTGACCCTACATGAAATTTTAGCACCTTGAGTTACCCAGTACTTGATACGGTCTAGATTCAAATTAAGTGAGTTATCTTTCATCATCACCATAGGCATAGGCTTAAAAAAACCTACCCTCTCAAGGAACCTTCCATCACGTGGACTGCGATTATCAGCAACAACTATTTTATAAAAAGGTCTCTTTTTAGATCCATGACGTGCTAAACGAATAATTATCATAGTGATTTTAAATTAATTTCAAATTTTTTATAATAGTGCATATTGAAGTATTTTTAAAGACTCAATTTGCAAAAAAATTCCGTTTTAATTTCAACTGAATTTAATTAAGGGCTATGGCTTTCACTTACTTTATCTCATATCTTTATGAATTTACTCATCCATTTTGATATTCCCCATGGTTTGATTTGTTTCATTAATCTTTGCATATTTCCAAATTGTTTTAATAAATTATTAACCTCTTGTACTTGCAAACCAGAACCTTTGGCTATGCGACGTTTTCGTGAACCTTTGATTATTTCTGGTCTTTTACGTTCCTCACGTGTCATAGAATTAATAATTGCTTCCATATGTATTAATGTTTGATTGCTAATATTATGATTAGATGAAATACTTTTAGGTGATAATCTTCCTATCATAGTTGTTATTTCATTTACATCCATTTTTCGAATTTGTTTAATATGAACTAAAAAATCATTTAAGTCAAATGCGTTTCCTTGATTTAATTTTTGAACCATTTTTTGACTTTGATAATGATCGATATTAGTTTCTATTTTTTCTATTATAGAGATAACATCACTCATTCCTAATATTCTGCAAGCCATACGTTCAGGATCAAATGGTTCTATTGCTTCAATCTTTTCTCCTAAACCAATAAATTTTATTGGTTTTCCAGTCATATGACGAATAGATAATGTAGCCCCACCTCGTGCATCTCCATCTAACTTAGTTAACATAATACCAGTTATAGATAGCATTTCGTTAAAGACTCGAGCTGAATTTATTGCATCTTGACCTGTCATAGCATCAACTACAAAAATAGTTTCTACGGGATTGGTAATTCTATGAATTTTTTTTATCTCATCCATCATTTTTATGTCTATATGTAGACGACCGGCAGTATCGACTAATAAAACATCATAAAAATTTAGCTGTGCTTGTTTAAGCGCCTTACTAACAATATCAACTGGATTTAAATTTTGATGGTTATCTATTAATGCTGATGGATAACAATCTATGCCTATTTGATTAGCAAGTATTTGTAACTGAATTAATGCTGCTGGACGATAAATATCTGCAGATACTGTGAGAATTTTTTTTTTATATTGATCTCGTAATAATTTTGCAATTTTTATAATACTAGTAGTTTTGCCAGTACCCTGTAATCCTACTAGTAAAATTACAGCTGGAGGAGAAGTTGAGAGATTAATTTGATTATCTTTATTTCCCATTGCGGTTATTAGTTCTTGTTTAACGATTTTTATAAATTCTTGCCCGGGTGTAAGACTTTTACTTACAGCATGTCCCATTGCATGTTTTTTTACACTATTTATAAAATCCTTTACTATCGGAAGAGCTACATCTGCTTCTAATAGTGCTATACGAACTTCACGCAATGTATCATTAATATTATTTTCAGTTATCCGCCCATAACCTCTAATTTTTCGTAGAGTACTAGATAATCGATTAGTTAAATTTTCAAACATAAAAATCTATACCTTTTTATAAAAACTATATTTTGATAAAAAGGTAACAAAACTCGTATTATCAGTGGCTTCAATAGAAGATTGAAGCGTAGATGATCTTAGTACTTCTTGGTCGAATTGTTCTTTAGTTAAAATCTGAAAATCTTCTTTAATTAACATCTTATGATAGTTGTTAGATAATGTAATTCCAGTTTTTATTAACCCTTTTTTCATCATTAAATTTAGAATACGTGAAGAATAAGTGAATTTTGGATAATTAAATAAATTAGTTATATAGTCACATGTGTTTCTATAATCATTAGACTGATTATTATAATCTAATATTTTCGCTAAAAGTTTTAATTCTTGTAAAATGATTTTACCTACTTTAGCTAATGGTGCAAGAGTATTATTTATATAAATGTTCTGTCCTGGTCTCCGACCATATAAAACTACTGTATCCCAATTTTTACGAATATTAATTAGTTCGCTCTTTTTCATTTCTATATTGTCAGTTAACATACACCATAATAATAACAAATCTAGAAATCTAATTTGTTTTATATCTATTCCAATTGGAGTAAATGGATTAATATCTAACGAACGTACTTCAACATATTCAATCCCTCTGCGTATTAGAGCTTCCGATATAGATTCTCCTTCATTAATCACACATTTTGGACGTATTGGAGAATAAAATTCATTTTCTGTTTGCAAGATGTTGGTATTAAGTTGAATAAATTTTCCATCTTTTTTCAAACCTATACGTTTATATGGATCATAAGGAGTTTTAATAGCCTTTTGTAAGCTGTTTACATAATCTATCAAGGTATTGAAATTAATATCTAAATTATTCTGTAAGTCACTAGTATATCCAAGTGGGCTGAGACGCAAAGAGGTTGCAAATGGTAAATAAAGCATTTTATTATCATGAAATTTAAAATCTATTGAAGTGTTTTTACCCTGCAAAAATGAGGGACAAATTGCTGGAGATGCACCAAATAAATATGGTACTACCCATCCAAAACGGTAATAATTACGTATTAAGCTCAAATAACTAGCTGAAATGATTTCTTTTCCATTAGCACTGTTTATATCTTCTATTCCATAGCATTTTTGCCAAAATTTTAAAGGTAAAGAAAAATTATAGTGTACTCCTGAAATAATTTGCATCATGCTGCCATAACGATATTTTAATCCTGTGCGATAAAGCGTTTTTAGCCTCCCAATATTAGAACTTCCATAGTGAGCTAGTCTTATATCATTTTCACAATTAACAAAACCAGGCATGCTTAATGACCACATTCGTTCATTATCTAATCTATGTACTACATGACGATGTAAATCTCGCAAAAAACTCATCAGATAATTTATATTATTACTTACAGGAGTAATAAATTCTAAAAGAGCTTCAGAATAATCTGTTGTAATCCACTTATTTGTTAATGCACATCCAAGAGATGATGGATGCACAGTTGTTACGATACTTCCATCAAGTTGAACACGTAGTGTTTCTCTTTCTATTCCACGATTGATCCCCTGAAGAACCTCAGGATGTGATTCAAGCCATGAAAGTATATGGGTCAGATTAGATATCAATGAGATTAAACTCTTAGTGTGGATTATAAATTAAAAACAATCAAATCATCATGGCGCACCCGGAAGGATTCGAACCTACGACCTCTCAGTTCGTAGCCGAGTGCTCTATCCAGCTGAGCTACGGGTGCGTGCATATCACATAGTATTTATATTATATGGCAATGGCAGTGAGGGTGGGATTCGAACCCACGATGCAGTTTTACCACATGCTCCCTTAGCAGGGGAGCGCCTTCAGCCACTCGGCCACCTCACTATTTTAGTTAGTTGAGCATCCATCCATTCTTACTTTTATTGATTGATATGTCAAACAGTTTTCAAATGATTTGAAGAAGGTTCTCTATCAAATCGCGAGCTGTGTGGTCTATAATTTATCTTCTTGAATACGTTTATAGATTTCTTCACGATGAACTGAAATATTTTTAGGAGCTTTTATACCAATACGTACCTGATTACCTTTAACTCCTAATACTGTCACAGTAATTTTATTACCTATCATAAGGCTTTCACCAACTCTACGAGTTAGAATAAGCATTTTGTATTCCTCTCCTTGAACTATTTATTAATACACATAGACGTCGTATCTACGTTATCCATAAATAAATATCTAGATTATTATTTGATAATAAATACCCCAAATATGCCAGAGATTTTATTCTCTAAATTAATTAGTCTCCTCTCTTTCTTATATTTATTCAATACTTTCATCTTTACTTAATTTCCTTCGTAACAATTCAATACTATACCAGTTACTAAATAACTGATAATTTATTAATTATAAAATTTTTCATTTCACTTAATACGGTTGGTAAAACTGTTATAGATGTTCCATATGCTTGAGCAATCTGTTGACAACCTCCACCCTTCCCATTAATTTTCGGAATAATTCTCTTAATTAAATCATTTGCTGTAAATTTATTTGTTAGATCTGGAGTCACAGCAGCGATTAATAATACTTGATTTTTATTAGTCACTGTACCTAAAATAATAAGTCCTGATTTTATTTCCTTTTTTAAATTTGTAACGATAGATTTTAGGGTTTTTACTTCAGTATTATTTAAGTGATTGATAATTATATTTGTTTGGTTAATCAGAATAGCTTCTTTGAGAAGAAATATACAATCACGAACGATTTTTTCAGTAGTTAGCTGTGCTAGATTATTTTTCATAATACTAATTTCTTGCTTAAGCGAATGTATTTTTTCAATGATCTTATCTTCAGGACTTTTAAGGAGAAAACTAATATTTTGCAAAACTTCCTTCTGTTTTTGTATTTTTTCTAAGGCCATTTCTGCTGTACTAGCTTCTATACGTCGAATACCTGCTGCTATATTAGATTCTGCATTAATGCGAAATAAACCTATTTGTCCAGTATGCTGTACGTGCGTTCCATCACATAATTCGGTTGAAAAATTCCCTATCTTTAATACTCTAACATATTTACCATATTTATTATCAAATAATGCGATTGCACCTTTTTCTTTTGCGATTTCATATTCCATAATATTAGATGTAACAGGTAGGTTATGAATAATTTCTGTATTTACCATACACTCAATAGCACGAATTTCTTCGGGTTTTATTTTAGCAAAATGAAAAAAATCGAAACGTAAATATTTTTCATTTATTAATGATCCTTTTTGTATTACGTGAGTACCCAATACTTTACGTAATGCCGCATGTAATAAATGTGTAGCAGAATGATTTCTACATATTTTATGGCGACGATTGCTATCTATACAGGCAATTACTTCATCTCCTCTACGAAAACAACCATGAATAATTTTACCTATATGATAAACGGCCTGACCAATTCTTTGGGTATCGGTAACTATAAACTCGGCATTTTTATTATAAATGTTACCAGTATCTCCTACTTGACCACATGATTCACTGTAGAAAGGAGTACGATCTAAGATAATTATGCCGCTGCCGCCATCTTGTTGATCAGATATTACTTCTTGTAATTCATGTGAGACTATTATAGCAATGATAGTAGCTTGTAGCTTATTACAATCAGGTCCCTGAAATTTAGTACTAACATTATTAAGGTTGATCATTTTACTATGGTTAATAAAATTATTGGATTTACGACTACGTTGCCGCTGTAATTCCATTGCTAATTTAAAGCCATCATTATCTACTTTAACTTGGTACTCATTACATATTTCAGTTGTTAATTCTAAAGGAAATCCATAGGTATCATATAAAAGAAATGCAGTGTCACCATCTAGTGTATCTCCTTGGAGTTTTGATAATGCTTCCTTTAATAATAAATCTCCTCGTTCTAAAGTTTGGGCAAATTTTTCTTCTTCAATTTTTAAGATATTTTCTATAAGTGATTGCTGACATTTAATAGAATCTGCTACGGTTTCCATGGTTTGAATAAGAGGTGTTACTAACTTATAGAAAAATGTTTCTTTTGTTCCCAATATATATCCATGACGTACAGCACGTCGTATAAGATGACGCAATACATATCCTCTACCTTCATTAGAAGGTAGAAGACCATCGGCCAGAAGAAAAGCACAAGAACGTATATGATCCGCAATAACTCGCAATGAGTGAAGATGATTTTTTTCTAATCTGGATATTGATGTTATGAGAGCAACATGTTTAATTAATTTGCGAAATATATCAATATCATAGTTAGTTTCTACTTTTTGTAACACTGCTGCAATGCGTTCTAATCCCATTCCCGTATCTATTGATGGTGAAGTTAATGGAATCATAGAACCATCTGCTTGTCGATTATATTCCATAAAAACAATATTCCAAATTTCAATATAGCGGTTGTTACTGTTACTAAAGGCTTCAATACTTCCAGGAGGATCTCCAGCAAAATTATTTCCCCGATCGTAAAAAATTTCAGTACTCGGTCCACAAGGTCCAGTATCTGCCATTTTCCAAAAATTATGCTCCGACTCCGATAATTTTCGATTTATTCCTTTTAGTGCTTTTTTATCCCCCATACTAATTAGATGTTTACGAGGAATTCCTATTTCATTTGCCCAAATATCATAGGATTCATGATCTGTGTTATGTACTGTAATCCATAATTTTTCTTTCGGTATGTTAAACCAATATGAACTGGTTAATAATTCCCAAGCCAAATTAATAGCTTTTTTCTTAAAATAATCTCCAAAACTGAAATTACCCAACATTTCAAAAAAAGTATGATGACTAGGAGTATAACCTACATTTTCTAAATCATTATGTTTTCCGCCTGCACGTACACAACGTTGACAAGTGGTAATATTAGAGAAAAAAAATTTTTCTTTTCCTAAAAAAACATTTTTAAACTGATTCATACCCGCATTGGTAAACAGTAATGAAGTATCATTATTAGGTATCAAAGAACTACTACTTACTACTTTATGACCTTTGCCTTTGAAAAAATCTAAAAAGGTTTGACGAATTATCGCCGTATTTTTATACTTCATAATTATTAAGTATCCAAAAGAAAGCTAGTGAAATATTTTATATTTTTTTTCTCTTCTCTTCTACTCTACTTTTCCCGGTGTTAATAATATTTCTCGTAGCTTTTGTTCTAGTTCGTTAGTTATGCTAAGATTTTTTTTTAAATAACTGCTGGCATTAGCTTTACCTTGTCCTATTGTAACACCATTGTAGCTATACCAAATTCCTGATTTTTCGATTAAATTATTTTTAACACCTAAATCGAGAATTTCACCGTAAATATTGATGCCTTCACCGTATATAATTTGAAAATCAGCTTGTTTGAAGGGGACCGCGACTTTATTTTTAACGATTTTAACACGTGTTTCACTACCTATTACATCCTCACCATTTTTGATCGAACCAATACGACGAATATCAAGACGTATTGAGGCATAAAATTTCAAGGCATTACCACCAGTTGTAGTTTCAGGATTACCAAACATTAGTCCAATTTTCATGCGAATTTGATTAATAAAAATCAAAAGCGTATTAGATTGTTTTAAAGTTCCAGCTAGTTTGCGCATAGCTTGACTCATCATACGGGCTGCAAGTCCTATATGTAATTCTCCAATATCACCTTCAATTTCAGCTTTTGGAGTAAGTGCGGCGACCGAATCTACAATAATTACATCTACAGCCCCAGAACGAGCCAAAACATCACAAATATCTAAAGCCTGTTCTCCTGTATCAGGTTGTGAGCATAATAAATTATCGATATCTACACCTAATACTTTTGCATATCCGGGATCTAAAGCATGTTCGGCATCTATGAAAGCACAGGTCTTATTTTGTCGCTGTGCAGCAGCAATGACTTGAAGTGTTAAAGTCGTTTTTCCAGAAGACTCAGGACCATAAATTTCCACAATTCTACCTAACGGTAACCCCCCTACACCTAAGGCAAGATCCAAAGTAAGTGAACCCGTAGATATCGTTTCTACATCCATAGCTCTATTTTCTCCTAAACGCATAATAGAGCCTTTACCGAATTGCTTCTCAATTTGTCCTAGTGCTGCTAAAAGAGCCTTTTGTTTATTTTCTTGATTTACCACGTAAAACTTATCCCTAAATGATCAAATCTTCTAGTATGATTATTTGATATAACTTTATAAATTCAGATTTAATTATACCCAATTATCTTAAAAGACATTATATCACAGGAATGTTAATCATGGATATTTCTAATCATACCCCAATGATGCAACAATATTTGCGAATTAAGGCAGAACATAAAGACAGTTTACTCTTTTATCGGATGGGAGATTTTTATGAACTATTTTTTGATGATGCAAAGCGTGCCTCAGAATTATTAAATATATCCCTAACTAAACGCGGAATATCGAATAATCAACCTATTCCTATGGCAGGTATTCCCTATCATGCAGTAGAAAATTATCTAGCTAAATTAGTACATCTTGGAGAATCAGTAGCAATTTGTGAACAAATGAATACTAGCGCATCAACTAATACCCGTCAAGGACCAGTAGAACGTAAAGTAGTACGTATTGTTACTCCTGGAACCATAAGTGATGAAGCACTCTTACAGGAATCTACAGATAATCTCTTAGCTGCAATTTGGCACGATGCACAAGGGTTTGGTTATGCTACTATTGATATTAGTTGCGGTTATTTCAGATTAGTAGAACCACATGATAAAGAAAGTATGGTCTCAGAGATTTATAAAACCAATCCTGCAGAAATTCTATATCCCGAAGAATTTGACGCTTATGAAATTATCGAAAATCGTAGAGCGATACGTCGACGTCCGCTATGGGAATTTGAATTAGAGACAGCACGTGAACATTTAAATATTCAGTTTGGTACTCATGAACTGAATGGATTTGGTGTGAATCACGCTGATCGAGCTTTACGCTGCGCTGGATGTTTACTGCAATATGTAAAAAATACTCAGCAAACTACTCTTCCTCATATTACATCGATAAAATTTGATAATCAACAAGATACTATTCTTATGGATGCAGCAACTCTACGTAACTTAGAAATTACAAAAAATCTTTCGGGTGGTCATGAAAATACCCTATCATCCATACTAGATAATACAGCAACTCCTATGGGAAGTAGAATGTTGAAACGTTGGTTACATAGACCTACACGTGATATACACATCATTAATAGTCGTCAAGCAAGTATAGAATTACTACAAACAATTACCTCTGATATTAAAACCATATTACGTCAAATAGGAGATTTTGAACGTATTATAGCACGTTTAGCGTTACGATCTGCTAAGCCTCGTGATTTTGCACGTATACGTAATATTTTTAAACACTTACCTAAAATACATCATTTACTGGTCACACTTCAATCAGATTTCATTCAAGAAATAAGAATAAAAATAGGAAATTTTCCGGAATTACTTGAATTATTAGAATTAGCTATTGTTCAAAATCCACCAGGGTTAATAAGAGAGGGGGGAGTAATTGCTAAGGGATATAATATTGAGTTAGATGAATTGCGTGCACTTTCTAATGGTGCTAGTAATTATTTAGCACAATTAGAAATTCGAGAACGTGAAAAATCTGGATTGGAGACACTAAAAATAGGTTTTAATGCTATTCATGGTTATTATATTCAAGTAAGTCGTAGTCAAAGCCATCGTGTTCCTATTAACTATATACGACGTCAAACTCTAAAAAATAATGAACGTTACATTATTGAAGAATTAAAAAAATATGAAGATAAAGTATTAAATTCTAAAACTAAAGCAGTAGCGCTTGAAAAGAAACTATATGATGAGTTATTTGAACTTACATTACCATATATTGCTAGTTTGCAATTAAGTGCAACAGCTCTTGCGGAACTTGATGTTTTAATTAATCTTGCAGAACGTGCATGCATATTAAATTACTCCAAACCTATATTAAGTACCACTGAATGGGGTATATTTTTAAAAAACGCTCGTCATCCAGTAGTAGAGAAAGTTATAAAGGAACCATTTATTGCTAATCCCTTATCATTAACATCACAACGTCGTATGCTTCTCATTACTGGTCCTAATATGGGTGGAAAAAGTACTTACATGCGTCAAACGGCACTCATTATAATAATGACATATATTGGTAGCTATGTTCCTGCCGAATACGCAAAGATTGGTCCTATTGATAGAATTTTTACACGTATAGGATCATCAGATGATTTAGCATCTAGTCGTTCTACATTTATGGTTGAAATGACTGAAATAGCGAATATATTGCATAATGCTACAAAAAATAGTCTAATACTTATAGATGAAATTGGAAGAGGTACATCAACTTATGATGGTATCTCATTAGCATGGGCAAGTGCTGAAATGTTGGCAAGTAGTATAAGATCTATGACAATGTTTGCTACACATTATTTTGAACTAACTGCTTTACCCGAAAAAATAGAAGGAGTAGCGAATGTATATTTTGATGCAATTGAATATGATACACGAATCGCTTTTCTACATACCGTACATGAAGGAGCTGCAAAAAAAAGTTATGGTTTAGCTGTTGCAGCATTGGCTGGAGTACCTAAATCAGTTATCAATAAAGCACAAGAAAAACTTCAAGATCTAGAAAAGTCATCTAATTATAATGCTATTTCACGAACAACATCATCTGGTATTCTTCATCTTGATGGTAATAAAGCACAACTTACCTTAAATAAAGTAAGAATTATATTGCAAAAATTAAATCCTGACAATATTACTCCACGTGAAGCACTACAATTAATTTATAAATTAAAAGATTTAGCGGTGGAATAATCTCCACCGCATGTATTTTTTTTTATTAGATCTTTATTGACAAAAAAGAGCTTCTGTATTTAATCCGTGTGAATGTAAAATTTCACGTAATCTGCGTAATGCTTCAACTTGAATTTGACGTACTCGTTCTCTGGTTAATCCAATTTCACGACCAACATCTTCAAGTGTTGCCGCTTCATAACCTAATAGTCCAAATCTACGTGCTAATACTTCACGTTGTTTAGCTGTAAGTTCATATAACCATTTGACAAGACTTTCTTTCATATTTTCATATTGAGTGGTATCTTCAGGTCCTAAATATTTTTCATCAGCTAAAATATCTAGTAAAGCTTTATCTGACTCACTATAAAATGGGGTATCTACTGAAGATATACGCTCATTAAGTCGAAGCATACGGTTTACATTAGCAAGAGGTTTATCAAGTTGTTTTGCGATATCCTCTGCACTTGGTTCATGATCTCGTGTATGTAATAACTCACGAGAAGTACGCAAATAAACATTTAACTCTTTTACAATATGAATAGGTAGTCTAATAGTACGGGTTTGATTCATAATTGCCCGTTCTATAGTTTGACGAATCCACCAGGTAGCATAAGTCGAAAAACGGAATCCTCTTTCGGGGTCAAATTTTTCTACTGCTCTTATCAGGCCTACATTTCCTTCTTCTATTAAGTCAAGTAATGCTAAACCGCGATTACTATAACGACGAGCAATTTTTACTACTAGACGCAAGTTGCTTTCTATCATACGCTGACGGGATGTAATATCACCTAAAGAGGCACGTTTTGAAAAAAATATCTCTTCTTCTGGAGTTAATAATGGGGAATATCCAATTTCTCCTAAATAAAGCTGGGTAGCATCTAATACACGTTGTGTAGTATCAGATGTTAATAATTCTTGATCTCCAAACTCATTATCATTGTTATCAGTAAATTTATGATCATCAAAAAAATCAGTTATGATTTCTTCTAATTCTTCATGGTTTTCTTCATCTAACTGTAACTCATGTAGTTCCAGCATGGTTTGACTCATAATAAATAGCTCCTTATCTATAAAAGGCTAGCTTACTCAACTTAATTAGAATGAATTTTTGCTAATTTTTTATCTTTATCGTTGCGTTAAACCAAGTAAATTGTTTGGATTGATTCTCCCCTATGAAGGTTGGATTGGTTTTCTAGAAAAGAGTTACTTTTTTTTTTAAGTATTTGACTTAGCTTTGTTTTTTTCAGTAGATCTTTTTATTATTACTGCAGATATTTAACTAATGAGATTATGGGATTATGTAATTTTTATATGAGGAAGAAATATAATCATTACTTTTTAGTGTAATTATTAACACTTTGTAAAGATTACTATTAATTATCTCGTATAAATATACGGCATGTACTGATGATGTTAAAAATTAAGATTTACCTCTTAGGTTATGTAAAAGAACAGCAATACTCTTTATTAATTATAGTATTTGGATATTTAATTTGTTGCATTAGGCAAAAAATTTTTAATTCATATCTGTAAGTAATAAGACGATTGCATCACAGGCAATTCCTTCTTTACGTCCAATAAATCCTAATTTTTCTGTAGTTGTTGCTTTAATATTTATTTGCTTTAAGTCACATTGAAGATCTTCGGAGAGATTAATACGCATGGGTGTGACATATGGCTGGATCAAAGGTAATTGAGTGATAATGGTAATATCAATATTGCCTATTACATAAGACATATCTCTGATATGCTGCCAACATGTACGTAGTAGAATTCTACTGTTTGCAGATTTATAAGCTTCATTGTCATCGGGAAATAATCTTCCAATATCTCCAAGGGCAGCAGCACCTAATAATGCATCTATTACAGCATGAAGAACAACATCACCATCAGAGTGAGAAATCACTCCTGGGATATTTAGAATTTTTACTCCTCCAAGAATCAGAGATCTTTCGGTTTTTTGAGAAAAAGCATGAACATCAAAACCATGACCAATTCGCATTATGTCTTCTCGCTTTTTTGTTTTTGTATATAAAATTTAGCTAAATCTATATCTTCCTGGTATGTAATTTTTATATTATCACCGCGTCCAATGATCAAGGATGGATGATAACCACAATATTCTAATGCAGAGGAATCATCAGTTAGCTCTCTATTATTTTTGAAAGCCTGTTGTAAACATTTACGTAATAAAATTAGAGGAAATAATTGTGGTGTTAAAGCATGCCATAAATTATTACGTGTGATAGTGTAAGATATAATTGATCTATTTAGTTCACTTCTTTTTATAGTATCACGAACTGGAGTCACTAAGATACCCCCAATGGAATTAACAGTTCTAATAGATAACAAACGATCCAAATCGGTACGATGCAAACAAGGACGCACTGCATCATGAATAAGGATCCATGTTGATTCTTCTTCTTCTGCTGCAAGGTCCTTATTAATTGCTTGTAATCCTGCCATAACTGAACCTGCTCTAGTGTTATCACCAATAATCGTTGTAATATTTTTCATGTTTCTTGGTAGAGGTAATGATTTGAACCACTTATCGTTAGAATTGAGAACTATAATAATGCGATTAATAACTGGATGTTCTAATAACATTGCTAAAGCATATTCTAGAATAGTTTTCCCATTAATAGTTAAGTATTGTTTAGGATAAGATAATTGCATCCTTTTACCGATTCCGGCTGCCGGAACAATAGCAGTGATATTTTTAATATTTTTCAATTTAATCATCTTATAAATTCATCTCTTTACTAAATTGATTAGATCTTTTAGTTTCATTTTTGAAATCTCATTACTCTACTAAATGAAATATGATTTACTAATGCTTCTTCAATACGAAGAAGACGATTATATTTAGCAACTCTCTCCGATCTACTCAGACATCCCGTTTTAATTTGTGAGGCTGCGGTTCCTACAGCTAAATCTGCAATGATGGTATCTTCGGTTTCACCTGATCGGTGAGAGATAATAACTTCATAACCTGCTAATTGAGCCATTTTTATAGTATCTAAAGTTTCAGTTAAAGTTCCAATTTGATTAGGTTTAATAATTATAGCGTTCGCTATACTATTTTGAATACCTTGTTGAAGTCTTTGTTTATTAGTAACAAATAAATCATCTCCAACAATTTGAATTTTACTCCCTAATACTAGAGTTTGATAAGCAAAACCTTCCCAATCAGATTCATTTAATCCATCTTCAATAGATACAATCGCATATTTTTTAGATAATTGTTCAAGATAATCTGTAAATTCCTTTGAAGTTAACTTTTGATGTTCACTAGCAAGTATATACTTTCCTGATTGAGAATCGAAAAATTCAGAAGCAGCACAATCTATTGCTAAGACAATATCTTTACCTACTATATAACCTGATTCTTCTATAGCATTATTAATATAATTCAATGCAGCTGTATGAGATGTTATATCAGGAGCATATCCCCCCTCATAACCCACACCAGTACTCATACCCGATTTTACAAGCACATTTCCTAAATGATAAAATACCTCACAACCCATCTGAATTGCTTGTTTCATATTAATTGCTGCAATCGGTACAATCATAAATTCTTGAATATCAAGATCATTATTGGCGTGTTTTCCTCCATTAATAATATTTATCATAGGAAGTGGCATTAAATATTTTTCTGATGTTCCATGTAATTCAGCAATATATTTATACAATGGAACTTTTTTTACAGATGCTGCAGCTCTTGCATTAGCTAATGAAACAGCTATAATAGCATTTGCTCCCAATTTTGATTTATTTTTAGTACCATCTAAATTAATCATGATATTATCAATATTTTTTTGATCAGTTGCATCTTTGCCTATTATTGATTTTGCAATCTTATTATTAATAGCAAAGATAGCTTTTGTTACTCCCTGACCAAAAAAACGAGATAAGTCTCCATCACGGAGTTCCAATGCTTCATGAGAACCTCTAGAGGATCCAGATGGAACAGAAGCTCTTCCAATGAATCCAGAGGCTAGATGAATTTCTGCTTCAATCGTAGGGTAACCACGAGAATCTATGATTTCACGACTAATGATTTTGGTTATTTTAGACATTAAGATTCTCTCTATATTAAAATTTGTTATCGATTTTTACTTGCCGCTTTAATAAAATCTTTAAATAAAGGATGTCCTTCTCTAGGATTAGATGTAAATTCTGGATGAAATTGACATCCAATAAACCACGGATGATTCGGTATTTCTATAACTTCTACTAACCGTGAATCTAATGATCTACCGGATATACGTAAACCAGATTGTTCAAGTTGCTTGATTAAAACATTATTAGCTTCATATCTGTGACGATGACGTTCAATAATAATTGAGGCATTATATAATTTTCGTACTAAGCTGTTTTTTTTTAGATGACACTTTTGACCTCCCAGACGCATTGTTCCACGTAATAAATTATTTGTTGAACGGAATTGAATTTTTCCTTCCGAATCCTTCCATTCATTAATAAGAGCAACAATTGGATATTTGCAATCGGGTCTAAACTCAGTAGAATTAGCATCTCTGATACCAACTACATTACGTGCAAATTCCATTAGTGCGACTTGCATTCCTAAACATATTCCAAGATATGGAATTTTTTTATCACGCGCATATTGAACTGTCATTAATTTTCCATGTATACCTCTAGAATCAAAACCACCTGGTACTACAATACCATGAAGATTTTTTAAGCTGATTATGCCATATTTTTCAACATCCTGAGAGCTAATTAGTTTTACCTCAACTGTTATACTATTTTGAATACCTCCATGTTTTAGCGCTTCAATAACGGATTTATATGCATCAGGCAAATCTACATATTTTCCTACTATTCCTATAGTTACTGATCCTTTAGGGTGAGATTCTTTATAAAGAATTTGTTTCCATTCTGACATATCAGCTTGTGGAGATAATAAACTGAATCTTTTACAAATATATTCATCTAAACCTTGTTCTTGTAGTAAAAGTGGAATTTCATAAATTGAATCCACATCTTTTAATGTTATAACCGCCTTTTTTGGAACATTACAAAATAAAGCTATTTTAGAACGTTCATTATCATGAAGATTATATTGAGATCTACAAATCAAAACATCTGGTTGTATTCCAAAAGAAAGTAATTTATGTACGGAGTGTTGGGTAGGTTTAGTTTTTACTTCAAAAGCGTAACTTATATAAGGAACTAAAGTGAGATGAATATAAATAGTATGTGTTCGTCCAACTTCAAGGGCTATTTGACGAATAGCTTCAAGAAAAGGTAATGATTCTATATCGCCTACTGTACCACCAATTTCTACTACAATGACATCATAGCCTATTGCAGCATCATTAATGCGTTGTTTAATAGCAGTAGTGATGTGAGGTATAATTTGTATAGTAGATCCTAAATACTCACCACGTCGTTCTTTTCTTAAAACATCAGCATAAATTCTGCCTGTAGTAATGTTATTAAGACGTGTCATACGAGTACGAATAAACCTTTCATAATGACCTAAATCTAAATCGGTTTCAGCTCCATCTTCAGTAACGAATACCTCTCCATGTTCAAGAGGACTAATGGTTCCCGTATCTACATTAATATATGGATCTAGTTTAATCAATGTGACGTTCAAACTTCGCGCTTCAAGAATAGCTGCTATAGATGCTGCAGCAATTCCTTTTCCAAGAGAAGAAATTACCCCTCCTGTGATAAAAATATAATTTTTTGCCATTATAATTATAATATCTATCTAATAATTAAGATGGAACAATAGTATACTAATATATCTAGTATGAAACAAGAGTAGTACAAACAATAAAAGATAGGAATAACCACTACACTTAATAATTAATAATCTACTACTAAACTAAAAATGAAAAATGTTTTATATCTTCAACATATTATTTCTATGGAAGATTTTGATATCAAAAAAATTCACTTAGTGCTTAAAGTTACAGAAAAGTTTAAATTAAATGAATCATCTGATTTATTACGAAAAAAAAGTATTGCATTGTGTTTTTTTGAAGCTTCTACAAGAACGCGTCTATCCTTTGAAAGTGCTATGTATCGTCTTGGGGGATCTGTAATAGGTTTTTCAGATAGCAATAATACTTCTTTTTCGAAAAAAGGAGAAAGTTTTGCTGATACTATTAAAGTTATTAGCTCATATGTTAATGCTATTGTAATACGTCATCCTCAAGAGGGATCCGCATTATTTGCAACTAATTTTTCAGGATCTGTACCTATTATCAATGCTGGTGATGGTTCTAATGAACATCCTACACAAACCTTATTAGATCTGTTTACTATTTTTGAAACACAACACCGATTATGCAATCTTAATATTGCAATGGTTGGTGATCTTAAATATGGACGTACTATACATTCTTTAGCACAAGCTCTCTCACACTATGAGAAAAATAGATTTTTTCTTTTATGCGACCCTTCATTAAAAATGCCTCAATATATTATTGATTTATTTAATCAAAAACGACTTAAATGGAGTTACCATACTCATCTGAAAGAAGTACTTCATAAAGTAGATGTTCTTTATATGACTAGAATACAAAAAGAAAGATTAGATCTATCAGAATCTACTCCATCTATTAACCAGATACCATATATTTTACGTGCCAATGATCTTATTAATGTACGTAGTAATCTTAAAATTTTACATCCTTTACCACGTTTAAAAGAAATATCTGTTGATGTAGACAAAACCGACCATGCATGGTATTTTCAACAAGCATCTAATGGATTATATCTTCGTCAGGCGATACTAGCACTAGTTTTAAATAAGGATTTAGATTTATAAAATCCAACAGGTACGTAAAATTTAATCCTTCTTTTGTCCTCTAGTAACTCTTTCATTATTGCCATAATCCAAATAAGTCAAAATATTTTTGAAGTGATTATTTATCATGAGGTTTCGTACATCTTTACCCTGTAACCAACCATGTTCTACTAATAACCATCCAAATTTTTTCAAATATTTAGATGCATTAGAAATAATTTTTTTTAAATCAAAGAAACCATGTTGTTTTGAAATTAAAGCACTGAGTGGTTCAAAACGTAAATCTCCCTGTTGTAAATGTTCATCAGAAGGATCAATATATGGTGGATTACTAACAATAATATTAAATTTTTGATCATAAAGTTCCGAAAACCAATCACTATAAATAAAAAGTACGTTATCAATGCTTAAATTTTTAGCATTATGCTGTGCTAATGATAAAGCATCTTGATTATTATCAACTCCTAATACAAAAATATCAGGACGTTCAACAGCTATAGCTAATGAAATAGCTCCTGTACCTGTTCCTAAATCTAAAACTGATACACCTACATTATTCTCTATATGCAATAGAGCTTGTGACACTAATATCTCAGTATCAGCACGAGGAATCAAAGCAATTGGAGATACACTAAGAGGTAAAGACCAAAATTCTTGTTTTCCGGTAATATATGCAATAGGTTCGCCATTGCTTCTTCTATTTATAACTGATTGTAATTTGCTTAGCTCAATTTTATTTAATATATATACATCATCAAAAGTTCTTAACCAAGTTATAGATCTTCCGGTAATCAATTCTAACAAAATTTCAGCATCACGTTTTGGAGTATTACTCTGATGAATAAGCATTGATTGAGCAAAATTTAACCACTTTTTAATATTCATTTTATTTATGTTAGATTTTTATTAGTTCATTAGCTTGATGTTCCTGTAATAATGGATCAAGAATAATATCTAAATTTCCTGCCATTATGTTTTCTATAGAATAAATGGTAAGATTGATCCTATGATCAGTAACACGACCCTGTGGGAAATTATAAGTACGACTTCTATCATGACGATCACCAGTACCTAGTAAATTTCTACGAGTTTTGGTTTCTTCTTGATGAATTTTTTTCATTTCTGCAGCATAAATGCGTGCTTTTAGTACACCTAAGGCTTTTGACTTATTTTTATGTTGTGAGCGTTCATCCTGGCATTCTACTACAATTCCAGTTGGTAAATGAGTCATACGTATGGCTGAATCAGTAGTATTTACATGCTGTCCACCCGCTCCCGAAGATCTAAAAGTATCTATTTTTAGATCTTCCATTTTTATTGGTACTAATTCTGTAGGTGGTACTTCAGGCATAACAGCTACCGTACATGTAGAAGTATGTATACGTCCTTGCGATTCGGTTTTAGGTACTCGTTGTACCCGATGACCTCCAGATTCAAATTTTAAACGTCCATATGCTTGTTTTCCCGTAATCTTAGTTATAATTGTTTTATAACCTCCATATTCTGCTTCATTATAACTTATAATTTGTATCTGCCATCCACGTGCTATAGCATAGTTACTATACATCTTAAATAAGTCATTAACAAAAATTGCTGCTTCATTACCACCAGTTCCCGCATGTATCTCAATATAACAATTATTTTCATCCTTAGGATCTTGGGACAACAATAATAATTTCAGTTGGTTCTCAATAACCGAGTTATGAGCATATATTTGATTTAATTCATTAGATGCTAAATCTCTCATTTCAGAATCTTCGAGCAATAAAGTTATATCTTTTATATTTTTCTGGATATTCTGCCATTGAATAAAATATTTTATAATTTCAGAAAGTTGACTGTACTCACGAGATAAATTCTGAAGATCAGAATAATTATTTGTGGATTTACTAAGTAGTAATTCGATTTCTTCATAACGTTTTTGTAAAGATTCTAATTTAGCAATTAAAGAACTTTTCATTTCATTAAATCTACCTTTTTCTAAAATCATTAAAATCAATTATTTTTACCGTAGTAATAAATCAAAAATTTTATTCAATATTTTATATTATAATGTGGAAGATAAATAATTCTATCTATAGAGGAGAAAGGAATTTTTATATAAATATTAAGCTAAAAATTAAGAGGAGATTAATAAAATGATTACTTGGCCATCGC
Organism: Candidatus Dasytiphilus stammeri; assembly: GCA_045690015.1. GTDB lineage: Bacteria > Pseudomonadota > Gammaproteobacteria > Enterobacterales > Enterobacteriaceae > Dasytiphilus > Dasytiphilus stammeri_I. The sequence continues at coordinate 326,785 of CP145877.1, forward strand.
CGGCAAAGTTGAATCTTTTTCTTTATATTAATGGTAGATATCCTAACGGATATCATCGTTTACAAACGTTAATTTGTTTTTTATCGTATTGCGATACTATAACTATTATTCCAAATAATCTAGGTAAGATTACATTATCTTCTTCTATTAATGATATACCCATAGAAAATAACCTTATTATTCGTGCGGCTAAATTATTATACCAATATGCTATCCAAAAAGGATTATTATCTTGCAATACAGGTGCCAACATTACACTAATAAAAAGATTACCAATAGGTGGGGGATTAGGAGGGGGATCATCTAATGCTGCAACTACCTTAATTGCACTAAATTATCTATGGAAGACTCATTTAAGTTGGAATGATTTAATCAGATTAGGTTTACAACTAGGATATGATGTTCCTGTATTTATTAAAGGTTATGCAGCTTTTTCTGACGGAGCAGCACATAACTTACAACCCGTAAAATTACCAGAAAGATGGTATCTTATTTTAGATCCGCACATAACCATTTCTACTGCATTGATTTTTCAAGATGCAGAATTAAAAAGAAATACTCCGATACGCACATTAGAAGAATTATATACTATCCCTTTCTCTAATGATTGTGAATTACTAGTTAGAAAACGTTATCGAAAAGTTGAAGAAGTATTTAACTGGTTATCAAAATATGGATCGATATCATCACGTTTGACAGGAACAGGTAGTTGTATTTTTTGTGAATTTGATAAAAAATCAATGGCTGATCATCTTCTTAATATTGCATCAAAATGCAACATGCATGGATTTGTTGCACAAAGTTTAAATCTTTCACCTTTACATAGCTTCTATTCAAAAATAACGTAATTAATGAAAATTAACTAGATAAAATTTATAATAACCATAATATAAATAATGATTATTGGATTGAATCATATGAAAATTTTTGCTGGAAATTCAATACCAGAATTAGCAGAACAGATTGCAAGTCGTTTATATATAAAGTTAGGAGATGCTTGTGTAGGACGATTTAGTGATGGTGAAATTAGTGTACAAATTAATGAAAATGTACGAGGTGATGATATATTTCTTATTCAATCTACTTGTGCTCCCACTAATGATAATTTAATGGAGTTAATAGTCCTAGTAGATGCATTGCGACGGGCTTCTGCAGGTAGAATTACTGCTGTAATTCCTTATTTTGGTTATGCCCGACAAGATCGACGTGTACGTTCTGCAAGAGTACCTATTACCGCAAAAGTAGTAGCTGATTGTTTGTCTAGCGTTGGGGTAGATAGAATCTTAACTGTAGATTTACATGCAGATCAAATCCAAGGATTTTTTGATGTTCCCGTGGATAATGTTTTTGCTAGCCTTATTCTTATTGAAGATATGTTAAAAATTAGATTGGAAAATCCAATTGTAGTTTCCCCAGATATTGGAGGAGTTGTACGTGCTAGGGCAATTGCAAAATTATTAAATGATACAGATATGGCCATAATTGATAAGCGCCGTCCTCGTGCTAATTTATCACAGGTTCTACATATAATAGGTGATGTTACAGACCGTGATTGTGTAATTATAGATGATATTATCGATACAGCAGGTACGCTATGCCAAGCAGTAGTAGCTCTTAAAGAACACGGAGCAAAACGAGTATTTGCTTATGCTACTCATCCAATTTTTTCCGGAAATGCGGTTGAAAATTTAATAAATTCTAATCTTAATGAAGTAGTAGTATGCGATACTATCCCTTTAACTACACAGATAAAAAAAATATCTAAGGTACGTACATTAAGTTTAGCTGGGATGTTATCAGAAGCTATACGTAGGATTAGTAATGAACAATCGATTTCTGCAATGTTTGAGTATTAATTTTTAAATATGAAACTAATAAAAGTAATAGTTGGATTAGCTAATCCAGGATCTAAATATGCTGCAACTCGTCATAATGCTGGATCGTGGTACGTTAGAAAGTTAGCTGAAAATTACAAGAGCAATATGAAGAAGGAAACTAAGGTTTTTGGATATACTACACGCTTATTTATCTATAATCAGGTGATACAACTTCTAATTCCTGATAGATTTATGAATCTTTGTGGAAAGTCTGTAGTAGCAATGGCTAATTTATATCAAATTCTACCACAAGAAATACTTATTGCACATGATGAACTAAATTTAATACCAGGACAAGCTAAATTTAAATTAGGAGGAGGACATAATGGTCACAATGGACTGAAAAATATTATTCACTCATTTGGTGGAAAACATGCTAATTTTAATCGATTGCGTATCGGTATTGGTCGTCCTATAAATTCCCAAGAAGTTGCAAAATTCGTTTTGGATGAACCCTCGAAAAAGGAGAAAAAACTTATTAACTATGCTATAGACGAAGCGGTATATTGTACCGAGATCTGGTTGAAAGATGGAGTAATGAAAGCTATGAGTAGATTGCATTCATCTAAAATGTAGAGATAACCTAACTACCTTAAGTTAAGGAAAGGCTATAAATCATGGGATTTAAATGTGGTATAATTGGATTACCAAATGTAGGTAAGTCTACCGTTTTTAATGCTCTTACTAAATCTTGTGTTGAAGTTGCGAATTTTCCATTTTGTACGATTGAACCACATATAGCTGTAGTAGCAGTACCGGATAAACGGTTAGAAGTACTTTCGGAACTTGTTAAAGCACAACGTATTATTCCTACAACAATTACTTTTATTGATATTGCTGGTCTTATTAAAGGAGCGTCCAAAGGAGAAGGCTTAGGAAATAAATTTCTGGGTAAAATTCGTGAGACAGAAGCTTTAGTTCATGTGATTCGTTGCTTTGAAGATGAAACTATAGTTCATTGTTCTGGAAAAATTAATCCTATAGAAGATATTAATCTTATCAATACAGAACTTGCTCTTGCAGATCTGGAAGTTTGTGAACGAGCTTTATTAGGTCTTTATAAAAAATCATCAAATAGAGTAGAAGTAGATAAAAAATTCAAAACTTTAGAATATTGTAAAATTCATTTAGAAAAAGAAGGAACATTGCGAAAATTAAATCTTTCTAAGGAAGATAAATTTAGTATCCGTGATCTAAATTTTTTAACGTTGAAACCAATCTTATACATTGCTAATATTAATGAAAATTATCTTAATAATATTTATGTAGAAGAGGTTAAAGCTGTTGCTCAAAAAGAAGGAGCTAGTGTAATAACTCTTTGTGCTCCTATTGAATCAGATCTTGCTCACTTAAATAATGATTTTATAATGGAATTAGGATTAAAAGAGTCCGCACTTAATAATGTCATTCGTGAGAGTTACAAATTACTTAAATTAAAAACTTATTTTACAGTTGGTACAAAAGAAGTTAGGGGGTGGACAATTCCCGAAGGAACAACCGCTTATCAAGCGGCTAAAAACATTCACTCCGATATTAAAAAAGGTTTTATTCGAGCTCAAATAATCAGCTATGAAGATTTTGTAAAAAATAAAGGAGAACAAGCTGCGAAAGAAGCTGGTAAAGTACATATAGAAGGAAAAGAATATTTAGTAAAAGATGGGGATATCATTAATTTTTTATTTAAGATTTAATCATGTTTATAAAAAAGTGAATTGACACCTATCTCTTATCTGATTTCACTTTATATCATTCAATACCAACTTCACTTCTAATAAAAAGTATTGGATTAGGATATATTTTACCGATATAAATAACTTAACTTTTAACCTTTCGATATATCCATAAAATAATAACAGCACCTATTATTGCTACCATAAAACTTCCAAAATTAAATCCATCTACCTTTCCAAAGCCTAATAAGATACTAATCCAACCTCCTAATACTGCACCTATAATTCCTAAAAGAGTAGTAATTATAATACCACCATTATCTTTACCTGGCATAAACCACTTTGCTAGCATGCCAACTATTAATCCAAAGAAGATCCAAGATAGAATTCCCATGATTATCTCCTAGTTTACTTAGCTTACTGATTATTCGATTTAGGTTAAAATCCAACTAATATAATAGTTTATGTGTTTCCACCTACCTATAATAGCATGCAAAAATCAATCTATGGCAATAATAAATATAGTTATTTTATGACATACCAATTAAAATCATAAGATGATTCTATCATGCTTTTAATATTTCAAAGGTTAAATATTCTATTCATGAGTATACTATGTCTTTAAATAAAAATAAAAGAGTTATAATAGCAATGTCAGGTGGTGTTGATTCTAGTGTGGCAGCATTACTTTTAAAAAATCAGTTTCAGGTTGAAGGATTATTTATGAAAAATTGGGAGGAGGATGATAATGAATCTTATTGTCAATCTATACAAGATTTAGCAGATGCTCAAGCAGTATGTGATCAGTTAGATATTAAATTGCATAAAATAAATTTTTCAGCCGAGTATTGGGACAATGTCTTTCAGTATTTTTTAGAAGAATATAAGATAGGACGTACACCAAATCCAGATATCCTATGTAATAAAAAAATCAAGTTTGATATTTTTATGGATTTTTGTTTGCAAGATCTTAAGGCAGATTTTATTGCTACAGGACATTATGTACGCAAATCAAATATTAATGATCAGAATCGATTATTACGTGCAATAGATAAAAATAAAGATCAAAGCTATTTTCTATACACTTTAAATCAAAAACAGTTGAAAAATACCATTTTTCCTCTAGGTAAACTTACTAAAACGGAAGTTCGACGTATAGCTAATCAATACAATTTAATTACCTCAAAGAAAAAGGATTCTACAGGAATTTGTTTTATTGGTAAAAGAAAATTTAGAAATTTTCTTAATCGTTATTTACCAAATAAACCAGGAAATATTGTAACTATTAATGGAAATATTATTGGTCGACATCAAGGAATTATGTATCATACCATAGGGCAACGTAAAGGTTTAGGAATTGGTGGAATTAAAAATTCAATTAATGCTCCATGGTATGTAGTAAATAAAGATCTCAAAAAAAATCTATTGATTGTTGCGCAAGGATATGATAATCCACATTTGATGTCAAAGGGAATGATTGTAGACCAACTTCATTGGTATGATTTAAAATCATTAAATAAAGAAATATACTGTACAGTAAAAACTCGTTATCGTCAAACTGATATCCCCTGTATTATTACTCCTAAAAAGGATCTAACTAAAATTACAGTAAAATTAATTATACCGATAACTGCTGTTACTCCAGGTCAATCAGCTGTTTTTTATCATGGAGATATTTGTTTAGGAGGTGGAATTATTGAAAAAAGTTTTACATTAATTTAATTAAGAGAGGAGTATTTATTAATGGAATTATCGTTTTTAACGGCTATTTCACCTATTGATGGTCGTTATGCTAATTTGGTAAGTTCTTTGCGAAAAATATTCACAGAATATAATTTTATAAGATTACGTGTTCAAATTGAAATTCGTTGGTTACAAAAACTAGCCAATTGTTCTGATATAAAAGAAATAACTAAATTTGATTCAGAAGATAATGATTATTTAGAGAATATTATTACTTCTTTTTCAGAAGATGATGCTAAAAAGATTAAAAACATTGAGACTACTACTCATCATGATGTAAAAGCAATAGAATATTTTATAAAACAGAAAATTATTACATCTTCAAGTAAGAATTTAAAATCTATTATTGAATTTGTTCATTTTGCTTGTACTTCTGAAGATATTAATAATTTGTCTTACGCTATAATGATAAAATCTGCTATAACCGATGTAATCTTACCCCAATGGAATAAGATTATTGCAATTATAAGCATTTGGGCTCATAAATATCGTGCTACACCGATGTTATCTCATACTCATGGGCAACCAGCAGCTACCACTACGGTTGGCAAGGAAATGGCTAATATTGCTAGTAGAATGATACGTCAATTTCAAAAACTAAAAAAGATAGAAATTTTAGGAAAAATTAATGGTGCTGTAGGAAATTATAATGCGCATTGTGCTGCTTATCCTACAATAGATTGGCAACAAATAAGCGAAGAATTTGTAACTTCTTTTGGTGTGACGTGGAATCCATATACTACACAAATTGAACCCCATGATTATATAGCTGAAATCTTCGATTGCGTTAGACGTTTTAATACTATTTTAATTAATTTTAATAGAGATATATGGGGCTATTTGGCATTAAATTACTTTAAACAAAAACCCTTTCCAGGAGAGATTGGTTCTTCTACCATGCCACACAAAATTAATCCGATTTTTTTTGAAAATGCTGAAGCTAATTTAGGATTATCCAATGCCATTTTAATGCATTTAGCAAATAAACTCCCTATTTCACGTTGGCAACGTGATTTAACCGATTCGACTCTTTTGCGTAATTTAGGAGTGGGCTTGAGTTATGCTCTAATTGCTTGGAAAAACACTTTCCAGGGAATAAAAAAATTAGAATTGAATTATAGCCAATTATTAATTCAATTAGATCAGAATTGGGAAATTCTTGCCGAGTCTATTCAAACTGTAATGCGTAAATATGGAATTTCGAATCCATATGAAAAACTTAAGGAATTGACACAGGGCAAAAGGATTAATAGCAGTGCTATACGTTCGTTTATAGATCTACTTCCCTTGCCTGAAGTAGAAAAAGGCAGACTAAAAAATCTAACTCCATTCAATTATTTAGGATTAGCTATAGAGTTAGTTGATCATTTTACTAACCTAACAGCAGCTCCGCTTCAGCTATTAAATGATGAATATTATGATTAATCTAATCACTAGATTAGATTATTGATGGGATCGGAAATTATAGGTCCTAACATACAACCCCCTATTAGATGCAAATGAATATGATATATTTCTTGACCTCCATGTTGATTACAGTTCATTATCAATCGATATCCTTGATCAGCTATTTTTTCATCTTTAGCAATTTTTGCTGCAACAGTTACTAATCTTCCAATAATAGGTTCATCTTTAATTTGAATATCATTAAGAGTTGGAATACAAACATTAGGAACTACAATAATATGAACAGGTGCTTTTGGAAAAATATCTCTAAAAGCAGTAACCAATTTATCTTGATAAATTATATCTGCTTGAATTTCGTGCTTAATAATTTTACTAAAAATGGTTGCATCTGATCTAGTTTTACTGAACATATACTTTTATTTATAATTTAAGGGTATTCTAAATAAACGAATAAAATTATTAGTAGTAATTGCAGCAAATTCTTCTAAAGGAAGATTTTTGATTGCAGCAATAAACTCAGCTATCTGATATAAGAATGCTGGATGATTTTCTTTACCACGATATGGAACTGGGGCTAAATAAGGTGAATCAGTTTCTATAAGTATTCTATCTAATGGGATATAACGTACTATTTCATGTAAATGAGTTACCTTATTAAAGGTAATAATACCAGAAAACGATATGTAAAATCCTATATCTAGGATTTTTTTTGCCATCATTATATCTTCAGTAAAACAATGTAGTACCCCTCCACATTTTTCTGCATGGGATTCATATAAAAGATTCAGCGTATCGTTTTTTGCATTCCGTGTATGAACAATTAAGGGTTTATCTAATTCACAAGCTATTTGAATATGTTCTCGAAAAAAATTTTTCTGTTTTTTCTTGTTATTGTTAAGCAATTGATAGTGGTAATCTAATCCGGTTTCACCTAATGCAATAACCTTATTGTCATTTTTAATTATAGAACGTAACTGTTTACAAGTGATATTAATATCACATTGATTAACATATAATGGATGTAAACCGCAAGAATAGGCTACTGGATATTTTTTATTATCTATTATTTTTACCATATCCATATATTCAGATATGGAAGTTGATACAGTTAACACAAATTTAACATGGTTTTCAGCTGCTTTTTTTAAAACATTATCTAAATTTTTAGATTTTAATTGATTAAGATGGCAATGGGAATCTACTAAAAACATAATAATATTATCCTATTATCTTGTTGTAGTAATATTTACATTTGGTTGGACTAATTGATTCCATACAATTAATGGTTTTATTAATAATAATTCTTGAGAAATGGATGTTACATGTAATATGCGATATCGACAAATACACCATTGTTTAAAAGCTAATAATAAGGCTTCTGTTGAAATACAATCTGCTAATTTTTTTACTAATTCATAATAATCGCTATTAATTATATGTGTTTTATCAGTATGCTTGGTTTTTAAAGCATCTACTAATAAAGTACATAACCATTCAATTTGTTTAGCAACATTTTCATTCTTGAGCAATGGTAATAGCTTGATTATTTTTAACTTAAATACATTATTTAGGATTTCATCATATATTTTTTTTCTATTTTTCCAATCTGACGATCTTAATAAGTTTAAAGCAGCTATAGGAGCTCCATAACTCAATCTTAATGCTGTAATTAATGTAACTTTTGGTAAATTATTAATATCATTATTAGTTTTTAACCAATTTAATCCCTCAATTTCAGTTGGAGGAATAATATACCATGGTTGACAACGACTACGTAAGTTGATTGGAAGATTAGTTTTTTCTAAACTATATATAAAAAACCAAGTTTTTTTTGGTGGATTTTCTACTATCTTTAATAGTGCATTAACTGCTGATTGAGTGAGTTTTTCGGATTTTAATATCCAAATAATTTTGGCTGTCCCTAATTTAGACTTATGATAAATAATCTCATTAATCTCCCTAATTTGTTCAATTCCTAAAGTAGTTTGTCCGGCTTTTATATTAAGAATATATAAATCTGGATGGGTCATAGCGTACATAAGTTTACAATTATGACATTTGCCACAACTAGTACTAAATGAACACATTAATAAGCAACTTATTTTCCATAATAATGCTTCTATACCTAATCCATATGGTGCATGTAATAAAAGCGTATGATGTATACATCTTGTACGATATTGTTTAATTATTTGCCGATACGGATAATCAAGCCACGGATACCAGTTCTTTGTTATTTTTTCCACCATTCTTCCAGTATTATATATAATGAAGATTTTACGAAACTAAGCGCTTGTGTAGCATCAATAACTTTAATGTTATGATTTTTCTTGGCTAGTGAAAGATAACCTTTCCTAACCTTATAAAAAAATGACAGAGATTCTTGTTCAATGCGATCTAAAATTCCTCTTTCTTGAGCTCTCTTTAATCCAATTTCCGGGGTAACATCAAGATATAATGTTAAGTCAGGTATAGTATTTTCCAATATTACTTGACGTAAAAAATTTAATAATTGACCATGAAAATTTCTACCATAACCTTGATAAGCTTCTGTTGACAAATCGTAACGATCACTAACAACCCATGCTCCTCGTGCTAAAGCGGGTTTTATTTTCATTTCAATTAGTTGAATACGAGCAGCATATAACATCAAGAGTTCAGCTTTATTAGTGATTTTTTCTCCTTTAACTCCATGTTTAATCAAACTTCGTAATTTTTCTGCTAATGGAGTTCCTCCAGGATCATGAGTTAATATAATATCATTAATAGATTTATCCTTTAAAAAATTCATTACCATATCGCAAACAGTTGTTTTTCCTGCACCTTCTAACCCTTCAATAACAATAAAACGATTTTTCATTTTTATTGACTTACTACTTAAAATAATGTTTTTTATCGTAATTATTTAAAATTATAATTAATTAGTTACTCGAGAATTGTATGGTGGATAGTGTATACTTAATTTTTAATGACTTGCTATATAATCAATAGCTGCTTGAACCGTGGTTATTTTTTCTGCATCTTCATCTGGAATTTCTTTATTAAATTCTTCTTCTAAAGCCATAACTAATTCAACGGTATCAAGAGAGTCGGCACCGAGATCTTCTACAAAAGAAGCTGTATTTACTACTTCTTCTTGATTTACTCCTAGCTGATCACAAATTATTTGCTTAACTCGTTCTTCGAGAGTACTTGTACTCATACGTTAAAGTTCCTATCAAAATAATTCACTTTTTATTAAATAATATGCAATTTTAGCATATTAATATTTATATTAAGGTTTAATTTTACAACTTAACTTGATTATACCATATACATCCCACCATTAATGTGTAAAGTCTCACCTGTAATATATCCTGCTTCATCCGAAGCTAAAAAAGCAACTGCATTTGCAATCTCTTGGATATTACCAAAACGACCGACAGGAATTTTAGTTAATATTTCTGCACGTTTTTTTTTGCTTAAAGCTTTTGTCATATCAGTTTCAATAAATCCCGGTGCTATAACATTAACTGTAATTCCACGTGACGCTACTTCCAGTGCGAGGGATTTACTAAAACCAAGGATGCCTGCTTTTGTGGCAGCATAATTTACTTGTCCTTTATTACCAGTAATTCCTATCATTGAACCAATATTAATAATTCTACCTGCATGTTTCTTAATCATAGTTCCTATAACTGCTTTAGATAGATAAAATATAGAAGATAAATTTATATTTACAACTTCTTGCCATTCATGATCTTTCATATATATTAGTAGATTATCTTTAGTGATACCTACATTGTTAATTAATATATCTATTTCTCCTAGTTCGGAGCGAATCTCTTTTAAAACTCCATCAATAGAGGTAATATTAGTAAGGTCTAAAATAAATCCTTTACCCCCATTTTTTATTAAAATAGTATTAATTATATGAGCACCATAAAGATCAGTAGCAGTGCCAGCTACTATCACACCACGGATAGCTAGATTTTCTGCTATGGCACGTCCAATCCCTCGGTTAGCACCTGTAACTAATGCCACTTTTCCTTTCATAATAAAGATTCTCTTTTTAATTTTTTTATTATTGAGGATAAATTATTATTATTTTCAAGATTTATGATAGTCAAATCCGAATTGATACGTTTGGTTAATCCCATCAATACTTTTCCAGGACCAACCTCAATAGCAATATTTATGCCACTTTTTTTTATATATTCAACGCATTCAATCCATCTTACTGGACTATATAATTGACGAATTAAAGCACTCCTGATTTTTGCTGGTGAGCTTTCACATTTAACATCTACATTATTTAAAGTTGGTATTTGGGGAACCTTAATAGTGATTTCTTCTAATTCCTTTGCAAAATCCATTGCCATTGGTTTTAATAATTCACAGTGTGAAGCAATATTGATAGGTAATGGTAATACTTTCGCTCCTGATTTTTTACACGCTAAACCGGCGCGCATTACTGCTTCCTTATGTCCTGATATGACAATTTGTTTTGGAGAATTAAAATTGGCAGGAGTAACTATTTGACCTCTAGCTGAATCTTTGCAAATATGAAAAATCTTATCCTGATTCAAACCTATGATTATTAACATGGCTCCTTTATCTTTTAATGCTATTTCGTGCATCATTTTTTCACGCACTTGTACTAAAGAAATAGCTTCACTGAATGGTATTGTTCCACTACATACTAATGCTGAATATTCTCCTAAACTATGACCTACTAACATTGTAGGTATAGGTCCTCCTAATTGTTTCCATAATCTAAAAATGGATACCGAACTCGTTAGTAAAACTGGCTGTCTTTTATTGGCATAATTTAGTTCTTTTATAGAAGGTCTCTTGGTTAATTTCCACAGATCATAATTCAAAACTTCTGAAGCTTCATAAAAAGTTTGTTTGATAATAGGAAAAAACTTGGCTATGTTAATTAACATACCTATGGATTGAGATCCTTGTCCGGGAAACATCATTACAAATGGAATCATATTTATTAAAATATAATCAATGCAGATCCCCAAGTTAATCCTGCGCCAAAAGCTTCCAACAAAATTAATTGTTTCTGTTGAATACGTCCATCTCGTACTGCTTCATCAAGTGCTGTTGGTATAGAAGCTGAAGAAGTATTTCCATAGCGATCAAGGGTAATAATAACTTTTTGTTGGTTTAATCCTAATTTTTTAATAGTTGCATTAATAATTCGTAAATTAGCTTGATGGGGTATTATCCAATCTAAAGCATGAGCTTTTATGTTATTAAGCTTTAATGTTTCATCAATTAAATCTCTCAATTTATTAATAGCAATTTTAAATAACTTTTTTCCTTCCATAGTTAAATAATACGAAGAACTATATTTACTACTGATGTGTCCTGAGCCAGGAAGTTTTAGCAAATCTCCATAACGTCCATCAGCATGCAAATGTGTAGATAAAATTCCTGGTTTTTTGCTAAATCCTAAAACTACAGCACCTGCACCATCACCAAATAAAATAATTGTTTTGGGATCATTAGGATCTAATCTATGACTAAGTATATCAGATCCAATAACTAAAGCATATTTAACCATACCATTTTTGATATATTGATCAGCTATGCTAATCGCATATATAAAACCTGTGCAAGCAGCCGCTACGTCAAAAGCTGCAACACAATGCTTATTAATTCCAAGTAAATTCTGAACTATACACGCTGAGCTTGGAAATACATACCTAGAAGTTGTTGTGGCAACAATAATTAATCCAATAGCATTTTTATCAATACCTGCCATAAAAATTGCCCTTTCTGCAGCACGAAAAGCCATGGAAGCTACAGAATCTTTTATATCCGCTATATGACGTTTGTGAATTCCTGTGGTTGATACAATCCATTCTTTATCATAATGAATTCTTTCTTCTAAGTCTGCATTAGTTACAATTTTCTCGGGTAGATAACTACCTGTTCCGATTATGGATGTATACATTTCTACTTTAGAATTGTTTTACATGAGTATTTTATTAGATAAACCATAGCATTTTTTAGCATATATAGGATTAAATATAAAATTACTTAGTGATTATTTTACGACCCCGATAGTAACCATCAGATGTAAGATGATGACGTAAATGAATATTTCCGGTTTTCTTATCTGTAGATAATTGAATTGTTAAACTCATGTGATCATGGGAACGTCGCATCCCTCGTTTCGAACGAGACGACTTTTTTTTTTGTACAGCCATAATATTATTTTATTCTCATAAAAAGATTATCATTTAATACAAAATATCAGAAAAAGATATTTATTAAAAATAATATATAAAATTAATTATTTTATCTCTGAACTACGTAGTTTGGATAAACACTTTTTTAGTTCTTGGTTCAATGGAGCTGTGATACAGATTTCTTTTTTTAAAATAGGATGAAAAAAAACCATTGATGATGCATGTAAGAAAAGACGATTTAAGCCAGTTTCAGCAATTTGTTGATTAAAATTATGATCTCCATAAATTTTATCAAACGCAATAGGATGTCCTGCATATTTGGCGTGAACACGTATTTGATGTGTGCGGCCAGTTATAGGATTTACTTTAATTAGAGTAGTATTTTTTTTGAAAAAATATTCTACTATGCTAAAACAAGTGGTTGATATTTTACCTGTTTTATTCACACATACTATATGTGCGCCACTATTAATAATATTTTTTTTTAGTGGAACATGTACCGTTTTTATCTGTGATGGCCATCTTCCACATACAAGAGCATAATAAGATTTTTTTACTAGATTACCACGAAACTGTTCATGTAATATACGTAATACAGATTTTTTCTTTGCAAAAAGTAATATTCCCGAAGTTTCACGATCTAAACGATGAACAAGTTCTAAAAAAGATAGATTGGGTAGCAAGATCCTAACAAGATCAATAATACTAAATTTTAATCCACTTCCTCCATGAACAGCTATTCCAGAAGGTTTATTAATAGCTAAAAGATAATTATCATTATATAAAATAGCATTAGCGATTAAATCGATTTTTCGTTGAGCAATTAAAAAAGTAAGATTTTTTTTATCGGGATAAATAAGTTTAGGAACTTGTACCTTATCTCCTATAACTAACTTATAAGCATGATCAACACGTCTTTCATTTACTCGTATTTTACTCTTACGTAATAATTTATAAATTAAATTCTTTGGTATCCCTTTTAATTTTCCATGTAAAAAATTATCGAGACGTCTACCAATTTCATCCTCCGTAATCCAAAAAAAATTAAATTTTGTTGATGTTATGTTAGTTTTCATAATTATGAATTATAAAAATAATAATAGTATAATATCATTTGGTTTGATCAGTCATCTATTTGTTCAAATATTCGTTAATCAAATCATAAAAAATAATCGATTTTTTGTAATATTAAAGTTTTATGTGTGAATCAAAATAATTTTTACGCACATTTTTTAGATAGTAGTCTTTATTATTAACTATGAGTAAAAAAAATGAAAAGAATGTTAATAAATGCAACTCAAAAAGAAGAATTACGTATTGCAATTGTTGATGGTCAACGATTATGTGATCTAGATATTGAAAATGCAGGACATGAACAGAAAAAAGCTAATATTTATAAAGGAAAAATTATTCATATAGAACCTAGTTTACAAGCCGCTTTTATTAACTATGGTATGGAAAAAAATGGTTTTTTGCCTTTACGAGAGGTTTCTAAAGAATATTTTCCTAAAAATTATTCTTTATTATCATCAGAGCAAAAAGCTTTAAATATAAAAGATATTCTTTGTGAGGGACAAGAGCTTATTGTCCAAGTTAATAAAGAAGAACGAGGTAATAAAGGAGCAGCATTAACAACTTTGATCACTTTAGCAGGTAGTTTTTTAGTATTAATGCCTAATAATCCAAAAGCTGGAGGTATTTCTCGCCGAATCGAAGGAGAACAGCGAATTGAAATAAAAGAAAAAATTTCTTCTCTTGTACTACCTAAAAATATGGGTCTTATAGTACGAACAGCAGGTATTGGGAAATCGCTTGAAGAATTACAATCTGATTTGAGTTTAAAATTAAAACATTGGCAAGAAATAAAAAAACTAGCCGCCATTAATCCCGCACCATTTTTAATTTATCAAGATAGCAACGTAATAATGCGTGCTTTTCGTGACTATTTACGTCAAGACATTGGTGAGATATTAATTGATAATGCTAAAATGGTTGAATTAGCAAAACACCAAATTGCTGCCTTAGGAAGATGGGATTTTATTAAAAAAATTAAGTTGTATTCTGGCGAACTTCCACTTTTTAGTTATTATCAAATCGAATCACAGATTGAATCTGCTTTTCAGCGAGAAGTGAGTCTTCCTTCTGGTGGTTCTATTATAATTGATAGTACTGAAGCTTTAACAGCAATTGATATTAATTCCGCTAGATCTATCGGTTGTAACGATATTGAAGAAACAGCCTTCCATACTAATTTGGAAGCTGCAGATGAAATTGCACGCCAATTACGTTTACGTGATTTAGGAGGATTGATAGTAATTGATTTTATTGATATGACGAATAGCTCTCATCAAACTGCAGTACAAAATCGTTTACGTGAATCCCTTAGTCAGGATCGTGCACGTATAAAAATAGGTAATATTTCTCGCTTGGGTTTATTAGAAATGTCGCGACAGAGATTAAGTCCTTCTCTTAGAGAATCTAGTCATCATATGTGTCCTAGATGTAGAGGAACAGGTACACTGCGCGATAACGAATCGCTTTCCCTTTCTATTTTACGTATCATTGAAGAGGAAGCTATAAAAGAAAATACTAAAGAAGTGCATGCTATCGTACCGGTAGAAATTGCTTCTTACCTTTTAAATGAAAAACGTGCTGCAGTTAATGCTATAGAACAATCTCAAATAAAAGTTCGTATTATCATTGTTCCTAATGAGCAAATGAAGACACCAAACTATTCTATATCAAGAATTCGAATTGGTGAAAAAATAAAAACCTTAAGTTATTTATTACCTAAATTACATGAATTAGATACTCCAAGTATCACTTATAAGTATGTAAAAAATATAGATAAAGAAATTAGTTCTGAATTATTTCAATAAATAATTATAATAAAGCTTAATTTTTAGGTTGTTAAATAACAAATATAAGTAATAATCAATGGTAACGGTGAAAAGATCATGATGAATTGTAGTTAATTATTTATATAAAGATAAATCTTTTAATCGAAAACCAAGTAATAATAAGGTTATAAAATAAATTAAAGCACCTCCTAAAACTACGGCTGTCATACGTAAAAGACGCCAAAGTATTATCCCTTTTTGCCAGTTAGGCATAAGATTAATAATTACTAATAATCCAATAGCCATTATTAGTACTGCCATAATTAATCGTATTAAAAACATTCCCCAACCAGGTTGGGGAATGTAATATTTCTTTTCTCTCAATTTCCAATAAAGAAAAATGGAATTTAAACATGCTGAAATACTCACCGAAAGAGATAATCCTACTTGTTTTAAAGGACCTAAAAATAAAAAATTAATTAATTGACTTATTAAAAGTGTCACGATAGCAATTTTAACCGGAGTTTTGATATCTTGATGAGAATAAAATGCTGTAGCTAATACCTTTACTAGCATTATGCCAATTAATCCAATTGCATAAGATCCCAGTATTTGTTGTGTCATAAAGGTATCAAAAGCAGTAAATTTCCTATATTGAAAAAGAACTATAATTAAGGGGTGTGCGAGTATTCCTAAGGCGACTGCACTAGGAACAGCTAAGATTAAACATATTCTCAAACCACGATCTAGAAGCATTGAGTATTCATTATGTTCATGATAAGTTTTAGTTAGGTATGGTAATAAAATAGTACCTAAGGTAACGCCTAATACTCCTGAGGGAAATTCCATTACCCGATCTGCATAATACATCCACGAAATAGATCCCGATACAAAAAATGAAGCAAAAATGGTATTAATAATAAGCGATAATTGGCTAGCGGAAACTCCAATAACTGCAGGTACCATTTTTTTCCAAACGCGCCATACTCCTATATCATATAAATTAATACGAGGAAGAACTAACATACCAATCTTTTTTAAAAATGGAAGTTGGTAAATTAATTGCAAGAGACCACCAATTAATACAGCCCAAGCTAAAGCTAATATAGGACGATTAAAATAAGGAGATACATATAGTGCTGATATAATCATAGTAATATTTAGTAAGGTAGGTGCAAACGCTGGAATCAAAAAAACATTCCACATATTGAGAATAGCACCTGCCATAGAAGCTAATGAGATTAAAAATATATAAGAAAAAGTGATCCTAAGGAGAGATGAAGTTAATGCAAACTTATCATACGAATGAGTAAAACCAGGAGCTGTAACTAAAATAATCCAGGGTGCAGCTAACACTCCACCTATAGTAATTATTACTAAAATTAGTATTAACATTCCAGATATCCAAGATATCAGTAGTTGGGTTGGAGTTTTACCACGTTTATTTTTATACTCAGCTAATATAGGAACAAAAGCTTGTGAAAAAGCGCCTTCTGCAAATATTCTTCGTAATAAATTAGGAAATTTAAAAGCTACAAAAAAAGCATCAGTTTCCATTCCAACACCGAATACTGCAGCAATAATACTATCTCTAGCAAATCCTAAAATACGTGAAATACAAGTTATAGTACTAACAAATGCTACTGATTTTAATAAATTCATTTATGATCCATGTAGGTAGATAGATACAGTATATTACAGACAATTTGTAATAGTTTATTTTATTAAATTTCAAAAACTGAACTTAGACTTGGCATATAATATAGCAATACAATAGTTTTTTGGTAAATTTTAATCTTATATTTATTGATTTTTATGTCTCCAAGTAGTTCCCTGTGGACTATCTTCAATGATTATTCCCATACCTCTTAATTGATCCCGTAACATATCAGCATTTTTCCAATCTTGTTTTTTACGAGCATCATTACGTTTCATAATTAATACTTTAATTATCTCTAGATTGAGATTATCAGGTTTGCTATTTTGTTGTAGAAAATTATCAGGATCTTGTTGTAATAAACCTAAAATGCCTGCTAGTTTTCGTAAAATTAGACTTAATTCGTTTACCAGATGTAACCGATTAGTTTTCTTATAAAAATTTATTTGTCGTGCTAAATCAAATAAAACGGAAAATGCCTGTGGAGTATTAAAATCGTCATTCATGGCCGCTTGAAATTTTTTTTCAAATTCATTAATCTCAACCATCGTCATCGTTTCTTGGTATTCAGGATAAGAGGATTTGATAGGACTTAATGCTTTATAAAGACGAGTTAAAGCAATCTGTGATTTTTTTATTTCTATATCATTATAAATTAATGGACTACGATAATGATTAGCAATCATAAAATAACGAAGTGTTTCGGAATTATGATTTTTAAGTGCTTTTCTAATAGTTAAAAAATTATCTAAAGATTTAGACATTTTTTCATTTTCAATGAAAACTATCCCAGAATGTATCCAATAATTAACATATTTATTATGAATGCATGATGATTGTGCAATTTCATTTTCATGATGAGGAAAAATTAGATCTATTCCTCCTCCATGAATATCAAAATGTTTTCCTAAAAATTTTTGAGTCATAGCAGAACATTCAATATGCCATCCCGGACGACCTCTTCCCCAAGGAGAATTCCAACCAATCTCATTTTCAGAAGATTTTTTCCATAAAATAAAATCCATTGGATTCTGCTTTATATGATTTAGATTGGTTTTTAACTTTAGTTTAGTGAGATTTTGACGCGATAGTTGTCCATAATATGGATAACTTTTAATATCAAAGTAAATCTCACCATTATCTGAAATATAAGCATGTTTATGCAATAAAAGATTCTTAATAAGATTTATCATATCATCGATATGATGTGTTGCACGAGGTTCAATATCAGGAAATAAAATATTCAAGGCAGAAAAATCTGCATGCATTTCCAGTATCATTCGTTCAGTTAGTTGACTTATAGACTCTTGATTATTAATAGCATGTTGAATAATTTTATCATCAATATCAGTTATATTACGTATATATTTTACTTTATAACCACAATAACGTAAATAACGTACAATCACATCAAAAATAATGAAAGTACGAGCATGACCCATATGACATAGATCATAAACAGTAACTCCACATACATATATACCTATTTCATTTAAATGAATGGGTTTAAAAGTCTCTTTTTTATGACTTAAACTATTATAGATTTTTAGCATGATATTTTACTCTATCTTAGATAAGTACAAATTACTAAATAGAATAAATAATTGTAAGATCATTTAATAAATAACTATTAAAATCATGATGTTATTTTACTAAATAATATTAGAAGTAATTTAAATTTAATTAACTGAAATTAATTAAATAAGTATTTTGGATAATACTGTATTAATGACTGAGGATTCATAATTACCATCTATTATAAAATATCGAATTAGTCCCTTTTCCATTTCGGTTTTATAAAAATCAATTAAAGGAATTGTTTTTCTATGATATTCTTTTAAACGTTTACGCACTAGAGTTTCATTATCGTCAAATCGATGATAAAGATCATCTCCAGTTATATCATCCTTACCCTCAATTTTTGGAGGAGAAAATTTAGTATGATAAATTCTTCCGGAAGACAGATGTATTCGTCGTCCAACAATCCGTTCTACGATAATATCATCGGGCACATCTAATTCTAAAACGTAATTAACTTTAATACCAGCTTCTTTCAGAGCTTGTGCTTGCACAAGGGTTCGTGGAAAACCATCTAATAAAAATCCATTTTCACAATCCTTGTGAGACAAACGTTTTTTTACTAAATTTATCACCATTTCATCATCAACTAATTTACCTCTCAACATAGATTTATAGATATCCGAACTCAAATGATTATCTGAATTTGCATAAGTACGTAACATATCACCCGTAGAAATGTTTGGAATTTCATATTTTTTACTAATAAATTGAGCTTGAGTACCTTTACCACTTCCTGGAGCGCCAATTAATATGATGCATCTTTTTTGGTGATTCTTTGAAATTTCATTAGTCATAAATTACTTTTTTTTAAAAAAATCCTTTACTTTATTAGTAAATTATTAATTTTCCGAATAAACTTATTTGGATCTTCTAAAGAACCGACTTCGGCGAGTAAAGCTTGATCGAATAATAATTCAATTAAATCAACAAATAATTTTTCATCAGTAGTTTCTGCAACTTTTTTTATTAATGGATGTTTTGGATTAAATTCTAGGATATATTTGATTTCCGGAACCTTTTGTCCTGCTGCTGCAAAAATTTTAGCCATCTGAGTACTCATATCATTAACTTCTGTAGTTAAAATAGCTGGAGTTTCAATAAGACGATTAGTAAATCGTACATCTTTTACTCGGGAACTCAAAACTTTTTTGGATCGTTCTATAAACGATTTTGAATAAGTATTAGGATGGTTAGAATTATTCTCATTTAAAATCCTATTTAGAGATTCATCAATTTTGCTAACTGAATGGAATTGTTTTCCTTGAAAAGAAGTTAAATAACTCATCATCCATTCATCTATACGATCATATAGTAATAATATTTCAATTTTTTTGTTGCGCAATACTTCTAAATGAGGACTACTAGATGCAGCTGTATAACTATCTGCAGTAAGATAATAAATTTTTTCTTGATTCGGAATCATACGACCAATATATTCTATTAATGATACTGTTTGGATTGGTGTATTACTATTAGTTGATGCGAAACGTAGTAATGGTAAAATATTTTCAATATTCTCATTATCTTCTGCTGGACCTTCTTTTAATACTAATCCAAATTGTTTCCAAAATTCTTGATATTTTTCAGTATCATTCATAAGTTTTTGTAACATTTGGAACACACGTTTAGTAAGTGCAGTACGTAAACTTTTAACTGTACTATTATCTTGTATAATTTCGCGAGAAATGTTTAAAGAGACATTATTATAATCTATTAAACCGCGAACAAATCTCAAATAATTAGGTATCAATTGTTCCAAATTATCTGTTATAAAAATACGTTGTACATACAGTTTTAGACCAGATTTATAATCCCTACTCCATAAATTTAATGGAGCATGTGAAGGAATATAAAGTAAAGTAGTATATTCCTGTTTTCCCTCTACTCGATTATGACTCCATATCATAGGATCATGAAAATCATGAGTAATATGTTTATAAAATGCTTTATATTCATATTCGCTAATTTCTGATTTATTTTTTGTCCATAATGATTCTGCTTTATTTACTTGTTCCCAATTTTCTTTTTTATTAACAGATTTCATTTGGATTGGTAAAGCAATATAGTCAGAATATTTGCTAATAATCTCACGTAAGCGCCATGGATCTAGAAATTCATCTTCGTTATCACGAAGATGAAGTGTGATTTCAGTTCCCCGATTAATTTTTTTAATATCAGCGATAGTATAGTTTCCTTCTCCATTTGATTCCCATAATACTGCTTCCTCAATAGGAGCTCCTGCAGCACGGGTACGTACTGTTACTTTATCAGCTATCATAAATGTTGAGTAAAATCCTACTCCAAATTGTCCAATCAACTGGGCAGTTTTAGAGGAGTTAGGTTCAAGAGATTCAATAAATGATTTAGTTCCAGATTTTGCAAGGGTCCCTAAATTTTCTATTACTTCGTCTCTGCGCATACCAATTGCATTATCATCTACTATTAATAGACGTTTTTCTTTGTTAATAAAAATTCGAACATGTATATCTTTATCATTTTCATACATATTTGGTTCAGATAATGCTTTAAAACGTAATTTATCAGCAGCATCTGAAGCATTAGAGATCAATTCTCTTAAAAAAATTTCTTTATTAGAATAAAGATAATGAATCATTAATTTTAAAAGTTCTTTTACTTCAGATTGAAAATCTCGTGTTTCTTGTGCTTTCATAATTTAAATTACCTAGAAGATAATAATTAATAATATTAGATTTTTTATAATCTTATTATATTTAGCCAAAATTGTTTAATTCCATCGAATATAAAATTCAAGTGGATACAATTAAATGGTTAATTTTATTAAAATGAAAAATTATAAGGTAAAGGTACGGTTAAATTAGACAAATCTGACATTTTCTCTTTATGAACTTGACGAAGACGACGCACCGCATCATTAAAAGCTGCAGCTATCAGATCTTCGAAAATTTCAATATGATCATTTCTTAAACTCGGATCAATTGTTACACGATTACAGTGATATTTTCCATCAATAATAATAGTAACTAGACCCGCACCGGATTCTCCTTTGAATTTTAATTCCGATATTTCTTTTTGAATTTTCTGCATTTTCTCTTGCATATGTTGGGCTTGATTTATTAAATTTTCCAATTCATTTTTTTTGAACATAATCTTATTTATCTCTAAAAAGTAAATAGGTTAAACGATTTAAACTAGAACAATACTTTGTTCATCAATGTTTGCATGAAAAAAACGACATAAGATGTCTAAAGATGGGTCTGAAAAGATTGACTGACGTGCAATATCAAGTTGTTCCTCATAAAAATTGTTTATTAATTCTAATGGAGTCTTTATTTTTGGATCATTGTTTTCAACAAAACTAATTTCAAGCTTTTTTCCTAAAAAATTCATCAATGCTTCCGATAATATTTTCTGTGAAGATACAGTATTTAAATACTGTTTATTGGATCTAAAATATAATCGAATTTTACATTCTTTCTGTTCTTTACAACAGTTTAAGGCTAATTCTTGTGCTAATGAAGATAGTGAAAGCTTAAATATTTCCGCTATCCATGTATTCTGAAGCAATTTTTTTTTTAATTTGCTGAAGAAGAATTGATAATTGGTATTTTTAATATTATTTGGTACTTTATCAGTTATAAATGATGAAATATCTTCATATTTTAAAAAGGTATTTTTTTTTAATGTGGCATTTTTAGATGGTGTTGTCAATAAAGGCTTGTTAATTTCTTTAGTTTTGCATATTAGTTGATTTTTAGCTGAAATAAGTTGATTAGTAAGATTTTTATTATGCAAATTCTGATTTTTTAATAATATAGGTTCATTTGCGTCATCTTGTGCTTCCAAGTAATTATTTAGATCAGTATTAATTGGAGATTGGATTAATGGATTTTTATAATTAAATGCAAGAGCTCGTAATATCGTCATCTCTACACCTATTTTTTTAGTAGGTGCCATGGATAGTTCTTTTCGTCCTTGTATTATTATATGATAATAATTTTGAACATTTTTCGATGATATGGTAAGTGCTAGTTTTTTTAATCGTTGTAAAATCTCATTTTTCAGTTGAATATTTTGCTTAAATTGTTCTTCTGGTAAACATTGTAGCCTAGCTATATAATATAATAATTTTAACAGGTCTATCAACAATACTTCCCAATCTATAGTAGATATCATAGCAAATTGATTTAATAGTTTAATCACTTGGTTAGAATTAATATATATAATACCTTCTAATAACTCTAATATTTGCGATTCATTTAAAGTACCAAGCATAGTGTTAATTAATTTTACAGAAATCTTGTCATTTCCTAAAATAATTGCTTGTTCTGCAATTGTCAGAGCATCTCTCATACTGCCATTAGCAATTTTTGAAATTAATTCTAATGCATCTAAATCAAAAAGAACCTTTTCTTTTTCTAAAATATACTTTAATCGCAATGATATTACATTTTCATCTAAAGTTCTTAAATGAAAATGTAAACAACGCGATAAAATTGTCATAGGGATCTTATCAAGATCAGTGGTTGCCAGCAAAAATTTAACATAGTTGGGTGGCTCTTCGAGAGTTTTTAACAATGCATTAAAGCTATGCCTTGAAAGCATGTGAATTTCATCAATAACGTATACTTTATAACGTCCTTTAACTGGTACATATTGAACGTTATCTATTAATTCACGAATTTCTTCAACTTTAGTGCGAGAAGCTGCATCTATTTCAATAACATCAATAAAATTTCCATTCATAATTTCTTGACAAGGTATACATTGTCCACATGGTTCAGCTGTAATATTGACTTCACAGTTCATTCCTTTTGCAAATAAGCGCGCAATAGTTGTTTTCCCAATTCCATGGGTACCGGAAAATAGATAAGCATGATGAATTTTTTGTGATTTCAGAGTATTAATCAAAGCAGTAATAGGAATA
Source organism: Candidatus Dasytiphilus stammeri (assembly GCA_045690015.1). Lineage (GTDB taxonomy): Bacteria > Pseudomonadota > Gammaproteobacteria > Enterobacterales > Enterobacteriaceae > Dasytiphilus > Dasytiphilus stammeri_I. Next base: position 350,654 of record CP145877.1, read on the forward strand.
TTTTGACCAATAAGATCTGAAAAAGATTGTGGTCTCCATTTTCTTGTTAATACTTCATAATTCATGAATACACCCTTTAATATAAATAAACCTCTTATAGTAAAGATTTTTCCTATTTCTATTATTACATCATTATTGATAATGAAATAACAAATATTTTTTTATAAAAAAATATTATAAAATTTGGAATTTACAAAAACAACTATATAAACTGTAAAAGATTCTCAATCTGAGATAATATAAGTTAATAATTAAAATATATTTACGAGGATAAAGTTATTATCAATGATAAAATTTCCAATGACTTTACAAGGAGCAAAAAAACTACGTGAAGAACTAAATGAGTTAAAAATGATTAATCGTCCTAGAATTATTGCTTCTATATCAGAAGCTCGCAAATATGGTGATCTTAAAGAAAATGCTGAATATCATGCAGCTCGTGAACAACAGGCATTCAATGAAAGTCGTATTAAGCAAATTGAAATCAAACTTTCTCATGCACAAATTATTGATATTACCAAGATTCCTTTTAGGAATAGAATTATATTTGGATCAACAGTTACAATACTGAATCTTGATAATTCCAATAAATATATCTATCGTATAGTAGGTGATGATGAATCAGATCATAAAAAACAGCTCATTTCTATCAATTCTCCCCTTGCACGAGGATTAATAGGAAAAAAAATATCTGATATGGTTTTAATTAAGACACCTAGTGGAAATTGTAAGTATCAAATATTAAATATACAATATATTTAGCATATAATAAATACTTATAAACGATTTTATCGTATAAGGTATTATTTGATAATAAACAATGAGTCATAAAAGATATTTGTCTAGATCCTGGTGGCTGCAAGAACATTTAAATGATAAATATGTAAAGCAAGCAAAAAAAATGGGCATGCGATCACGAGCATGGTTTAAACTTGATGAAATACAGAAATGCGATAATTTATTTAAACCTAACATGATTGTTATTGATTTAGGTGCAGCTCCGGGTAGTTGGTCACAATATGCAATTCAAAAAATTGGATCAAAAGGACAGGTAATTGCTTGTGATATTTTACCTATTAATCCTATTAAGGATGTTCATTTTTTACAAGGAGATTGTACCAATAGATATGTACGTAAAAACTTACTCCGTATGATCAATAATAATAAGGCTCAGTTAATTATGTCTGATATGTCACCTAATCTCAGTGGTTTTTATGCAGCTGATATTCCTAGAATAATTTACTTAGCAGAAATTGCATTAGAAATATGTAATCTAACTTTAGATTGTCAGGGAAATTTTCTGGTAAAAATGTTTTATGGAGAAGGATTTGATCAATACTTACAAAAGGTTAGTACATTATTCAACAAGGTAAAAATTAGAAAACCCGACGCTTCACGTGCACGATCGCGTGAAGTATATATTGTTGCTACTGATTTTAAAAAATAATAGAAGAGGCTGATTATTTGAATAATATGGCTAAAAATCTCTTTCTTTGGATGATTATAGCAATTGTTATGATGTCATTTTTTCATAACTTTAGTCTTAATAAGATTAAGGCAGAAAAAGTTGATTATTCCACTTTTATATCCGAAGTAAATCAAGGTAAAATTAAAGAAGCTCGCATTAATGGAAGACAAATTCATGTAATTAAAAAAGATAATAATAAATATATTACTTGGATTCCGATTAGTGATGCTAAACTACTTGATAATTTATTAACAAACAATGTTAAAGTGTTTGGTGAACCTCCAGAAGAACCTAGTTTACTTACTTCAATTTTTATCTCATGGTTCCCTATGTTTTTACTTATTGGAATATGGGTATTTTTTATGCGGCAAATGCAAGGAAGTAGTGGTAGAGGAGCTATGTCTTTTGGTAAAAGTAAAGCTAGGATGTTAACTGAAGATGAAATTAAAACTACTTTTGCAGATGTTGCTGGATGTGATGAAGCCAAAGAGGAGGTAGAAGAATTAGTAGAATATTTACGTCAACCAAGTAGATTTCAAAAATTAGGAGGTAAAATTCCAAAAGGAATATTAATGGTAGGTCCTCCTGGAACTGGTAAAACATTATTAGCTAAAGCTATTGCAGGAGAAGCTAAAGTACCCTTTTTTACTATCTCTGGTTCTGATTTTGTAGAAATGTTTGTCGGGGTTGGTGCATCACGTGTACGTGATATGTTTGAGCAAGCTAAAAAAACCGCTCCTTGTATTATTTTTATTGATGAAATAGATGCTGTAGGACGTCAAAGAGGGGCTGGATTAGGTGGTGGTCATGATGAACGCGAGCAGACTTTAAATCAGATGTTGGTAGAAATGGATGGTTTCGAAGGTAATGAAGGGATTATTGTAATTGCGGCAACTAACCGTCCTGATGTTCTTGATCCAGCATTATTGAGACCTGGTAGATTTGATAGGCAGGTAATAGTTGGATTACCTGATATAAGAGGACGAGAAAAAATTTTAAAAATCCATATGCGCCGTGTTCCATTAGCTGCAGATATTGATGCTTTAGTTATTGCTCGTGGTACTCCAGGATTTTCAGGAGCAGATTTAGCTAATTTGGTTAATGAAGCAGCATTATTTGCTGCTCGTGATAATCGTCAAGTAGTATCTATGAGAGAATTTGAAAAAGCTAAAGATAAGATTTTAATGGGTGCGGAACGTCGCTCTCTTGTAATGACTGAAGCTCAAAAGGAAGCTACTGCATATCATGAATCTGGACATGCTATTATTGGACGTTTAGTTCCTGAACATGATCCTGTACATAAAGTGACCATTATTCCTAGAGGTCGAGCATTAGGGGTTACTTTTTTTCTACCTGAAGCAGATGCTGTTAGTATAAGTAAACAAAAATTAGAGAGTCAAATTTCTACGTTATACGGAGGACGATTAGCGGAAGAATTAATCTATGGACCAGATCACGTTTCGACAGGTGCATCTAATGATATAAAAATTGCTACTTCTTTAGCACGTAATATGGTTACTCAATGGGGATTCTCAGATAAATTAGGTCCGCTCTTATATGCAGATGAAGAGGGAGAAATTTTTTTGGGACGTTCAGTTGCTAAAGCTAAACATATGTCTGATGATACTGCTCGCATTATTGATCAAGAAATTAAATTGCTAATTGATAAAAATTATCGACGTGCTCGTAAAATTTTACACGAAAACATAGATATTTTACATGCGATGAAGGATGCATTAATGAAATATGAAACTATTGATGCATTACAAATTGATGATTTAATGGCTCGAAAAAGTGTGCGCGTACCTACATGTTGGTTAAATAATGATAAGCGATCATCAGAATCATAACGTTATGAGATTCTTTTATTGTAATCAATTATATGTATAGTATAGTTATACGGTTATTATAGCAAAATAAATATTGTTCGGTTCTTATAAAGTAATGTAATAAAATATTAGGATTATATAGAATATGCATGAGATAATTTTAACTATTTTCCTTATTGTAGCAGTAATACTAATTACTTTAATTTTAATTCATCATGGTTATGGAAATGAAATAGGAACAACTAATGCAACTCCTACTAATGCATCATCTACATTTTTTGGTTCTCAGGGTTCCCGAAATTTCTTGAATCGAATTATAACCTTGTTAGCCTTTATATTTATTATTACTATTTTAATACTAGATAATATCATTTATAAAACTGAAAATCAGTGGTCTAATATTACACCACCAAAAATTCATGTAAAGAATCAAAAAACCGTTCATTAATATCTAGTTAAAACTCACCTTTTTCTTCACCTGATTGAATCAAATAAAATTAAAGTGCCGAGGTGGTGAAATTGGTAGACACGCTACTTTGAGGGGGTAGTGCCTTATTAGGCTTGCGGGTTCAAATCCCGTTCTCGGTACCAATAAATTTTTACATTGATAATGGTTGAATTTTATCTATAACCGGTATATATTAATCAAAGAAATTAATATTTTTACGCGGGGTGGAGCAGTTAGGTAGCTCGTCGGGCTCATAACCCGAAGGTCGTTGGTTCAAATCCAACCCCCGCAACCCATAAAAATCTTGTTATGCAAGAACAAATGTGGTGAATTTTAAAAATTATAAAATTTTTAAATATCAATACTAAAAACCCCGAAAATTCGGGGTTTTTTGTTATATAAAACTTTACTTCGAATAAGATAAAATCTAAAGGAGCTGAGTAGTATGCGTAGTTAATAAGTAACGCTAAGTTAGCTAATATTTATTATGGTATTTTGATCATTCTAATCCCAAGGAAAATGGGACGAAATTTTATTATGTTCTATATTAAAATTCTTTCTTTATTGAGGCAATGAAGATGAATAAAGATATTTTGGCTGTAGTAGAAGCAGTATCTAATGAAAAATCACTTCCACGTGAAAAATTATTTGAAGCGTTAGAGAGTGCACTAGCTACTGCAACCAAGAAAAAATCTGACACAGATATTAATGTTCGTATTAGCATTGATCGAAATACCGGTGATCTTAATGTATTTCGACGATGGCTAATTGTTGAACAAGTGGTGCAACCAACGTGTGAAATCACACTCGAAGCGGCACGAGTTGAAAATCAATCATTAAAAATTGGTGATTATATTGAGGAACAAATAGATCCAATAATTTTTGATCGTATTGCCAGTCAAATTGCAAAACAAGTTATTGTACAAAAAGTTCGTGAAGCTGAAAGAAGTATGAAACTTGAGCAATTTTTTAAAAAAAAAGGTGAAATTATTACAGGAATAGTAAAAAGAGTAAACAGAGATTTTATTAAAATTGATGTTGGTAATAATACTGAAGCGGTGATTTTATATCAAGATATGTTACCACGAGAAAATTTTCATATTGGTGATCGCATTCGAGGAGTATTATATTCTATACATCCTGAAGCCCGTGGTTCACAATTATTCATTAGTCGTTCTCGTCCTGAGATGTTATTAGAATTATTTCGTATTGAGGTACCAGAAATTGCTGAACAGATAATTGAAATAAAAGCCACTGCTCGTGATCCGGGATCAAGATCAAAAATAGCTGTAAAAAGTAATGATAAAAGAATTGATCCTATAGGAGCTTGTATAGGGATGCGAGGTTCCAGAGTACAGGCTATATCTAATGAGTTAAGAGGAGAACGTATTGATGTTTTATTATGGGATGAAAATCCAGTACAGTTGGTAATTAATGCGATGGCACCGGCGGAAGTTAATACTATTGTGGTTGATGAAGATCAACATACTATGGATTTAGCAGTAGATGATAACTATTTAGCTATAGCTATTGGTAAGAATGGTCAAAATGTAAGATTAGCATCACAATTGAGTGGATGGCAATTAAACGTAATGAGTGTTTCAGATTTAAAACAAAAACATCAAGCTGAAGATCATGCTTCAATTGAAATGTTTACTAACCATCTAAATATTGATATAAAATTAGCTAATTTATTAGTAAAAGCTGGATTATCTTCCTTAGAAGAATTGGCTTATATTCCAATAAGTGAATTGTTAGAATTAGGAGAATTTGAGCGAGAAATGTTAAAAAAATTACGTAATCGTGCGAAAGAGATATTAACTAAAAATATTAATAATAATAAATTGAGTTCAGTCCATCAATTACTCAAAATTCGGGAATTAAATCCTACTTTAGCATCTAAATTAGTAGAAAAAGGTATTTCTTCGTTAGAAGACTTAGCAGAACAAGGCATTGATGATCTTTTGGATATTGAAGGCTTAAATAATGAACAAGCGGGTAAATTAATTATGGCCGCTCGTAATATCTGTTGGTTCAATAATGAGGTATGAAAAAAGGAAACCATCTTATGAAAGAGAGCACTATAAAATCTCTAGCAATAGAAATTAAAGCATCAGTAGATACTATCATCAAAATATTTAGGTCTCTAGGTATATATAAATCCGAAAGCGACTCGGTTACTAGCAAAGAAAAACAAATCCTCTTAAATAAAATTAAATTTAATAAAAAAAATCGATTAGAAGAATTAACTCTTACATTACAACGAAAAATACACAGCACATTAAATATACCTGGAACTGGAGGTATGAGTAAAAAAGTAAAAGTAGAAGTACGTAAAAAAAAAACGTATTTAAAAGAAACTAACTACATTCAAGAAGAAGATTATTCTGAAACCTCAGAAAGTAATAATGTAAGAGGTTCAGATTCTTTAGGACTCGATACTAAAAATCTAATTGTTAAAAACAACTTAATTAATAAAGATAGAAGAAAAAATCAAGATAAAGCACTCAGAGAAGCGGAGACGGCTGAATTTAAGCGTAAAGTTGAAGCTGTAGTACATCAAAAAATTGAAGAAGAAGCACGTCGTGTTGCAGAAGAAGCTCGTAAAATGGCAGCAGATATAAATTATGAATGGAAAGATATAGATATATTGGATGAAGAATTAAAAGAAGAAGATTCTCCTCTAAGCCAATCGAACTCGAAATATGGTCAACGTACTGAAGATGAGAATAATAGACGAAAGAGTGATCGTGGAATCCGCACAGATAAACCTAAATTGTCACGACAAAGAAAAAAATCTAAACATTCTGAATCTAAAATAGATCGAGAAGAAGTACGAGTTGTAGCACGTAATAGTAAGAATAACCAACGCAAATTAAGTATTTTACAACAAAGCTTTAATAAGCCAGTGCAAAATATTACGAGAAACGTTGTTCTTGGTGAAACTATTACGGTCGCAGAATTAGCTAATAAAATGGCTATGAAAAGTTCACAAATTATTAAGGTAATGATGAACATGGGTGCTATAGCTACTATTAATCAAATTATAGATCAAGAAACAGCACAATTAGTAGTAGAAGAATTAGGACATAAAGTAATTTTACGTCGTGAAAATTATTTGGAAGAAGCAATTCTAACTGACCGAGATATGGGATTGATGGCTGAACCTCGAGCACCTGTAGTCACTATCATGGGACATGTTGATCATGGTAAAACATCATTGTTAGACTATATTAGATCGACAAAAATTGCCCAATATGAAGCTGGAGGTATAACTCAACGTATTGGTGCTTATCATGTAGAAATGGGAAATAGATTTATTACATTTATTGATACTCCTGGACATGCAGCATTTAGTGCCATGCGGATTCGTGGAGTAAAGTTAACCGATGTTATCGTATTAGTAGTAGCAGCTGATGATGGAGTAATGCCCCAAACTATAGAAGCAATTCAACATGCTAAAGCTGCTAAGGTTCCTATTATAGTGGCTATTAATAAAATTGATAAAGTAGAATCCAATTACGATAGAATAAAGAAGGAATTATCAGCATATGGAATTAATCCTGAACAATGGGGTGGTGATAACCAGTTTGTTTGTATTTCTGCTAAAACGGGAACAGGAATTGACGATCTTTTAGATGCAATTTTATTACAAGCCGAAATGTTACAACTAAAAGCTATTCATAAAGGTATGGCAAGTGGTGTAGTTATAGAATCTTTCATTGATAAGGGAAGAGGTCCAGTCGCAACAGTATTAATACGTGAAGGAACACTTAATAAAGGAGATATTGTACTATGTGGTTTTGAATATGGACGTGTAAGAACTATGTTAGATGAACAAGGTACTGAGGTTCTTGAAGCATCTCCTTCTATCCCGGTTGAAATTTTTGGTTTATCTGGTCTTCCCGTAGTAGGTGATATATTAACTGTAGTACGTGATGAAAAAAAAGCTCGTGAAGTTGCACTGTATCGTCAAGGTAAATATCGTGAAGTAAAATTATCTCATTTAAAAAAATCGGTTTTTGAAAATGTCTTTGATAATGTTACGAAGGAAAGAGGTTCTGAATTAAATATTATTTTAAAAGGTGATGCTCAAGGATCAGTAGAGGCTATTGTACAAGCATTAAATCAACTCTCTACCAATAAAATTGAGATAAAGATTCTCAGTTCAGGAGTAGGAGGTATTAGTGAAACGGATGCTAACTTAGCAGCAGCTTCCAAAGCCATTATTATAGGATTTAATGTACGTGCTGATACTTCAGCACGCAAAATAATTGAAAAAGAGAGTTTAGATTTACGTTACTATTCTGTAATTTATAATTTAATTGATGATGTTAAAGAATCTTTATTTGGTAGATTAAAACCCGAATATCAACCTAAAATTATTGGTTTAGCAGAAGTAAGAAGTATATTTAAATCACCTAAATTTGGATCTATAGCAGGGTGTCTGGTAAAAGATGGTATTGTTAAACGTCATAAACGCATTAGGGTTTTACGTGATAATATTGTTATTTACGAGGGAAAATTAGAATCTCTACGTCATTTTAAGAATGATGTTAATGAAGTTAATAATGGACTAGAGTGTGGAATTGGAGTAAAAAATTATAATGATATTCGGATTGGCGATTTGATTGAAGTTTTCGAAGAAATGGTAACCCAGGAAAAAACTTCTTAGTTTTTTATTTTTATTAGTAGTAATTTTATATAATGAATGAAACAATACGTTTACCTAGAATAAGTAAAGCATTACACAAAGAAATTGCAATAATTTTGCAGAAAAAAATCCAAGATCCGCGATTAAGATCCATAATTACGGTAAATCATATAGAGATTTCGCGAGATTTTTTATATGCTAAAGTATTCATAACTTTTTTAGATATCAAAAATAATCCAATAGAGATTAGTAGAAAAATGCAGGTTCTACAAAAGGCATCTGGGTATATTCGAATCTTGCTTGCAAAAAAAATGTGCTTACGTATTATACCTCAACTTACTTTTATTTATGATTCATTTGTTTATAATGCAGTAGATATGTATGATTTTATTAGTGATGTATTAATAAATAAAGAAAAGCATGAAGGGCATTAATAATCAAGTTAATGGATTTTTATTGTTGGATAAACCTTCGGGTATTTCTTCTAATTTGGCACTGCAAAAAGTAAAAAAGATACTAAAGGTTAAAAAAGCAGGATATATAGGAACTTTAGATCCTATAGCTACTGGCATGTTGCCAATTTGTTTAGGTAAAGCCACTAAATTTGCACAATATTTAGTAAATTCAGATAAACATTATTATGTAAGAGCAAAATTAGGAGAACGTACCGATACTTTAGATTGTCAAGGTAAAATAATTAGTGAAAGTCCGGTAATAAATATCAGTACTTTCAAATTGAAAGATCTTTTGAAAGATTTTGTAGGAAAAATTAAACAAATACCTCCTATGTATTCTGCAATTAAATTCCATAATCATCCCTTATATCATTATGCACGTAAGGGTATTGTTGTATCACGTAAAGCACGTTATATTATCATTCATAATTTAGAATTGATTGATTTCATAACAAATGAATTGGTACTTAAAGTACATTGTTCTAAAGGTACATATATTCGTACTCTTATTGATGATTTAGGGGAAAAACTAGGTTGTGGAGCTCATGTTATAGAACTACGAAGGTTGCAAATAGATTCATATCCTCTCGATAAGATGATCAGCATCGAAAAATTGAGTAAGCTAATAAATCCCAATATGATGATTACTACTGAAGTTAATAATAAACTCAATTCTATTTTGACACCAATAGAGAGCTTGGTTTCTAGTTTTCCAGAAATTCATTTGGTGAATGTTACCACAACTAATTTAAAAAAAGGAGTATCAATAGATTTAATAATGAAAAGCTCACTCAGTGGTGTAGTACGGGTAACCCAAGGAAAAGAAAAAAAATTGATGGGTATAGCTGAAATTAATAATAAAGGACTTCTAATTTCTTATCGTTTAGTTTATTAGAGTATTTCTTATAATGGAGCAAGAATATAATGTCAGTATTTTTTAATAAATCGGAAATCATTGTAAAATACGGTATTAATCTCAATGATACTGGTTCTACGGAAGTTCAGGTTGCTTTATTGACTAATAGAATAGAACTTTTACGTAAACATTTTACTAATCACAAAAAAGATCATCATAGTCGTAGGGGTTTATTACGTATAATCTCAAAAAGAAGAAGTTTATTAAATTACTTAAAACGTAAAAATCTTAGTCGTTATACAAGTTTGATTGAAGATCTTGAATTACGAAAATAAAATATATTAATTTCAACCAATCTAATAGTAATTAGATTCATATTATCAAGCTTAAAAATAAGGATTTTATTTTGTTTAATCCAATTATACATAAATTTAAATATGGACAACATACTGTTACTTTTGAAACGGGGATTATTGCTCGACAAGCTACAGCTAGTGTCATAACTAGTATAGATGATACTATGGTTTTAGTAACCATAGTAGGAAGTAAAAAAAAATCATCTGTTCATAATTTTTTTCCTATTACTGTTAATTATCAAGAACGTTCTTATGCAGGTGGTCGTATTCCAGGTAGTTTTTTTAGACGTGAGGGTCGTTCAAGTGAAAATGAAATGCTCATAGCACGTTTAATTGATCGTCCAATTCGTCCCTTGTTTCCAGAAGGCTTTTTTTATGATATTCAGATCATTGCCACAGTTATTTCTATAGATCCTCGAATTAACCCAGATATTGTAGCCTTGATTGGAAGTTCTGCAGCACTTAGTCTTTCGGGGATGCCATTTAAAGGTCCAATTGGTGCAGCACGTATAGGATTTATTGGTAATAAATATATTTTGAATCCAACTAGAGACGAACTTAAATCTAGTGATTTAGATTTAATTGTAGCTGGTACCAAAAATGCAGTCTTAATGGTAGAAGCAGAAGCAAAATGTCTTAGTGAAGATCAAATACTAAATGCAATAACGTATGGACATGAACAACAACAAGTAGTAATTAATAATATAAATTTATTAGTTGAATCTGCTGGTAAATCATCTTGGGATTGGATTCCTAATGCTATAAATCCCGAATTCTATATAAGAGTTGTATCTCTTTCAGAAAAAGAATTATCTAATGCATATAGCATTATAGATAAAAACACACGTTATGCACAAATAGATTTAATAAAAGAGGATGTAATCTCTATCCTACAGAAGGAAAATTCATCTATAGATGAAAATGTAATTAATAGCATTTTTTATAGGATTGAGAAAAAAATTGTGCGAAGTAATTTATTAGAAAAACATACTAGAATTGATGGTCGGAATCCAGATGCTATTCGTAATATAGATGTGCGAACCGGTATTCTTCCAAGAGTACATGGATCATCTTTATTTACACGAGGAGAAACTCAAGCTCTAGTGACCGTGACTTTAGGTACGGATAGGGATGCACAAAATCTTGATGAATTAATAGGAGATCGCACGGATTCTTTTATCTTTCATTATAATTTTCCTCCTTATTCAATTGGAGAAATAGGAATTATAGGACCTCCAAAACGCCGTGAAATTGGTCATGGTCGTTTAGCTAAACGTGGAATATTGGCAGTTATGCCAAATCATGATGTTTTTCCTTATACCGTACGTATAGTATCTGAAATAACGGAATCTAATGGGTCTTCTTCTATGGCTTCTGTCTGTGGCGCTTCTTTAGCATTAATGGATGCCGGTGTTCCTATCAAAGCAGCAGTTGCTGGAATTGCCATGGGATTAGTAAAAGAAGGTAATGATTTTGTAGTTATTTCTGATATTATAGGTGATGAGGATCATTTTGGAGATATGGATTTTAAAGTAGCAGGTACTAATGAGGGTATTACAGCTCTACAAATGGATATAAAAATTGAAGGCATTAGCAGTAATATTCTGAAAAATGTATTAAATCAAGCTAAATCTGCTCGTTTACATATATTAAATATAATGGAACAAGCTCTTAAATTACCCAGAGTTGATATTTCTAAATATGCACCAAGAATACATATAATAAAAATTGATCCTGAGAAAATTAGAGATGTTATAGGAAAAGGTGGATCAGTAATTAGATCTGTAACTGAAGAAACAGGCACTGTTATTGAAATTGAAGATGATGGTACAGTAAAAATTGCATCTATTGATAGCAAAAAAGCAGAATTAGCTCTTCATCGTATTCAAGAAATTACAGCAGATATTGAAATAGGTAGATTTTATAGTGGAAGAGTGTCTCGTATTGTTGATTTTGGTGCTTTTATTACTATTATAATTGGTAATAATAAAGGTGGTAAAGAAGGATTAGTACATATTTCTCAAATTTCTGAAAAACGTGTATCAAAAGTAACTGATTACTTAAAAATTGGTCAAAGAGTTACTGTAAAAGTACTGAACATTGATGAGCAAGGACGTATTCGTCTTACTATGAAAGGTATTAGTAATAGTAAATAATCTTTCTTTAATAATTAATAGCATATCTAAAATGAAGATCTGGAGTATGTAATATATATGATAAATTTAGAAAAGAGCTTTGCTGAATTAGGCCTAAAATTATCGATTTTAAAATCATTGAAGGTTATGGGTTATATTAAACCTTCTCCAATTCAAGTTAAGTGTATTCCATACTTGCTTCAAGGATATGATGTTTTAGGTATTGCACAAACGGGCAGTGGAAAAACTGCAGCCTTCATTTTACCATTATTACATAATATTAAAAGTAATTTAAAAATTACCCAAGGTCTTATATTGGTACCTACCCGAGAATTAGCAATTCAAGTAGCAGAAGCTTGTATTGATTTTGCGAAATATATTCCTGAAATAAATATCTTAGCTATATATGGAGGACAGTGTTATGAAGTTCAATTACATGCCTTACGTAAAGGTCCACAAATTATAGTAGGAACTCCAGGGCGTTTATTAGATCATATAAGAAAGGAAACCTTAAATTTATCGGGATTACATACTTTTATATTAGATGAAGCAGATGAGATGTTGCGAATGGGATTCATTGAAGATGTAGAAAAAATTATCAATAAAATTCCAGCATGCAAACAAATGGCTTTATTCTCAGCCACTATGCCTGAAGCTATTCGTCGAATTACACGAAATTTTATGAAAAAACCGTATGAGGTATGTATTCAGACTAATACAACAACGCGTCCTAAAATTATTCAAAGTTATTGGGCTGTTCATGGTGAAAAAAGTCATGGATTACTTCGTTTTTTAGAAACGGAAGATTTTGATGCAGCTTTAATATTTGTACGCACAAAAAGTGCTACTTTAGAAGTAGCAGAATTTTTAGAACATAGTGGTTATAATAAAATAGCTCCATTAAACGGTGATATGAATCAAAGATTACGTGAACAAACTTTAGAACGTTTTAAAACTGGAAATGTAGATATTATTATTGCTACAGATATAGCCGCTCGTGGATTAGATGTTGATCGAATTAGTTTAGTAGTTAATTATGATATTCCTATAGATGTAGATTCTTATATCCATCGTATAGGAAGAACAGGAAGAGCAGGTCGGATTGGTAAGGCCCTTCTTTTTGTGGAAAATCGAGAACGAAAGTTATTATATAATATTCAACGTCGTATGAAAGTAGAAATTTCAAAAGTCAATTTACCAAGTACACAGATTCTCAGTGAACGTCGATTATTAAAATTTGCCCAAAAAGTAAAAAAACAATTTGAAAGTAGTGATTTAGCTCAATATCGTACCTTATTATCAAAAATTCAACCGGAAAAGGTTTTTGATGCTACAACATTAGCAGCAGTATTATTAAAAATAGCGCAAGAAAGTAATCCATTAATTTTGGCACCAGATCCAATTTTAAATTCACCTCATAGATCCTTAAATAGAAAAAAATCTTATACGTTAAACAATGAATTTAAACGTCATAGAATTAATGAAAATATGGATTTATACCGTATTGAGCTAGGACGTGATGATGGTATAGGAATTCGAGATATTTTAGAAGCATTTAATAAGAAAATGGAGTTTAAGAAACATAAGATTGGAAACATCAAATTATTTTCTTGTTATTCTACTATAGAATTACCTAAAGGTATATCAGAAAAAGTCTTGCAACATTTTACACAGAGCTGTATTTGTAATAAACCATTAAATATAAAATTCATTGGAGATGCCAACTCACTTTCTACAGGTGTACCAAGCGGAAAAATTATTAAGGTACATCATGTTAATAAAAAATCTCAAGTATCTCGGCGTTTTAATACTTAAAAAATTAATCATGAAAAAGCATCCAATATTAGATACTTCTGCTCATTTAAGGTGGAAAGATTTTTTAGCCATAGAAAAAAAATCTTTTTTAAAGATTTTAAATTTTCTAATTAATGCTAGAGCAACTGGAAAAATTATTTATCCAGCTCAACATGAGATTTTTAACTGTTTCCGTATAACACAACTAAATAACATTAAGGTTGTAATAATGGGACAAGATCCATACTATAAACCTCATCAAGCACATGGATTAGCTTTCTCGGTTCCGGTAGGAATTAAAATTCCTCCCTCATTAATAAATATCTATAAAGAATTGAGTAATGACAATGTTGAATTTAATTTTCCTACTCATGGATGCCTAGAAAGTTGGGCACAACAAGGAGTTATGCTATTAAATACAGTTCTTACAGTAGAAAAAGATCGACCTTATTCTCATGCAGATTTAGGTTGGGAAAAATTCACGGATAAGGTTATATATGTAATTAATAAATATTGTAAAAATGTAGCATTTTTACTATGGGGTAAAAATGCTCAAAGCAAAGCGCATTTTATTGATAAAAAGCGTCATTTAATTTTACAAGCAAGTCATCCTTCTCCATTATCAGCCACTCGTGGTTTTTTTGGTTGTCGGCATTTTTCTAGGACAAATATATGGCTTCAAAAATGTGGCATACAGCCTATAGACTGGACACCACATCTAAAACAATAATAGCTAACCTAATTAACCTTAACCATATTTTTTTACTTGGTACTTAGCTTATTTAGATACACTCACCATTGCGGGACGTAATAATCTTCCATTAAGGATATAACCAGGTTGTATTATTTCTATTACTGTATTTGGTTTGATACTTTCTATTTCTTTTAAAGACATTGCTTGATGTATATCAGGATTAAAAGGAACTTTTGTTTGTTTGACTACTTGAACTCCATATTTATTCATGGTATCTAAGAGAGATTTTAATGTTAATTCAATTCCTTCAATCATAGCAAATAATCCTGGATTAGATTTATCTACTATTTGGAGTGCACGTTCCAAATTATCAATTACTGGTAATAATTCACCAATAAATTTCTCTAAAGCAAATTTATAGGTTTTTTCAATTTCTAGATCTGCGCGACGACGGATATTTTTTAATTCAGCTTGGGTACGTAACATCTGATCACGTTCATTTTTTTGTGCTTCAAGTAGTTGCATTTCAAGCTTAGCAATTCGCTCATCACGATTATCATCAACAATACTAGCTTTATTTTGATCATTTGAATAATCTAATTTCATGTCATTATTATGTTTGAGCTTATCATCTTTACATATAAACTCTTTGTCTTGATCTTGATTTTTAATGGTACTTTTATCATTGTGTGTTTGGTGTTGTTTGTCTTGACTACTCATGAGATTCTCCACATGTGCACATTCATTTGCTAATTAGATTATTATAGGGATGAGGAAAGTAGTTTCAAGACAAGTTGTTATTTGTTAGATATAAATCATGTTTTAAGGAAATCAGATAATGAAAAAAAAATTTAATCTAATTGGTATGGTTGGGCGTCCACGTAATGTAAATTCATTAATAATACCTAAAATAATCTTACAATGGTTAAAGGCACAAGGATATCAGGTTTTAATGGAAAATAATCTAGCTCATAAACTAGATGTTCATAACATAAAAAAAGAAAGCATAGCTAACATCGGTAAACAAGCAGATTTAGTAGTAGTCGTTGGAGGTGATGGAAATATGCTTCGAGCGGCACGAGTATTATCTAAATATAATATTAATGTTATTGGTATTAATAGTGGAAACCTAGGTTTTTTAACTGATCTTACTCCTAAAAACGCTAAATACTACTTGAATGAGGTTTTAAAAGGTAATTTTATTAATGATAATCGTTTTCTACTTGAAGCACATATATGTTGCCAACATCAAAAAAAAAATTCTTGTTTAGCAATGAATGAAGTGATTTTTCATGCGGGAAAAGTAGCACATATGTTTGAATTTGAAGTATATATAGATGATAAATTTGCCTTTTCCCAACGTTCAGATGGTTTAATTATTTCTACGCCTACCGGATCTACAGCTTACTCTTTATCTGCGGGAGGAGCTATATTAACTCCATCATTAGATGCGATTATTTTAGTTTCCATGTTTCCTCATACTCTTTCTTCGCGTCCGTTAGTTATTAATAGCAGCAGTATCATACGCATACGTTTACGTTTTTCTGATATGCATATCCATATTAGTTGTGATAGTCAAATCGTTCTATCCGTACATAGAGGTGAAGATGTTGTGATAAAACGTAGTCTATATCAACTTAATTTGATTCATCCCATAAAATATAATTATTTTAATCTTTTGAGTAAAAAATTAGGATGGTCAAAAAAGCTTTTTTAAACTAATGTTAAGAACTTAGAAATATTTCTAGTATTGTTTTTTATCATGTGAATGATATATAATCATTTATGAATATGATAAATAAAAAATTACATAGCATTTCTACTAATAAACGTGCTTATAATGAATATTTAATTGAAGAAGAATTTGAAGCAGGTATTGTCTTAGAAGGTTGGGAAGTAAAATCCGTTCGCTTAGGAAAAATTAATATAACTGAGAGTTATGTTATATTACGTGATAGAAGTGCTTATTTACTAGGTACTAATTTTCAACCCAGTTGTATGGTATCTACTCATATTATTTGTAATCCTATCCGTGAGAAGAAATTGTTACTTAAGCAACGAGAATTAAAGCAATTGTATGGAAAAATTAATCGTAAAGGCTATACTGCTATAGCTTTATCTTTATACTGGAAAAAAATGTGGTGTAAAGTGCGGATTGGAATTGCTAAAGGTAAAATGCAACATGATAAACGTGCTAATATTAAAAATCGCGAATGGCAAATCCATAAAGAACGTCTTGTCAAGAACCAGATTCTTTAAAAATTGAGAATAGTTAGTTAAATTCATTGGGGCTGTTTTTGGATTCGACGTAAATAGCGAAATCTTAGGTGCATGTCGAGGGACGGTAGGCCTCGTCAAAAACCGTAATCAATAGTCGCAAATAACGACAATTATGCTTTAGCAGCCTAAAAAACTGTTTTAGAGCCCTCTAATTCTCAATTGAAGCTCTAAAGAGGAGAATAAAAAAGAGGTCATTTAAAAAAAGAGCTCGCGTATCTACTAAGCCTAATAGAGATACGTTAAATTAAACAGGCTAGTTTATTAATAGTGTGTCGGTCCACTATTAAATAAATAAATAAAAAAGACTAGACTAAACATGTAGTGCCAAGGACGTAGAATTTGCGGACGCGGGTTCGAATCCCGCCAGCTCCACCAAGCAAAAAGTAATATTGTCAATATAAATAATGCATTAATGGCTAATATTTTAATTTTTAGTAAAGATATATTTATTAATATTTTAAGTCGATTTATTCTAATAATAGATACTTGGTATAAGTAATTTACTATTCCAACCTGATATAATCAGATCAAGGATCTATTAAAAATGCCAAATCAAAATACAGGCTTAAATAATTACATTATTACACCAAAACAGTTAAAGACATCTTATCCATGTGATGAAAAAGTAAAGCTACAAATATATAATTTTCGTAAAACTATATCTGAAATTATCCAGGGATCTGATGAGCGTTTATTAATAGTATGTGGTCCATGTTCTATTCATGATCCACAGTCAGCAATTGAATATGCAAAAAAACTGAAAAAATTGTCTGATAAATTAAATAATAAAATATATATTCTAATGCGTGTTTATTTAGAAAAACCACGGACTTCCATAGGTTGGAAAGGATTAATTAATGATCCATATCGGGATAATTCTTTTGATATAGAATCAGGATTAAAAATATCACGTCAACTTCTCTTAGAAATTGCAAAGCTAGGAATTCCTATTGCTACAGAAGCATTGAGTTTTTATATTATACCATATTTGGAAGATTTATTCAGTTGGATGGCAATAGGAGCCAGAACTACAGAATCACAACCTCATCGTGAAATGGTATCAGGATTATCAATGCCTGTTGGTTTTAAAAATACTACTGATGGTAATTATCATAAAGCGATAAATGCTATAATCACAGCAGCAGTACCACATGCTTTCCTAACCATTAATCAATATGGACAAATTAGTTTATTACAAAGTAGTGGAAATAAAAATCTACATGTAATTTTGCGGGGAGGACATCATAATTCAAATTATGATTCCGAAAGCATTTTACAATGTGTAGATGCTATGAGAAAAGCTGGATTATGCCCATCGATTATGGTTGATTGTAGTCATGATAATTCAAAAGGAGATTATCGTGATCAACCAAACGTTGCTAAATCAGTAGTAAACCAACGCAAAAGAGGTAATGCTTTTATTATTGGATTAATGTTAGAAAGTAATTTATATGAAGGAAATCAATCATTTGAACTTCCACCTGAAAAAATACATTATGGTGTTTCATTAACTGATGCTTGTATTAGTTGGAGAACGACAGAACTTCTTCTTCTAGAAATTTATAAAATGTTATAATAATTACAGAAAAGGTTTAACTAATGGTAGCTGAATTAGAAGCATTACGTGATAATATAGAACAGTTAGATAAAGCATTATTGAATATAATTGTTAAAAGAATGAAATTAATAGCAAAAATAGGAGAAATTAAGCAAATATATGGATTACCTATTTACGTTCCGGAACGTGAAAAAGTAATGTTAACTAGGCGTCGTAAGGAGGCAGAACAGCTTGGAATTTCTCCCATTTTTTTTGAAGATGTTTTACGTCGTATAATATACGAATCTTATTCTATAGAATATAAAAAAGGTTTGGCGCAGGTTTATCCGTTATTACGTCCTATCGTGATAATAGGAGGTAAAGGAAGAATGGGACAGTTTTTTCATAAGCTGCTCTGTTTATCCAATTATCAGGTTAAAATTATTGAGGAAGATGACTGGCAAAAATCCAGCGAAATCCTCTCAAATGCGGGAATGGTTATTCTTAGTGTGCCTATTCACCTAATTAAGCAAATAATGGGACAATTGCCTAAACTTCCACAGGATTGTATTTTAGTAGATATATCCTCCGTTAAAGCTATGCCCCTACAATTGATGTTATCTAGTCATAATGGTCCGGTGTTAGGACTACATCCTTTATTTGCTCCTGATATTGATAATCCTGTAAAACAAATAGTAATCTGGTGTAATGGTAGGAATCCAGAAGCCTATCAATGGTTTTTAAAACAACTAACCCTTTGGGGAATGCGTTTACATTGCACTACTGCTGTTAAACACGATCAAAGGATGGCAATTATTCAAGCATTGCGACATTTTACTCATTTGGTTTATGGATTACATTTACACGAAGAAAATCTGAAAATAGAAGATGTATTAACTTTTGGAACTCCCATGTACCGATGTGAATTATTGATGATGGGACGATTTTTCAGCCAAAACCCTAATTTGTATGCAGATATTATTATGGATTCTGATGTTAATTTAGAACTGATTAAACGCTATTATATTCGTTTTGGACAAGCTATTAGAATTTTGGAAGCTGGAAATAAAGAAAAATTTATAGAAAATTATATTCAAATAAAACAATGGTTGGGTGAATACGCTCAGAAATTTCTTGTAAAAAGTACTTTGCTGATTAATTACTATATGAATAGAGAATAAAATTCTCGTTGTATTTAAAAATTCCAATTACTAATACTCATTTTATTTGAATGTATAATTTTTTATAAAATAAAGCGTGAATAATTTACTTATTTAACAAGTCACTTAAATTAAGCAGGTTGTTTTAATTTCATTTTTTGATAAGTTCTTTTAACCATAGATAATGCTATCTGGGTTGATTTAGTCTGAGGATAATCTCGTATCATTTTCTCAATGCGATGAATTACTGCTATATACTCTCCGTGGCGTAAATAAAATTTTGCTATTAGTAAATCATAATTGGCTAAACGTTCTTGTAAAGCAACAAGATGTTTTCTAGCATCAGTTACATATTTACTTTCTGGATAACTAAGGATTATTTGAGAAAAATCATGGAAAGCAGATAGAGCATATTCCGAATTACAATTCGATAAATTTAATCTAAATAATTTTCTCCAAAAATATTGATCTAATTTAATATATATTAAACCACGCATATATAAAACATAATCCAGATTGGATTGATTAGGATAAAGTGATGTATATTGTTGAATAATTTTTTCTACATTTGATAATTTACCCCGTTTGTAATATATATAAATTAAATTCAACTGATCTTGTTGATAATCAAATGAAAAAGCATCTTTGCTACTACTTGAAGTTTCCCTTTTCTTTAAAGATTTAAAAAGAAGGTGATGATTTATAATCATTGCAAAAAAATTATTTGGATTATTAATTATCGAATAATTTCGTAATGCAAACGTTAAAATCATTAAAATTATTAAATATTGAGATTTTAGGTACATAAATCTATTAAAAAACGTATAACGTAAGGATAATTTTGAATATCTTGGATAAGATGGAATCTTAATGGGATTTTTTATAAAAAATTTAATAGTAATTAATGTAATACAATGCCATCTAAAAATCAACTTATATCGATAATATCTGAAAAACAAATAGGACAACGATTAGATAAAGCTTTAGTACAACTATTTCCCAAATACTCTCGTTCTTATTTAAAAAAATTAATTTTAGGTAAACATGTATTATTAGATAGCGAGATTTTCGATAAACCAAAAACCAAAATTAAAAAGATTGCATCAATTATCATTAATGTACCAATAGACAATGCAGATGTTTTTAAAGCCCAACCAATGGATTTAAATATAATTTACGAAGATAATGATATATTAATTTTAAATAAACCTATGAATTTAGTAGTGCATCCTGGAGCTGGTAATTATAACCAAACGTTGCTAAATGGTTTACTGTACTATTATCCAAAAATAGCTAATGTACCTAGAGGAGGAATAGTTCATCGTTTAGATAAAAATACCACTGGTTTAATGATTATAGCTAAAACACCCATGGTTCAGCAATTTTTAGTTGAATCTCTAAAACACCGTAAAATTATTCGTCAATATGAGGCGATTGCAATAGGAGTCATAAGATCATCAGAAGGATGTATAAATCAATCAATTAGTCGTCACCCTAAAAAACGCACTATAATGACAATTAATCCTTTAGGAGGAAAATCTGCTATAACTTATTACCGTGTAATAGAACGGTTTAAAGCGCATACACATATTTCTTTACAATTACAAACGGGAAGAACCCATCAGATACGGGTACATCTGGCATATATTAATCATCCTATTGTAGGTGATAAGTCTTATACGGGATCTAAAAAACTACATCAACTTCCTTCAGATCTTTCTGTAGATTTAGTATGTAAATTAAAATCTTTCAACCGTCAGGCTTTACATGCTTCATTTTTAAGTTTTTATCATCCGATTCGTGGAATATATATGCAATATCAAGTACCATTACCTAAAGATATGTTGGATTTAATTTCTGCCTTACGTAATGACCTAAATTCAGTAAAATAAAATTTTATGATTAAAATCACCTCTATAGGAGTAAAATAGAAATATTCATTTATTGAAAATATCTTAAAATTTCTGGTGATAAGAATAAGAGTTCTAATAAGATAAATTCACATCCAAATAAGATTTTTATGTGAATTACTCTTATTACCTATAATTAATAAATATGGATTTTTAACATATAGATTAAAATATCTAGGAATAAATAACAAGAGCCTTAATCAGGCTATTAAAAAAATTACGTGGGAAGAAAATAGTGAATAGCATAGAAGAAGACCAAGACCAGCGTCAGGTTTTAAAAATATATACTATAGATATTACTGAACGCGCCGAAAAAGGAAAATTAGATCCAGTAATTGGACGTGATGAGGAAATCCGTCGTACTATTCAAGTTTTACAACGTCGCACTAAAAATAATCCCGTATTAATTGGTGAACCCGGAGTCGGAAAAACAGCAATTATTGAGGGATTAGCTCAAAGAATTGTAAATAATGAGGTACCAGAAGGATTAAAAGGAAAAAGAGTATTAGCGTTAGATATCGGAACATTATTAGCAGGTGCCAAATATAGAGGAGAATTCGAAGAGCGTTTAAAATTAGTTTTAAAAAATCTTGGGGAACAGGAAGGTAATGTTATTTTATTCATTGATGAATTACATACTATGGTAGGAGCAGGAAGAACAGATGGTGCTATAGATGCTGGTAATATGCTCAAACCTGCTTTAGCGCGTGGAGAATTACATTGTGTTGGAGCAACTACCTTCGATGAATATCGTCAATATATTGAAAAAGATGCAGCATTAGAACGAAGATTTCAACGAATCTTTATTGATGAACCGACAGTAGAAGATACTATAGCTATCTTACGAGGATTAAAAGAGCGTTATGAATTACATCATCACGTTCAAATTACTGATCCTGCCATCATAGCAGCAGTAACATTATCTCACCGTTATATACCGAATAGGAAATTACCCGATAAGGCTATTGATTTAATTGATGAAGCGGCCTCAAGTATACGTTTACAAATAGATTCTAAGCCAGAATCATTAGATCGTTTAGAGCGTCGTATTATACAATTAAAAGTTGAACAACAAGCGTTGAAAAAAGAAACTGATCCAGCGAGTATTAAACGTCTTGAAGGTATTACTGCAGATATTACATCATGCGAAAAAAAATATATCCAATTGGAAGAAGACTGGAAAAAAGAAAAACAAATCTTATCTAAGATACAAGCGATTAAAAGTAAATTAGATCAAACTAAAATATTACTCGAACAAGCACGGAGATCAGCGGATCTAACACGAATGTCGGAACTCCAATATGGAACAATTCCAGAATTGGAAAAGCAATTAATTGTTGCTAGCAAATTTTATGAAAATTCTAGGCATTTGTTACGTAATCGAGTAACTGATATGGAAATAGCTGATATTTTGTCCCGTTCGACCGGTATTCCTGTATCTCGTATGATGCAAGGAGAGCGGGAAAAATTATTACGTATAGAACAAGCATTACAGGCAAGAGTTATTGGACAACAAGAAGCTATAGAAGCAGTATCCAATGCACTTCGTCGTAATCGGGTAGGTTTATCAGATATCAATCAGCCAATTGGTTCTTTTTTATTTATTGGACCTACCGGTGTTGGGAAAACGGAACTTGCTAAAGCATTAGCTAATTTTATGTTTGATAGTGATAATGCTATGATCCGTATTGATATGTCAGAATTTATGGAAAAACATAGTGTATCTCGTTTAGTTGGTGCTCCACCCGGTTATGTAGGTTATGAACAAGGAGGTTACTTAACAGAAATTGTTAGACACCGTCCTTATTCCGTCATTTTACTAGATGAGCTAGAAAAAGCGCATCTTGAAATTTTTAATATTTTACTTCAAGTATTAGATGATGGTCGCTTAACTGACAGTCAAGGAAGAACAGTAGATTTTCGAAATACTATTATTATTATGACTTCTAATTTAGGTTCAGACATTCTTCAAGATAATTTGAAACAATTAAATCACCAAAAAATGAAGGACATAATTTTTAATGTAGTTCATCAATACTTTCGTCCAGAGTTTATTAATCGCATTACTGAAATAGTAGTATTTCATCCGTTAGAAAAAAAGCATCTGGATGCCATAGTCAAAATTCAATTACAAAAACTAAATCGACGGTTAGAAGAACAAGGTTATCAAATTGATATTTCTAATAATGTATTAGAATTTTTAGTCGAAAAAGGTTATAATCCTTTATATGGAGCAAGACCTTTAAAGAAAATCATTCAAAATCACATTGAAAATATTTTAGCTAGAGATATATTGGCTGGAAAAATTACCATAGGTCAACATATAAAAATGAATTATATAGATGGTAAAATAATTTATTCGTCTTAACTTAAATACGAATAACTTAGGATTTAGGAAGAGAACATATATATCCCGTA
This sequence comes from Candidatus Dasytiphilus stammeri, assembly GCA_045690015.1. Classification (GTDB taxonomy): domain Bacteria; phylum Pseudomonadota; class Gammaproteobacteria; order Enterobacterales; family Enterobacteriaceae; genus Dasytiphilus; species Dasytiphilus stammeri_I. The sequence continues at coordinate 374,648 of CP145877.1, forward strand.
TCATTAAATTTAGGTGATTTAGCAGCATTTCGAGCTAATTCATCACAACGCTCATTCTCAGGATTCCCTGAATGTCCTTTTATCCAATTCCATTGGATATTATGATGATTGATAGTTTTATAAAGACGTTGCCATAAATCTAGGTTTTTTACGGGATGTTTATTATATGTAAGCCAATTACTATCTTTCCAATGGTGAATCCAAGATTTTATTCCTAGTTGTACATATCTACTATCAGTAGTGATTTGCACTATACATGGTTCTTTTAACAACTCTAATGCCACAATGACAGCTATAAGTTCCATCCGATTATTTGTAGTTAAATAAAATCCGGAGCTTAGTGACTTTTTATATTTTCCATAATATAATATTATACCATACCCACCGGGTCCGGGATTTCCTAAGCAAGAACCATCTGTAAAAATGTTTACTGTTTTATACATTTAATGTTAATTATAAGTTATGAAAAAATTGATCACAAGAAAAATTGTATTAGATCTTGAAACTACAGGTATAAATAAATTTGGTAGATGTTATGAAGGACACCGAATCATAGAGATTGGTGCCATTGAAATATCTTCTAGACATTTTACGGGAAATAACTTTCATACTTATTTAAACCCAAATCGCTTAATAGATCCTATGGCACTGTCTATTCATGGAATTACTGAAGATTTTTTATTAGATAAGCCTTTTTTTAATCAAATTGCAGACAAATTTTTAAATTATATCCAAGGAGCAGAACTAATCATACATAATGCTTCTTTTGATATTGGTTTCATCAATTATGAATTTCAGATGTTAAATCGTAATATTCCAAAAATTGAGTCATTATGTCGGATTACGGATACACTATCATTAGCTCGAAAGTTATTTCCCGGAAAACGAAACAGTCTGGATGCGCTGTGTAGTAGATATAAAATTAATCATAAGCAACGAAGATTCAAACATGGTGCTCTATTAGATGCTGAAATTTTAGCTGATATTTATTTAGCTATGACAGGTGAACAAATATCATTTATATTTGGTAATAGTAATTACTTTAGTGAAAGTTCACAAAAATCATCTCCTATACGTATTGTTAAAGCTAGTAAGGAAGAAAATATTTTTCATGAGGAATATTTAACTCTTATGACAAAAACAACTGGTATTTGTTTATGGCGAACGCAAACCTTATGATTAAAAAATCTAAATATATTGTTACTTGGGAAATGTTATTAATTCACACACGAAATTTAGCGGAATTACTTCTCCCTGCTAAACAATGGATAGGTATTATTGCTGTTAGTAGAGGAGGATTAATTCCCGCATGTTTATTAGCTAGAGAATTAAATATTAGATATGTTGATACCCTTTGCATTTCCAGTTATAATCATGACATACAAAATGATATAACATTGATTAAATATGATCGTACTCATAATGGCCAGGATTATATTATAGTTGATGATCTTGTAGATACTGGTAATACTATAAAAGCTATTCGTAGTATCTATCCTAATGGCTATTTAGTAACAATTTTTGCTAAATCCAATGCTAAATCTTTAGTAGATAAATATGTTATTGAAATACCTCAAAACACTTGGATAGAACAACCTTGGGATATGGGAATGGTATATATTCCTCCTTTAGTTAATAGTTAACTCATCAAGAATTTTAATATATTCACATTAAGTAATATAATTTATAATTGCTCTTGAAAAATTACAGATAATCCTTATTAAAGAATAAAATATTTCAGGTGCTTCATTTACTAAAGCGGAAATTAACCGCTATACTTAGTTACTCAGGCAGTGAGATAAAAGAAGCATCATATCATAATTATTTTAATAACTAAGGAGGTCTATGATGACTTATCGTTCTTTTTCATTAATTCCTGGAATTACAGATAATCTTTTTTCTGATCGTTTTGATCGGATGGATCGATTATTTAGCAGGTTAACAGGAGATGTTCCTTTATCTGATTCTCCTTGTTATAATCTTATTCAGATGGATGAAAATCATTATAGTCTTACAGTGAGTGTCCCTGGATATAAAGAAAAAGAGTTAGATATTACATTACAAAATGGACAACTTACTATTACTGGTAAACATGACTGTAAAGATAAAGGAAAAATGAAGGAAGATAGAAAGAATGTTAAGTGGTTACACAAGGGAATTTCTTGTGACGAATTTAGCCTTAGTTTTAATCTTCATAATAGGGTGAAAGTACAAAGTGCTCTTTTAGAGAATGGATTATTAAAACTTGAATTGGAATATGAAATTCCTGAAGAACATAAACCACAGAAGATAACTATTGAAAATAAAGTTGATAGTAATAGTAATAACCGAATTATGAAACATGAGCAAGGATTGATCAATAACAAATAATTATTATTCATAACAAATATAACCCCAGCTTGGGGTTATATTTCAATTATCTTTTTTTATAGATTCTAACATTGCCTGAATATTTTGATGATTTATCCGATTATAAATATTCTTAAATACAGAAATTTTATGATTTAATAATGGAATATTGATTTCATTCCACTCTAATTTACAATTTAAAAATCTTTCTGAACGTTCAGTAATAGTAGGAATAATTGGTTTAAGAAATGTCATTAATATTCTAAATAAATTTAATGCCATAGTACATATAGACTGCAAATCGCTTTTCTTATTTTCCTGATTAACTAATAACCATGGTTTTTTTTGGTTTATATAACTATTAGCTAGATCTGCGAGAAAAATAATTTGTTTGATAGCTTGACTAAATTCACGATTAAAAAAAGCATTTTCTATCGGTATTGAGGTTTTGAGAAAAAGTTCATATAATTCTGGTTTTTCTAAATTACTACCCAACCAACTTGAAAAATATTTATTAATAAAACTTGCAGATCTAGCTGCTAAATTAACTATTTTATTAACAATATCGGAGTTTACGCGTTGTATAAAATCTTGGAAATTTAGATCTATATCTTCTATGCTAGAAGATAATTTAGTAGAATAATAATAACGCAAGCTATCAGCATCTAAAAATTCTAACCAAGTACTGGCTTTAATAAAAGTATTTCTAGATTTAGACATTTTGATGCCATTGACGGTTACATATCCATGTACAAAAATCTTAGTTGGTTTACGAAATCCACTTCCCTCTAGTATGGCTGGCCAAAATAAACCATGAAAATAAATAATATCTTTTCCTATAAAATGACATAAGTTAACTGTAGAGTTAGGTTTCCAAAAATCATTGAAACATATATCTTTTCTTTTATCACATAAATTTTTAAAAGTACTTATATAAGCAATAGGTGCATCTAGCCAAACATAAAAATATTTCCCAATATTATCAGGAATTTCAAATCCAAAATATGGAGCATCACGAGATATATTCCATGGGTGAAGACCAACCTCAAACCATTCTTGTAATTTATTAACCACTTGTTCTGATAAACAACCCGATCTAATCCAGGATTTTAACATTTTAGTAAATAATGGAAGATCGAAAAATAAATGTTCTGAACTACGTAGAATGGGGACAGTTCCTGTAATTACGGATTTTGCATTAATTAAGTCTGTCGGATTATAGATTGATCCACACATTTCACAATTATCTCCATATTGTTCTGAGGCTTTACAAATAGGACAATAACCTTTAACAAAGCGATCAGGCAGAAACATTTTTATTTCTGCATCATATAATTGATTTAATAGGTGTTTTTTAATAAAACCTTGTTGTTGTAGTTTATGGTAAATAATTGTTAAAAACTCATAATTATCTTTAGTATGTGTTGTATGATAGTTATCATAGCTAATATTGAATGCTAAAAGATCTTTTTTATGTTCTTTATATATTTTTTTAATCATGTCTTCAGGATCTAAACCATATTCTTGTGCCTTTAATAATATTGGAGTTCCATGTGCATCATCAGCACAAATAAAAAAAATTTTATGGCCTCGCATTTTTTGATAACGTACCCAAATATCCGCCTGAATATGTTCAAGCATGTGTCCTATATGAATAGAACCATTAGCATAGGGTAAGGCACATGTTACTAGAAAAGTTTTTTTATGATTACTCATCGTAATAAGTTATTATTAATTGGGCAGAAAGTATAATAAATCTTAAAGAAGAATATCAAACTTTTTATGAAAATAGTAGTAATGTAAGAAGCATAAATACAAAAGATTCTAGCTTCATTTAAACATCCTACATTAGTAACTAATCTCTTACCCGAATATTAATAATAATTGCTTTTAGTTTATTTATAATACTTTTTGCATGGAACAGTGCATTTAAAGAACTTGAAAAAGCTTTATGGTATAGATTTCTATAATAGACACGACACGTGTTCTGGAAATTACTATATCAATATAAAATAATTAGCCATTAGCCGTATAGCTGCTATGAAACAAACGTTATTGCAGTAATTTGTGTCAAGGAACGAGTTGTAAACTCAAGTATAGCAATTAATATTTGGTCTTTGCCTTTGAGTTACTGATATATCACTACTAGGACTAGCTATTTTGATGTTCTGCTCATTGCCTTGATTGTTGATCATAAAGAAATAAATAGAATAGAGGTGTAAAAATTGACAATAAATATCAAAATATGATCTGCAAAAATTTAATTAATTAGCAGCAAGTATTTTATTTTTGCAGTGTAATTAGATTGGAAAAAGTTAAATATTTTCAACATGCAGTAGTTTTATATGAAGATCTAAATTGGTGAATGGGGAAAAAGATTAAGTATTAATAATGCAAAATCAAGATCAAGGTTGGTGGGAATGGGTATCCAAACTAAATGACCATCACCAGGCGCTATAGTTATGGACTGCGATTTATTATTTTCCATGAATCTCACCCGTAAATTAACATTTCTTTGTGGGGAAATAATTTGGACACTATCACCTTTATAAAATTTGTTTTTTACGGCTATTTGTGCTAATTCTCCTCGCCGTTCTCCAGTAAATTCGCCTACCAGCTTTTGTTTATTAGATACAGAATGACTATAGTAATAATTTTGTAGATCATCAGGATGATGACGAGATAAAAAACCTTCAGTATACCCTCGATGCGACAAGCCGTTTAACATTTCTAATAAAAAATGATTAAATGGTTTTCCAGCGATTGCATCATCAATGGCATTACGATAAATTTGTGTTGTCCGAGCACAATAATAAAATGATTTAGTTCTTCCTTCTATTTTAAATGAATGTATACCTATTTTAATTAAACGTTCTACATGTCTTATCGCTCGTAAGTCTTTGGAATTAAAAATATAAGTTCCATGTTCATCTTCAAAAGACGTCATATACTCTTCTTTAGGATGAATATCTGAAGATTCCGTTTGCGTTTGTTTTATTAAAAATAATTTATTATTAGTTTTAGATGGATTAGAAATAATGATATTACCTATTTCATCTTCTTTTCCTTCTTGAACTTTATATTTCCAACGACAATTATTGGTACATGCTCCTTGATTAGAATCTCTTTTATTAATATAGGTAGATAATAAACATCGTCCTGAATATGCCATGCAAATCGCACCATGAACAAAAACCTCTAATTCAATCTCCGGAACACGTTCATGTATCTGTTCAATTTCTTCGAGAGAAAGTTCTCGTGATAATATAATACGTTTTAAACCCATTTTATGCCAAAATGAGACGGTAGCCCAATTTACTGCATTGGCTTGTACTGATAAGTGAATAGGAATAGTAGGAAAAGAATCTTGGATCAACATTATCACTCCCGGATCTGAAACGATTAAAGCATCGGGTTTGAGATCAATAATAGATTTTAAATCCTTAATTAAGGTTTTTATTTTTGAATTATGTGGACTAATATTTATTACAATATAAAATTTTTTTTTCTGAATATGAGCTTCATTAATACCCATTTCTAAGTTTTTATAACTAAATTCATTATTACGTACGCGTAAACTATAACGTGGAGGTCCTGCATAAACTGCATCTGCACCATAAGCAAAACAATAACGCATATTTTTTAATGTGCCAGCAGGAGAAAGTAGTTCAGGCTTTAACATTTAATGCTTATTATCTCAATATAATTAATTATTAATTAATATTTTATTCTTTATATGGTTGTATGTATATAAAAATATGGTGATTATGTAGATCTAATAATTAAAAAAACGATTGATTATCTATAAACAGTACTGTTTAGATATAATCACATTATATCTCAATTGATTTTATTTATACTTTAAAAATGATTATAATCAACCATATTAAAATAATATGTTGCTATTTATATAGTACGAAATTTATAATAAAATACTAATTAATTTTTCTAGCAGTTGAAATTCACCAATCAAATAACAATATAATTATTATGAGTTTTGGCTTACTTTAACAGTAAATTGACAAAAAATAGTTATATTCAATAAAAATAAAATTTATTAGCTATAACAATTGGATTTTTATCATGTATTTGAGGATAAAATTTATGATGAGACGTCTTGCCCTCTTTATAATAACAAATATTAGTGTAATGTTGATAATTGGAGTGCTTCTCACTATTACTGGTATTAAATCTAGTAGTGTTCTAGCACTTATGGTGTTAGCTGGAGTCACAGGTTTTGGAGGAGCATTAATTTCACTTTTTTTGTCAAAAAAAATCGCTTTGATGTCAGTAGGTGGAAAAATTATTACCAAACCCTGTGATGAAATCCAACAATGGCTTATAGAAACAATTTCAAAACAGGCAAAAAAAATGCGTATTGGTATGCCTAAAGTAGCAATCTATCCTGCAACAGATATTAATGCTTTTGCTACTGGGGCTCGTCGTGATGATTCATTAATTGCAGTATCTGCAGGTTTATTGAAAGATATGACTAAAGAAGAAGTAGAAGCAGTTTTAGCACATGAGATGAGTCATATTGCTAATGGTGATATGGTTACGATGACTTTACTTCAAGGTATAGCAAATACTTTTGTATTCTTTATTTCTCGTATATTAGCTCAATTTATTTCGGGATTGCTCTCAGCAAATCGTAATTATAATTCTACTTCTACGCTATATTTTGTGACCGCGGCTGTTTCTGCATTACAAACAGCAATTGGAATTCTTTCTAGTATTATTATCATGTGGTTTTCACGTAAACGTGAATTCTATGCGGATGCGGGTGCAGCTAGATTAGTAGGACGTGATAAAATGATTGCGGCTTTACAACGTCTAAAAAGTAGTATTGAACTACCAAAAGAAATCAGTACTATAAGACCTTTTTGTATTAATGGCAATGGTAGTAAGAAGAGGAAGAGGACTGCTGCAGTAAGTATGCTTTTTAATTCCCATCCCTCTCTAGAACAACGTATTAAGGCACTACGTACTTTAAAATACCTAAAATAGTATTAGGTTAGGATTTTTTTATTATAGAATTAGTTAGCAGTAATGCGAATTTTAGCGATTGATACATCCACTGATGTATGTTCAGTAGCATTATTTAATAATGGAGAAATAACATCAGTGTTAAAATATTGTCCAAAAAACCATGCTCAATCTATTTTACCTATGATACAAAAGCTTATCAGTGAAGCAGGAATTTGCTTAAATCAACTTGAGGTTTTAGCATATAATCGTGGTCCCGGTAGTTTTACGGGATTACGTATTGGAATGGGCATAGTTCAAGGAATTGGATTGGCATTAGATTTACCTCTGATTGGAATATCTTCATTAGCTATAGTAGCAGAAGGTGCTTGGCATCTAACTGGAATTCCCAGAGTTTTAGTTGCACTTGATGCTTATATGGGAGAAATATATTGGGGAGAATATCAACGTACAAATGCTTCATATTCTAGTTGGAATGGAATTAAAACCGAGACAGTACTTAAACCATTAGCAGTAGAATCTAAAATATCTAATCTGAATGGAATATGGTGTTTAGCTGGAAATGGATGGCATACTTATCAAGAATTAAAAGATATAAAAAGATTATATATATCTAGCCCAATAAGTATACCTATAGCAAAAAATATATTATCTTTAGCTAGAGCTGCATTTAAAGAAGGAAAGATTTTTTCGGCTGAGTGTAGTATTGAGCCATATTATATGCGTAATGATCTGTCATGGCAACCCAAAGAAAATAAAATGAAAATTTTTCCAGATCCAGAGAAAGACGCTTGATTGACTTTAGTAGATTAAAAATACAATTGGTATTGATGAGATAGATGGATGAGTTGAGTAAAGCTATGTTTTAATTAATTTAATTTCAGGTAAACTACGTTAAATTTATTAATTTATCTTCTAGTATAAAACGTGAAGCTAGAGCTTCTCCTACTTCAGACAAAGCTTTTTGAAAATGTAGATAATTATCATCGTTAATAGTAACACATAAATATATGTCATATAATTTCATTATTAATTGAGTATTCTTTTGTAATGCAAAGAAAATTTTTGCGATAAAAAACTTTTTTGATTTAGACAGTGGACTTTTAAGGTTTTCTAATAGACGTCTATAAAGATAGAAATGTCCATATGATAAATAATCTAATAAATGTGAGCAAAAAAGAATTAAGGCAGTTTCATCAATGGCTTGAAATATTTCTTGGTGAGGTTTAAAACCAATAATCTTATAATAAGCAATTAGTAGTTCTTTACGTGGTTTTAATAAAGTATTTAAAAGATAATTATTAAGAGTCTCATTATTTTGTAACTGATTTAGCATATTGAACTCCATAATATATAAAAATTATTAATTTATAATTATTGCACTGAATTCAAAAAAGAGAATTAAATTCAGTTTGAAAAAAACGAGAGTACAAATTACTCGTATGTAAGATGGTATTTATGAAGTAATAAGTCTATGATATGATAATCTATTTTTTTTTGACTTTTATTTGAATATAAGATATAGAAAAAGCGATGATTTAAAGTAATGAGATGTTATTCAATATTTGAATAAAATCAAGAAACTTATTGATTAACATAAATATGAATATTTAGCATATTCAAAGCTAAAAAGAGATTTTTATATAAAATATTTAAATTTGATTTCTAATTTTCTACAGTAGAGTAACTCTAGATTAAATTTGCTAACATAACATATATAATGTAAGGATAATATATTATGAATAAAACTCAACTTATTGAAAGAATAGCCGAAAAATCAGATTTGTCTAAATCCCAAGCAAAAATTGCATTAGAATCTACTCTAGCTTCTATTACAGAATGTCTTAAAGCGGGTGAAATGGTACAAATAATTGGTTTTGGTACATTTAAAGTAAATCATCGTGCTGAACGAATAGGACGTAATCCTCAAACTGGTCAAGAGATTAAAATAGCTGCTACTAACGTTCCTGCCTTTGTCTCGGGAAAATTTTTAAAGGAAGCAGTAAAATAAGTAGAGTAGGAGTAGTAATAAAAATTAATTGGATTAGGTAAGGGGTGGATTGATTTAATTTCATCCGCCCCTCTATTTAATTTTAAATTACTATCTCTCTGAATACTTGTTTTCTTCTTAGAAGATCATCTCTCTTAATAATTATAGCAATTTAATGAATATTAATCTACTGGTCTTGTATGAAAATAACAAAATATTTCATATTATTAGGTATGTTTTTGATAAATACCATGGTTATTGCTGCTCCATTTATTAATGGAGAAGATTATATTACACTTAATAAACCGGTGTTTGGACTTCCTCCGGTAGTAGAATTTTTCTCTTTTTTCTGTCCTCATTGTTATCAATTTGAATTGATGTTTCATCAAAACGAAAAATTATCTACATTTAAAACTTTTAAATATCATGTAGATATTTCAAAGGGAAAAATTCTAACTCAAGCATGGAGTATCTCCATAGCTTTAGGAATAGAAAAGAGTGCTATTTTACCAATATTTGAAACAGTTATTAGAAATAACCTTATGGTTTCTGCGGATGATGTTGCTAAAGTTTTTAATAATTTAGGTATCTCAATGAGAGATTATTATTATTTATGGAATAGTTTAAGCGTAAGATTATTGACTTTCAAACAAGAACAATCAGCAAAAAGTTTTCCAATAACAAGTGTTCCCACAATAGTTGTAGATGGAAAATATCTCATTAAAAATGAAGCAATAAAAGGATCTTCTATTTATAAAAAGTTGCAACAATATAGTAAAATAGTTAATTATCTTCATAAGATACCATAAACTATAATATTTTCGGAATTTATGCTATGGATATTTCATCCCATATTACTAATCCAGTTTTTTTAATAGATGGTACTTATTTTTTTTATAAAGCTTATTATGCGTTGCCTGCTTTAACTAACAGTATGGGAGAACCTACGGGTGCAATTTATGGAGTATTGAACATGCTTAATAATTTATTACAAGTTTATAATCCTAAGTATATGTTAGTAGTTTTTGACGCTTCTAAAAATACTTTTAGACATAAATTGTTTACTGAGTATAAGTCACACAGATTACCCATGCCTTACGGTTTACAGCTGCAAATAGAACCCTTATATAGTATCATTAAAGCTTTGGGAATACCTATATGGGTGGCTTCTAAAGAAGTAGAAGCAGATGATATTATTGGTAGCTTAGCAAAACATATAGAACAGCAAGGAGGAAAAGTTTTTATAGAGAGCAATGATAAAGATATAGCGCAACTCGTTACATCAAATATTATACTAATAAATACAAGCAATAATACGGTTATGGGACCGTCAGAAGTAGTGTATAAATATGGAGTACCACCAAATTTAATTATTGATCTTATAGCTTTAATGGGAGATAGTTCAGATAATATTCCTGGAGTTCCTGGAATAGGAATAAAAACTGCACAAAAGTTATTAACTTATATAGGTAATGTTAATGAGATTTTTTCTAATCTAGCTAAAATATCACAACTATCTCTTCCAGGTGTTAAATCTTTAATATCTAGGTTACAAAAGTATAAATCAATGGTATTTCTTTATCGTCTTCTTGCTACTATAAAAACTAATCTTAAGATTAAAATGCATTATGATGAATTAATCATAACTAAACCACATAGGGAAGAATTGTTAAGACTGTGTGAACGTTATGAATTAAAAAAATGGATTCATAAGATCAAAACAACTTCCATAAACTTCTAAAAAATCTCTTAATAAAAAAGTTTATGTGCTATAAGCATATTACAGATCAGCAAACATTTCTATCATGGATAAAAACCCTAGAAAAAAGTTCTTTATTTGCTTTTCATATGGAGACTAATTTTCAGAATAGTCGTCAAGTATTAATTGGATTATCTATTGCGATAAATATAGGATCATCGGTTTATTTATCTCTATTGCCCAATGATATTGAAACATTCTTAGAATTAACATTACCACAGGTGTTATCATATTTAAAACCAATTTTAGAAAATAATAAAATAAAAAAAATTGGGGAAAATCTTAAATCTTATTATAGAATCCTAAAATTCTATGACATTGAGCTATTAGGGATTTATTTTGATACTCAAGTCGGATCATATGTAATAAATCCATTATCAATTAAAAAAGATTTCCAAACATTTATTCAAGATTGGTTTCCTAACTGTGAGAAAATATTAGTTAATAAAGAATCTTATTTCCCACAATATCTAGCACAAAAAGCTGATATAATTTTAAAATTGTATTTTAAAATGTGCGAATATCTAAACAGTCATTTAACTTTAAAAAACATCTTTGATAAGATTGAAATGCCATTATTGATAGTTCTTTCCCGCATAGAATGTAATGGAGTTATAATTGATGCAGCTCTTTTAAAATCTTATTCAGATGAATTAGCGTCTCGTATTCGATCATTAGAAAATATGGCCTATAAAATAGCAGGAGAAGATTTTAATCTCGCTTCTTCTAAGCAATTACAAAAGGTTCTTTTTAAACAAAATAAGAATATAATTCAACCAACCTTAACAAAAAGGACTTGTGGTTTTATGTCAGCTAATGAAAAAGTATTAGTTAATCTCACTAGATATCATCAGTTGGCAAAAATAATTATAGAGTATCGCAGCTTAGCCAAATTAAAAAATTCTTATACTGATAAATTACCACAATTAATAAATGTAATTACTAGAAGAGTTCATAGTTTTTATGACCAGACTTTAACTACTACTAGTCGTCTTTCATCTAGGAGTCCGAACTTACAAAATATTCCCATTCGTAATGCACAAGGAAGAAGAATACGTCAAGCTTTTATTGCATCTAAACAATATAAGATTGTATCAGCGGATTATTCTCAGATAGAATTACGAGTTCTTGCTCATCTCTCTAAAGATAAAAAATTGCTAAACTGCTTTCATACAAACCAGGATCTTCACGCTTTCACAGCTGCTAAAATTTTTGGGATTGAGGTATCTCAAGTAACTCAAATACAACGGCGTAAAGCTAAAATTATTAATTTTGGAGTAATTTATGGTATGAGTGCTTTTGGTTTATCCAATCAGCTAAATATATCTATAAAAGCTGCAAAAAATTACATTGATAAATATTTTGAACAATATCAAGGGATATTTACATACATTAATAAAATGAAAGAAATAGCAAAACAATCTCGATATGTTACTACTCTAACTGGTAGAAGACTTTATATACCACAAATACATTCGCCAAATAGGATTCATCAAAATGCTGCATTGCGTACTGCTATTAATGCTGTAATACAAGGAACAGCGGCAGATATTATTAAATTAGCAATGATTTCTTTAGATAATTGGATTAATATAAATCATTATACAAATTATATTAAAATGATTATTCAAGTACATGATGAATTAGTATTTGAAGTAGAGAGTTCACTTTTAGAAATAGCTATAAAAAGTATTCGTTATTTTATGGAAAATTCTATGATCTTAGAAATACCTCTGTATGTAAATATTGGAATAGGTAATAATTGGGAACAAGCTCATTAATAATTTATCTCTTATCTATTAATTACTTCTATTTTGTAGTGTAAACCTTTCGTTGATTTCTGTTGCTTTGCTGTAACCGTGAATTCTGCCTGAATTTAATCATGCCCAGAGCGGGATTCGAACCCGCATAGCTATACTGCCGAGGGATTTTAAGTCCCTTGTGTCTACCACTTCCACCATCCGGGCTATACTGATTATAAGGATTGACGCTAAGTAAGCTAAGGCGCGTTTCGGAATTGAACCGAACTATGCGAATTTGCAATCCGCTGCATAACCACTCTGCCAACGCGCCTAAAATTCATTTTTAATTATATAATAATATTTTAATTATTTTTATTCAAATTAATTGTGAATATCATTTCATTGATATTTGTTCACAATATTTTAATCTAAATAGCTTAACTAATAAACATATTGAATCATTACTCAGCGCACTTAGAATAATTCTACTCATCTCCATGCTTATCGAAACAATTTTTTATTTTTGCTAAAAATTATAGCTTTTTATATTCTATATTTTAATTAGTAACATCCCTTCACTCAATACTGAAATTCACGAATAATAATTCTAAAAGAAGCTGTGCTGAGTAATAAATCATTTTATATAAATATTTTTGCGAATCTATTTAACTAGTATTCTATTCTCCATATTAATTTATCAATTTCAACTAATTTTCGATCGGGTCGACATCTATGGTCCATTTTACTTTGGTTAGTTTAGGCAAACTATAAATCTTTTTAAGATTAGATTGAATAATTTGTTGTAATTTTATACGCATAGGATGTTGTAAAAGCAATTGCCATCGATATTTTCCATTACGCTTACTTTGTAATGCAGGTATTGGCCCCATAATTAATAATTGAGCATCAGTAAGAGCAGAAAAATTAAATATGTTACGTATATAATTGAGGAAAATTTTCGCATAATTATTATTTTTATCTTCTGCACGAATTAATACATGGTTGCTATAAGGTGGTAAAAATACTATTTTGCGTTCTTTTAAAGCTTCATTAGCAAAACAATTGTAACCTTGATATAATAATTTTTGTAACCAAGGATGATTAGGATGATAGGTTTGTAATATAACTTCTCCACCTTTTTTACCACGACCTGCACGTCCTGCTATTTGTGTATAGAGTTGTGCGAAACGTTCAGATGAACGAAAATCTCCAGAAAATAATGCTCCATCAACATTTAATAAAGCTACTAATGTAATATTAGGAAAATGATGTCCTTTAGCTAACATTTGTGTACCAATTAAAATCTGTGGACCACCAGAGAGGATTTTTGTTAAATTGCATTCTATGGTGTTTTTATGACTTATTGTGTCACGATCAATGCGCCATATTGGTATATTAGGGAAAATTTTTTTTAGTTTTCGTTCTATTTTCTCAGTACCAATTCCTAATGGAATTAAATTCTTTATTCCACATTTTTTACATTTTTCTGGAAGTGAAGTTTTTCTATTACAATAATGACAATGTAAGTATTTATATTCTTTATGATATGTATAACTATGGTCGCAGTATTTGCATTCAGCAATCCATCCGCAATTTTTACAGATGATGGACGTTGAAAAACCTCTTCTATTCAAAAATAATAAGACTTGATTATTATGTTGTAAATGTACAGTAATTTTATTTTTTAATACTGAAGATATACCTTCTGATACGGGAGATTTTTTTAAATCAATAATATTTTGTGTATACCAATTTGCTTTACCAGCTCTTTGTTTTAGGTGTAAGCATTTATATTTTCCTAATTTCACATTATATAACGTTTCTAGTGATGGAGTAGCAGAACCCATTACTATAGGAATATTTTTATTTTTTGCTAGTAATACTGCTAAATCCCTTGCTTGATATTTCCATCCTTTTTGTTCTTTATAAGAAGTATCATGTTCTTCATCAATTATAATGATTCCAAGATTAACAAATGGGGTAAATATAGCTGATCGTGTTCCTATAATAATAGGAACTTCTCCTGTACGAACTCTCATCCAAACTTCTAAGCGTTTCTTATTATTAAGACCTGAATGTACGATTTCTATCGGTACATTAAAACGTTTCTTAAAACGTGTAATTGTTTGAGGAATTAAACTAATTTCAGGTACTAATATAAGTACTTGATGACCTGTATTAACAATATGACTTACTATATTAAGATACACTTCAGTTTTTCCTGAACCAGTAATACCAGCTAATAACCAAGCAGTAAAATTATCTGTAATTTTACAGATATTTGTAATAGCTGTTTTTTGTTCATAATTTAAAAAAAATGTTTGTTCAATTTTATTGATGATTGAAGTATTATTGTTAGTAAGTTGACTATTAAAAATAGTAGAAGGATAAACTTCTGGAAGTTTTTGACCGTTTCGTAATAAAATTGGAATAGAATAAAAGAGTACTTTACCTAAAGGATAGTGATAATAATTGGCTGCCCAAACTAAAACGGTCCATAATTCTTTCTGAAATAAAGATTCAGTATCAATAATGTAATTGATATTTTTTAAATCCTTTATACAAATAGAACTTTTATTTAGAATATTTACAATAATTCCAATTATATTGCGATTACCAAAAGGTACATTAACTCTAGTGCCTATTATAGGTTTGAGATTTGGAGGAACAATATAATCAAAATATTCTGTGATACTAAGAGATACAACAACCTGAACAATCAACATAATTTATCTGATATTAATTATATTTTGAATCTAAATAAAGAGTTAGACCAACTATTTTGATCTTAATGTTAAAAGAAGAATAAGAGGGTTAATATGAAGAAAAACATTCATCCTAATTATACTCCTATTACCGCAACATGTAGGTGTGGTAATATAATACAAATTAAATCTACATTAAAAGCTAATCTAACTTTAGACGTATGTTGTAAATGTCATCCATTTTATACTGGAAAACAGCGCATTATTGATACACGAGGTCGTGTTGAACGCTTCAAAAGACGTTTCAATATTAGTAATTGATATTATATCATAACAGTATTGTACTTATAAATGTATCTAATCAAATTAGAAAGAAAAAAGTCTTGCAATTTTAAAANATAATATATATAGTATAATGTTCGAATGTGTATTTGTTCTTTAAAAATCTATAATAATTAGTGTGTGCACTAATGAACATGATATAAATTACTTCTAATGTCTTAAAAAGGAAGTAAAAATATTTATCAAATAAGTTTTTTACTTATTAATTTAGTTAAAGGAAAGAGTTTGATCATGGCTCAGATTGAACGCTGGCGGCAAGCCTAACACATGCAAGTCGAACGGTAACGAGGAAAAGTAAAATTTTCTGTCGACGAGTGGCGGACGGGTGAGTAAAATCTGGGGATCTGCCCGATGGAGGGGGATAACCATTGGAAACGATGGCTAATACCGCATATTCTTGTAAAAGGAAAGTGGGGGACCTTAACTTAATTCAATAAGACAAGGCCTCACACCAACGGATGAACCCAGATGGGATTAGCTAGTTGGTGAGGTAAAGGCTCACCAAAGCGACGATCCCTAGCTGGTCTGAGAGGATGGCCAGCCACACTGGAACTGAGATACGGTCCAGACTCCTACGGGAGGCAGCAGTGGGGAATATTGCACAATGGGGGAAACCCTGATGCAGCTATGCCGCGTGTATGAAGAAGGCCTTAGGGTTGTAAAGTACTTTCAGTAGAAAGGAAGAATAAATAATTAATAACTATTTATTTTGACGTTATCTACAGAAGAAGCACCGGCTAACTCCGTGCCAGCAGCCGCGGTAATACGGAGGGTGCAAGCGTTAATCGGAATTACTGGGCGTAAAGAGCACGTAGGTGGTAGATTAAGTCAGATGTGAAAGCCCTGGGCTTAACCTAGGAATGGCATTTGAAACTGATCTACTCGAGTATCGTAGAGGGAGGTAGAATTTCGGGTGTAGCGGTGAAATGTGTAGATATCCGAAAGAATACCAGTGGCGAAGGCGACCTCCTAGATGAATACTGACACTGAGGTGCGAAAGCATGGGGAGCAAACAGGATTAGATACCCTGGTAGTCCATGCTGTAAACGATGTCGATTTGGAGATTGTAGATATTAACTATGGTTTCCGGAGCTAACGCGTTAAATCGACCGCCTGGGGAGTACGACCGCAAGGTTAAAACTCAAATGAATTGACGGGGGCCCGCACAAGCGGTGGAGCATGTGGTTTAATTCGATGCAACACGAAGAACCTTACCTGGTCTTGACATCCGTAGAATTCTATAGAAATATAGAAGTGCTGTAACAGGAACTACGAGACAGGTGCTGCATGGCTGTCGTCAGCTCGTGTTGTGAAATGTTGGGTTAAGTCCCGCAACGAGCGTAACCCTTATCCTTTGTTGCCAGCGCGTAAAGGCGGGAACTCAAAGGAGACTGCCGGTGATAAACTGGAGGAAGGTGGGGATGACGTCAAGTCATCATGGCCCTTACGACCAGGGCTACACACGTGCTACAATGGCGTATACAAAGAGGAGCAAGCTCGTAAGAGTGAGCGGATCTCATAAAATGCGTCGTAGTTCGGACTGGAGTCTGCAACTCGACTCCACGAAGTAGGAATCGCTAGTAATCGTGAATCAGAATGTCACGGTGAATACGTTCTCGGGCCTTGTACACACCGCCCGTCACACCATGGGAGTGGGTTGTAAAAGAAGTAAGTAGTTTAACCTTGCAAAAGGAGGGCACTTACCACTTTATGATTCATGACTGGGGTGAAGTCGTAACAAGGTAACCGTAGGGGAACCTGTGGTTGGATCACCTCCTTAAATTAAAAAATCATGTATCTAGTGCACACACTAATTATTTTAGATAAAAGGCCTATAATTCTATACTATAGGCCTGTAGCTCAGTCGGCTAGAGCACACCCCTGATAAGGGTGAGGGCGAGCGTTAAATTAACAGTTTTTATAAAAAGCTCTTTAAAAAATTGAAAAATTAGAACATTTGTGGGTTATGGGGTTAAGTAACTAAGCGTATATGGTGAATGCCTAGGCAATCAGAGGCGATGAAGGACGTGCTAAACTGCGAAAAGCACTGATAAGCTGTTAGAAGCGTTTTAATCAGTGATATCCGAATGGGGAAACCCGATGTATAAATACATCATTATTAAATGAATATATAGTTTAATAAAGCTAACCGAGAGAAGTGAAACATCTAAGTATCTCGAGGAAAAGAAATCAATTGAGATTCCCTTAGTAGTGGCGAGCGAATAGGGAAGAGCCCAGAGTTAGAATTATTTTTATTGATATTAGTAGAACTTTTTGGAAAGAAAGACGATACAGGGTGATAGTCCCGTATATAAAAATATCAAGAAAATTTTATAAACTAGCTCAAAGAGTAAAACGAGACACGTGGTATCTTGTTTGAAGATAGGGGGACCATCCTCTAAGGCTAAATACTCCTGATTGACCGATAGTGAACTAGTACCGTGAGGGAAAGGTGAAAAGAACCCCGGTGAGGGGAGTGAAATAGATCCTGAAACTATATACGTATAAGCAGTAGGAGTCTTATTATATAAGATGACTGCGTACCTTTTGTATAATGGGTCAGCGACTTGTATTCTGTAGCAAGGTTAACTAAATAAGGGAGCCGTAGGGAAACCGAGTCTTAATTGGGCGTTTAGTTGCAGGATACAGACCCGAAACCCGGTGATCTAACCATGGGCAGGTTGAAGATTAGGTAATACTAATTGAAGGACCGAACCGACTGATGTTGAAAAATCAGCGGATGACCTGTGGTTAGGGGTGAAAGGCCAATCAAACCGGGAGATAGCTGGTTCTCCCCGAAAGCTATTTAGGTAGCGCCTTATGAATTCATCAGTGGGGGTAGAGCTCTGTTTCGGTAAGGGAGCCATCCAGGCTTACTAATCCGAGGCAAACTTCGAATACCGCTGAATGTTATCATAGGAGACACACGGCGAGTGCTAAGGTTCGTCGTGGAAAGGGAAACAACCCAGACCGTCGGCTAAGGTCCCTAAATCATAGTTAAGTGGAAAACGATGTGGGAAGGCTTAGACAGCCAGGATGTTAGCTTAGAAGCAGCTATCATTTAAAGAAAGCGTAATAGCTCACTGGTCGAGTCTGCCTGCGCGGAAGATATAACGGGGCTAAATTATGTACCGAAGCTGCGGCAACAAAAAATTATATTTTTGTTGGGTAGGGGAGCGTTCTGTAAGCCGTAGAAGGTATATTGAGAAGTATACTGGAGGTATCAGAAGTGCGAATGCTGACATGAGTAACGATAAGGCAGGTGAAAAACCTGCCCGCCGAAAAACTAAGGTTTCCTGTCCAATGATAATCAGGGCAGGGTGAGTCGGCACCTAAGGCGAGGCTGAAAAGCGTAGCTGATGGACAACAGGTTAATATTCCTGTACTATATATTATTGTGACTGGGGGGACGGAGAAGGTTAGGTCAGCTAGGCGTAGGTAGTCCTAGTTTAAGCGTGAAGGTGGGTATTCTAGGAAAATCCGGAAAACCATTAACACTGAGGCGTAATGACGAATCATGAAAGTGATGAAGTGACTAATACCATACTTCCAAGAAAAGCCTCTAAACTAATTAAGATAGTATATAACCGTACCCTAAACCGACACAGGTAGTTTGGTAGAGAATACTAAGGCGTTTGAGAGAACCTGGGTGAAGGAACTAGGCAAAATAGTGCCGTAACTTTGGGAGAAGGCACGCTGGTTTATGGTGAAATCTATACAGATGGAGCTAGAGCCAGCCTAAGATAACAGCTGGCTGCAACTGTTTATTAAAAACACAGCACTGTGCTAACACGTAAGTGGATGTATACGGTGTGACGCCTGCCCGGTGCCGGAAGGTTAAATGAAAGAGTTAAGGGTAACCTGAAGCTCTGAAATGAAGCCCCGGTAAACGGCGGCCGTAACTATAACGGTCCTAAGGTAGCGAAATTCCTTGTCGGGTAAGTTCCGACCTGCACGAATGGCGTAATGATGGCCAGACTGTCTCTACCCAGGACTCAGTGAAATTGAAATCGCTGTGAAGATGCAGTGTACCCGCGGCAAGACGGAAAGACCCCGTGAACCTTTACTGTAGCCTGATATTGAATATTTAATGTTAATGTGCAGAATAGGTGGGAGGCTACGATATGTGGGCGCTAGCTTACATGGAGCCGTCTTTGAGATACCACCCTTTAATGTTGGATGTTCTAACTGAGTTCCGTCATCCGGAACCAGGACCATGTCTGGTGGGCAGTTTGACTGGGGCGGTCTCCTCCTAAAGAGTAACGGAGGAGTACAAAGGTCAGCTAATCACGGTCGGATATCGTGAGGTTAGTGCAAAGGCATAAGCTGGCTTGACTGCGAGCGTGACGACGCGAGCAGGTGCGAAAGCAGGTCTTAGTGATCCGGTGGTTCTGTATGGAAGGGCCATCGCTCAACGGATAAAAGGTACTCCGGGGATAACAGGCTTATACCGCCCAAGAGTTCATATCGACGGCGGTGTTTGGCACCTCGATGTCGGCTCATCACATCCTGGGGCTGTAGCAGGTCCCAAGGGTATGGCTGTTCGCCATTTAAAGTGGTACGCGAGCTGGGTTTAGAACGTCGTGAGACAGTTCGGTCCCTATCTGCCGTGGGCGTTGGAAGATTGAGAGGGGCTGCTCCTAGTACGAGAGGACCGGAGTGGACGCATCACTGGTGTTCGGGTTGTCACGCCAGTGGCATTGCCCGGTAGCTAAATGCGGAAGGGATAAGCGCTGACAGCATATAAGCGCGAAACCTGCCTCAAGATTAATCTTCCCTGAGACTTAGTAGTAAGTTTACTGAAGGGACGTTGAAGATTACAACGTTGATAGGCTGGATGTATAAGCGTAGTAATACGTTAAGCTAACCAGTACTAATGACCCGAGAGGCTTAACCTCATAACACCAGAAATGTTCTATTTTATTTATTTTATAGGGTAAAATTAAGCCAAACCAGACGGTTTCAGCGCGATGGTACCACCTGATACCATACCGAACTCAGTAGTGAAACGTCGTAGCGCCTAGGGTAGTGCGGAGTTTTTTTCGTGTGAGAGCAGGTAGCTGTCTGGTCTGGTATTTTTTCTTTATCCAATAATTTACTTACTATTAATTGTTTTTCTTTACTTGGTTTTACATGTGGTGTGGTAGTTCAGTTTGGTTAGAATACCGGCCTGTCACGCCGGGGGTCGCGGGTTCAAATCCCGTCCACACCGCCATTTTTATCTATTAATTTTAATTAAATATTAAATCTATCGAATTCTAATGATTTTTANGTGATTAATAGCCGCTTGTAATGCTAATATATAACCATTACTACCAAAACCACATATAATACCCGATGAAATATCTGAAAAATAAGAATTACTACGAAACTTTTCTCTTTTATACGGATTAGATAAATGCACTTCAATAAATGGAATTTTTACACTCAATAGTGCATCCCGCAAACTAATGCTAGTATGAGTTAATGCGGCAGGATTAATGATCATATAATCAACATGATTATCTAGACTTGCATGAACCCTATTAATTAATTCATATTCTGCATTAGACTGGAAATGCTCAATACATACATTAAAATTTTTAGCATATAAAAGTAATTTATCTATGATTTCTTTTAAGGTTTCTTTTCCATATTTATCCGGTTCACGTAATCCTAACATATTAATGTTAGGACCATTAAGAACTAGAATATGGAATTTTGACATAATCTTTTACCTCAACTTCAACTCAAAATAAACACCAATCTTAAATTTATAAGATTACTTTAATCTTCTATTTTAAGAATTGAAAGAATTTAAATAATAAAGACGCACACCATTAATAAACATCTGTGTTGCTAACATAGCCAATATCAATCCCATCATACGTTCCAATACATTCAAACCTTTTTCTCCCAATAATCTTAAAAAGATTCCTGATGATAATAAAACTGCTGCATTTGCTACCGATGCTATTACTAAAGCAATAACCACATAGATCATTTTATATTGATATTCATGTGATAATGAGATTAACGTTGCTAATAATGTTGGACCAGCTACTAAAGGAATAGCAAGAGGAACTAAAAATGGTTCTTCACCCGGTGATACACAATACATTCCAGTATCATTAGATGATGGAAAGATCATTTTTAGAGAAATTAATAGTAAAATGATTCCTCCAGAAATTGATACAATTTCTGTATTTAAATTTAAAATATTTAAAAATTTTTCTCCCATAAATAAAAAGAACAACATAACTATCAGAGCAAGGATCATTTCACGCACTATTATTCTATACTGTCTGTTTTTATCTAGTGGTTTCAATATCAACATAAAAATTGGTAAGTTTCCTAATGGATCCATTACTAGGAATAATAACATGGTGGTTGAAATAATTTCATTCATGACTTATATCCTTCTTGCGGGCTTTTTTCTATGCAAGTGAAAAATAGACACTTCGTACGTACTTATTTTATATATATCTTAGATTAGAATTATATAGATAATCTATAAATTAAATCAATAAAAGATATTTTTATAAGTAACTCCAAATATAAAATATATTAATTTACTTTACTCATCAATAGATTTTATTGTGATTCTTTGTCAACCATTCCGAAATACGACGCATTTCTTTTTTAGAAAGCCATAAACCTAATTTAGTACGACGCCAGATCACATCTGGTACTTCATATACCCATTCATTATCAACTAAATAACTTAGTTCAGCTTCATATAAATTTTGACCAAAATCTTCTCCTAAATCAGATATTTTAGTTTTTCCTTTAAGGATGAGTTCACTATTACTTCCATAAGTACATGCATACCTTTGTGCCAGTGATTTACCGATGAAATTATAACGATCATACAAATCAGAAGCATAATTTTGTATGGTACCAATAAAATCTCCTCCGGGAAGAATATTATTTTCTGTCCATGCTGGTCTAACAAAAGGGTAATATTTAGATAACATATTTAAGGCTTCTTCAGCTAATTTTCGATAAGTGGTTAGTTTTCCACCAAAAACGGAGAGTAAAGGAGCGCTTCCATTCACATCATGAATATCTAGAGTATATTGACGCGTAATACTTTGTGGACAATTAGATTCATCATCATACAAGGGACGAATACCTGAATAAGACCATATAATATCTTCTTTAAACAATTTTTTGTTAAAAAAATTATTACAAACATTAAGCAAATACATAATTTCTTCATTAGAAATTACCGGATTATGTAGATCATCATGATATTCTACTTCTGTAGTACCAATTAGAGAAAATTTGTTCATCCAAGGAATAACAAATACTACTCGATGATCTTCATTTTGTAATATATAAGCATATTTTTCTGAATGAATCTTAGGTAAAATAATATGACTGCCTTTAATCAATCGCACTTTATATCTGGAACCCAGATGTAATACATTATCCAAAACTATATTGACCCAAGGACCAGTAGCATTAACCAATCCTTTAGATATCCATGTAATTAATTTACCATTATCAATATTTTGACCTATTACATGCCATAATGCATTTTCACGTTTAGCTTTAATCACACGAAAACGTGTACGTACTTCACTACCTTGTCTAATAACTTCTTGTGCATTTAACACTACTAAACGTGCATCATCTATCCAACAATCAGAATATTCAAAACCACGTGAAAAATTGGATTTAAGTATAGAATTGGCATCAAAACGTATACTTTTACTAGAGGGTAAAGTAACACGTTTGCTTAAATGATCATATATAAATAATCCAAGACGAATTATCCACGCAGGACGTAAATACGGACAGTGTGGCATACGAAAACGCATAGGTCTAGTAATATGAGGAGCTGCTTTTAACAGGATTTCACGTTCAGCTAGAGCATCACTAACTAAACGAAATTCATAATTTTCAAGATAACGCAACCCTCCATGAATTAATTTTGAACTAGCTGAAGATGTAGCACAAGCTAAATCATTAGCTTCTAATATAAGTACAGATAATCCCCGACCTGCAGCATCAGCGGCAATTCCAGCACCATTAATTCCACCACCAATAATAATTAAATCTTTTAATTTTTTGATTTCCATATCCAAACCTTTTCCGATATTTCTTTACTTTAAATTAATTTAGTATGGTGATCTGTTTAAGTTTTACTAAAAGTAAGAATGTACACTACGTTGATGTTCAGTTATATCCCGTACTCCTCGAATTTCTTTTGGAAAATAAATTAATAATTCTTTTTCTATATATTCTTTAACGGTTAGATTTACCATTGAACAACCATTACAACCACCACTAAATTTCAAAATAACATAACCTTCATTAGTAATCTCTATCAGATTAACAGAACCTCCATGACTAGCTAATTGTGGATTAATTCTTTCTTGTAAAAAACCATCTACACGTTCCCTTAATGAAACATTTGGATTCTCTTGATTAGTCCAAGATTTTTTGACATTAGGTGCATTTAATATCAATTGTGATCCTAATTCATCAGATATTAAATCTATTTCAGCGCCTTCTAACCAAGGAGCGCTGTATAAATCAATATATGCATAAAAATGATCAAATCTTAGTTGAATATCAGTTTTAGATATCGTATTAGGAGAACAATATGACACTCCACACTCCGCCTGAGGACTATCAGGATTAATAACAAAAATGCGAATTTGTGTGCCAGGTTCTTGATTTTGCAACAAAGTTTTAAAATGTTCTTGAGCTCTACTCGTAATATTAATATTAATCATAGATTTCTCTTTTAAAGACCATTCCTATTTTTAGGATAATTGGTATATTATACAATAACATTGTTGTTTTTTAGAAGAACAAATCGTATTGCATGTTGTTGAACAAAAATCATTTTTTGGAAGTTGTATTCGGGTTATTTTTCCTATTCTAACTAAAGTATCTAATATAGCTTCAATAAGTGCTAGATTAGAAGTACAACAAAGTTGTAAACTTAGTTGGCGTGCATCAGCACGACCTAACAAAGCCAGTTTTTGATATACATCCATTACACTAACCATTAGATATCCATCCTATTAATTATTACCATAAGTAACTAAATGTTTACTCTTTAAATTATAATAATTAGCAAGGTGACGGAGTAAAAAAACCATAAATAAATTAAGCAATAAGATTATTATTATAATAATTAAACTGTAATAGCAATGTTTGCTAAACGTTGCAAGTTGATAAAATAAACTTGATAAGGACCACGCTAAATCCAATCCCCAAAATATAGAAAATAGCATCCAAGCAGAACTAGTCTCACGTGAGATAGCACCCATAACTGATGCGCAAGGTACATAAAGAAGAACAAATATTAAATAGCTATAAGCTACTATATTACTAGAAAATTTACTGCTCATAATACCAATAGCACCTGAACTGAATTTTTCATTACCGGAACTTGCTTTTATAGGATTGGAAAATTCTTTAAAAGAAAAAAGTTTTATTAATTGTTCATGAGTTTCAGATAATGCTTTCCATAATTCACTATTAAAATTAAATCTAGCAGGTTCAAAATCTACTTTTGAAATGCTTTCAGCAGTATAAAGAGTATTTAAAGTTCCAATGATTACTTCTTTTGCAAGAGTTCCAGCTAATAATCCTACAATAGCTTGCCAATTGTTATTACTAATTCCCATAGGCGTTAATACTATGGTGAGTTTATGACTCACTGTAGCTAAAGCTGATTCATTAACATCTTTTACTAATTTTCCATTAAATGAAAAGCTATTTAAAGCACTTATAATCATACTCGCAGTAATAATTATTTTTCCAGCTCTATATAAAAAACCTTTAAGACGTTGCCAAGTTTGCAGCAAAATACTTTTACCATGAGGTAAATGATAGATGGGTAATTCCATTACAAATGGAACGGGTTCTCCAGCCATAATCGTATACTTTAATATCATTCCAGTAAAAATAGCTGCCACTATACCTAATATATAAAGACTAAAAACAACTAATGTACCATTTTTGTTAAAAAATGAAGATGCAAAAACAGCAAAAATGGTTAATCGAGCACTACAAGAAATAAATGGTACCATCATAATAGTTATGATTCTTTCTCGTGGAGTATTAAGAGTGCGAGTACTAATTACTGAAGGAACGTTACATCCAAAACCTATAAGAAGAGGTATAAAAGATTTTCCCGGAAGACCTAAGATCTGCATCAAACGATCCATAATAAATGCTGCTCTAGCCATATATCCTGATTCTTCTATAAGACTAATAAATAAATACATAATAGTAATTGTAGGGATAAGAGGTAATATAGTATTGATTCCTCCACCTATACCTTGCGCTATAAAAAATGTAATTTTATAGGGACAGTGAAAAGTATATCCCAACCACTGTACTCCATGAATAAATAATGCAGTTGATCCAATATCAAATAATGGTTGTAAGGCACTCCCTACATTAATTGCAAAAAAAAACATTAGGTACATCAGTAATAAGAAAAATGGTATTCCTAACCACCTGTTTAGGATGACTCTATCAATCTTTTCAGATAAAGATGAACTCTTATTTTTAGAATACGATTTTTGAATTTTAGTAGTAATTTTCTCTATAACTTGATAACGAGAATTAACAATTAGTAAAGCAGCATCATTTTTATTTTTCTGTAGTTCTTGTTGAATAGCTGGTAGGATACTCGCAGCTTTTGGCAAATTTCTAATGATACGAGAATCACCTTCTAATATTTGTACAGCTAACCATTGACGTTGTTGATAAGTATAATTACTTGGGATTAATGAGCTTAGTTTTTGAATATAGGGTGATAGAATTTCAGGCCAATTAATATAAAATGATGCAGGAGTAAGAGGATGACGATCTATCTCCCGTTTTAATTGATCAATGCCTTTACCTAATCTTGAAATTAGTGGTACAACAGGACAACCTAAACTTATAGATAATGCTTGCATATCTAAGTGTAGATTTTTCTTTTTGGCTATATCTAGCATATTTAATGCTATTATACAGGGAATACCTAGTTGTAATATCTGCAAGGTCAAATAAAGGTTACGTTCCATATTGCTGGCATCAATTACATTAATAATGATATCTGCATTACCATATATAATATACTCACAAACTATTTGTTCATCTATAGATGTATGATCAGATACAGCAGTTAAAGAGTATGTTCCAGGTAAATCAACTAGGCAAATGTTATGAAGTTCTGTAGTAAAATTTCCTTGTTTACGTTCTACTGTCACACCAGGCCAATTACCCACCCGTTGATGAGAACCAGTAAGTTGATTAAAAAGAGTGGTTTTACCAGAATTAGGATTTCCTACTAGTCCTATAGTATATAATTTCATTTGATCATTTCCAGCTGGAAATATGCTAGGTCTTTTTTACGTAATAAAAGATTTACATGACGTGTCTCAATTTGTATTGGATCCCCTAATGGAGCTATACGTACAATATTGAAAATCGAACCAGGTAACATACCAAGCGTAAGTAATCTATGACGATAGAAAATGCTTACTTGTGGTGAAAAACCTACAATTTTGTAAACTTGGTGTGGAACTAATTGCATATGATTATTTGTTATTGTCTTCAATAAGGCAGCTTAATATTGTTAAAATATTAACTGCAATAATTATTAATTGCAATATAGTTTGATATTATCCGCTCCCCTTAGTCTCTAAAATAATTAGATTTTATGATGGTAGAATAGGACCGGAATTTATTAATTTTAAACCGATTGTGGTATCCGTATATTTATCAAAATTTTTAATAAATTTCTTAGCTAATTTTATGGCCTGTTTTTCCCATAGATTGGGATCAGAATAACTAGTTCTGGGATCTAGAATCTCTGTATTAATAGTAGGTAATGAGACTGGTACAGAAAGATTAAATATAGGCAAAGAAAAAGTTTTTACGGATGTTATAACATCATTTAAAATTGAGTTAATAATAGCACGAGTATCTTTAAGAGAAATTCGATCGCCTCTCCCATTCCATCCCGTATTGACTAAAAAGGTTTCGGCATTAACAGCCTTTATATATCTTAACAAAACTGTTGCATAATGAATAGGATGTAGCATTAGAAATGCTGCTCCAAAACAAGCGGAAAATGTGGGAATAGGCTCATTTATACCACGTTCAGTACCTGTTATTTTCGCAGTAAATCCAGATAAGAAATAATATTTTGTTTGTTCATATGTTAGCTTAGATACTGGAGGTAAAACTCCAAAAGCATCTGCAGTTAAAAAAATCACTTTATTTGCATGCCCAGCTTTAGATACTGGATTAACAATGTTTCTTATATGATTAATGGGATAGGATACACGACCATTTTCTGTCTTACTACTATCATTAAAATCGACTGAACCGTCTGTATGTACAAAAACATTTTCTAATAACGCATTACGGCGTATAGCATAATAAATCTCAGGTTCTTGTTTTTTTGAAAGGTTAATAGTTTTAGCATAACATCCCCCTTCTAAGTTAAATATCCCCTCGTCGTCCCATCCATGCTCATCATCACCGATTAATTTACGTTGAGGATCAGCAGAAAGGCTAGTTTTACCAGTTCCAGATAGACCGAAGAAAATAGCTACATCACCTTTTTGTCCTACATTAGCTGAACAGTGCATTGAAGCAATCCCCTTCAAAGGAAGTAAATAATTCATAATAGAGAAAATTCCCTTTTTCATTTCTCCCCCATACCAAGTACCACCTATAATTTGTATATGCTCATTAAGATTAAAAGCTATAAAATTTTCTGAATGTAACCCGTGCTTTTTCCAATGTGGATTAGTGCATTTTGCTGCATTCATAACAATAAAATCAGGTTTAAAATTTTTTAATTCGGTATCAAGAGGCCGGATAAACATATTTGTCACAAAATGTGCTTGCCAGGCAACTTCAGTCAAAAAGCGCACTGCTAAACGGTTTTTAAAATTTGCTCCACACCAAGCGTCAACTACAAATAATCTCTTATTTGATAGTTGTTGGGTAACTAGAGATTTAAGATCTAACCAAATTTCAGGAGAGATTGGATGATTGTCACTCTCTCCTTGATCAGACCACCATAGACAATTGGTAGTAGTATCATCACGAACAATATATTTATCTTTTGGAGATCTTCCGGTAAAAATACCAGTATCGACTGCAATTGCATCCAATTTTGTTAGAATTCCACGTTCTAGACCTATTAAATTGGGTTGAGTTTCTTCTAGATATAAAGTAGCATAATCTGGATTATGAATGATTTCAATCGTATTACTAATATTATAACTAATTAGATCTTTTTTTAGATTGATTAAGTACATGTAATTATCCATCCTTTTATACTAATAGCAGTAAACTATGTTAAGTAATTGTGATCAACATCAGATAAAAATCTGATTTATAATTTTATTTAACTTAAAAAGATTTATTCATAGTAAAATTATTGTTTTCTTAAAGAAGAGATGCGATTACTATATTATCTTCAATAAGAAGATTATTATTACTCTTCGATTCTTAAAGTATCAATTTAAACACTAAAAAAAATGGTAGAAAAACGCAATATCTTTTTAATTGGACCAATGGGAGCAGGAAAAAGCACTATTGGACGACAGTTAGCTCAACAACTTAATATGCAGTTTTTTGATTCAGATCAAGAAATTGAAAGACGTACTGGAGCAGATATAAGTTGGGTATTTGATGTAGAAGGTGAAGACGGTTTTCGTATACGTGAAGAAAAAATTCTTTATGAATTTACGGAAAAACAAGGTATTGTGTTAGCTACAGGAGGTGGATCGGTGAAATCACGTGAAATACGTAATCGATTATCTGCGAGAGGTGTAGTTGTATATCTGAAAACCACTGTAGAACACCAATTATCACGTACCCAACGTGATAAAAAACGTCCTTTATTGCTGAGAGATTCTCCACCGGTTAAAATATTACAACAACTTGCATTAGAGCGTAATCCTTTATACGAAGAAATAGCCGATATTACAATTTGTACCGATAATCAAAACACTAAAGTGGTGGCCAATAAAATTCTGTTAAGGCTTAAAAAAATTAATGAATAAAGATAGAGGTAAATTTATTATATAAATAAATAAGGTAGGTCTTTTAGATGGAAAGTATTATAATTGAATTGGATGAACGTAGTTATCCTATTAGGATAGGTGCTGGGTTATTAAAAAATACCTCCTTTTGGCCATTAAAGGCTGGGCAACCGGCAATGATAGTCACTAATCAAACCATAGCTACTCTTTATCTTAAAGATTTAGTAGAGATATTAAAAGAATCCGGAATCATTCCGGATTATATTATTGTACCTGATGGAGAAGAATATAAAAATATTTCCTCATTAAATAAATTATATACTATTCTGATAGAAAAATTACATGGTCGTGATACCACATTAATTGCGTTAGGAGGTGGTGTAATTGGAGATCTTACCGGTTTTGTAGCAGCCAGTTATCATAGGGGAGTTCGTTTCATTCAGGTTCCCACTACACTACTTGCACAGGTAGATTCCTCTGTAGGCGGAAAAACAGCTATTAATCATCCTTTAGCGAAAAATATGATTGGAGCTTTTTATCAGCCAGTATCAGTCATTATAGATCTAGA
Organism: Candidatus Dasytiphilus stammeri; assembly: GCA_045690015.1. GTDB lineage: Bacteria > Pseudomonadota > Gammaproteobacteria > Enterobacterales > Enterobacteriaceae > Dasytiphilus > Dasytiphilus stammeri_I. Next base: position 405,092 of record CP145877.1, read on the forward strand.
TTGTCTAAATACTTTACCAAAACGACAATTAGCTTGTGGAATAGCAGAAGTAATAAAATATGGAGTGGCTTTAGAGAGTAATTTTTTTCATTGGTTAGAGAATAATATTGACAATATCCTATGTATTGAAGCAAATACTATTTCAAAGTGTATACGTTATTGTTGTGAATTAAAAGCCAAATTAGTCACTACTGATGAACGAGAAAGTCATTTGCGCGCTTTATTAAACTTAGGTCATACTTATGCACACGCTATTGAAAAACACATGGGATATGGCAATTGGCTTCATGGAGAAGCTGTTGCAGTTGGCTTGGTGTTAGCTTCTCGTACTGCGGAAAATATGGGTAAATTAAAAAACTGTGATACTAACCGTATTATCCAATTATTACAACATTCCGGGTTACCAGTGTGTATTCCATCTTATCTTAAACCTGAAAATCTTTTAGTACATATGTTACATGATAAAAAAATGCTAGGTGGTAAATTACGATTAATTTTGCCTGTAGCACTAGGTAAATCAGAAATTTGCAGTAATGTCCCCAAAGACATAATTGTCTCAGCTATTAAAAATAGTACTAGTTTTTAAATGAAACATTTTTTACTAGCATCTTCAATTTTGTCGGCTGATTTCGCTAAATTAGGTGAGGATACGACTAAGGTTTTGGCGGCTGGTGCTAATCTTATACATTTAGATATAATGGATAATCATTATGTTCCTAATTTAACTATAGGACCAATAGTATTAAAATCACTTATAGAATATGGTATTAATGCACCATTTGATGTTCATTTAATGGTAAAACCGGTTAATGCTCTAATCAAAGAATTTGCTAAACTGGCTGTTAGTATTATCTCTTTTCATCCTGAAACTTCAGAAGATGTGGATAAATCTATCGAGCTGATCAAAGAATATGGGTGTAAAGCTGGTTTAGTATTAAATCCTACTACTCCAGTCAGTTCTATTAAAAAATTTTTGAAAAAAATCGACGTAATTTTATTAATGTCTGTAAAACCCGGTTTTGGTGGACAATCTTTTCTTCCTAGTACCTTATCAAAAATAATCAATATACGTCGTATTATTGATGATAATGGGTATCAGATTCATTTAGAAGTAGATGGAGGAATTAAAGTCAATAACATTTACGATATTGCTAGAGCAGGGGCAGATATCTTTGTAATAGGTTCAGCTATATTTGCTCAATCCGATTATAAGCAAGTAATCACTTCTATACATAATGAATTAGAAAAATGTACAAAAACTTAATAATGCAACATAAAAAGTCAAAGAATATTTTTAATAAATATAAATAAATGATGAAAAAAAAAATTGTATTTAGTGGAACACAACCTTCAGGTGAATTAACTATTGGTAATTATATAGGAGCATTACGTCAATGGGTCAAATTGCAGGACAAGTTCCAATGTATATATAGCATAGTTGATTTACATGCTATTACGGTTCGTCAAGATTCATTACAATTACGTAACTCCATCATGGATACCTTAGCCTTATATCTAGCTTGCGGACTAGAACCCGATAAATGTATTATTTTTGTACAATCACATGTTCCTGAACATACTCAGCTAAATTGGATTTTAAATTGTTATACTTATTTAGGTGAATTAAACCGAATGAAACAATTCAGAAAAAAAATATCACTTTCTAGTAATATTAATGTTGGATTACTTGATTATCCGGTTTTAATGGCTGCAGATATTTTGTTGTATCAAACTCAGCACGTACCGGTTGGTGAAGACCAAAGACAACATTTAGAATTATGTAGAGACATTGCTCATCGTTTTAATACATTATATGGTCATCATATATTCAATATTCCGGAACCCTTAATCTCCTCCTCAGGATCAAGAATAATGTCTCTATTACAACCAAACAAAAAAATGTCGAAATCTGATAATAATCGTAATAATCTTATTAGGATGTTAGAATCACCTTCCTCAATTTTAAAAAAAATTAAGCGTGCTGTAACCGATTCGGATCAACCACCTGTAATACGTTATGATATTAATCAAAAACCTGGAATTTCTAATTTACTAAATATTTTATCTGCAATAACAGATCAATCTATTAGTCAATTAGAACAAGAATTTTCTAGTAAAATGTATGGTCATCTTAAGCTTGCTGTAGCAGATGCTCTTTCTGGAATTCTAATTGATCTTCAAGAAAAATACTATCAATATCGTAATGATGAATTATATCTTCATCAAATAATGATTGATGGTGCTGTAAAAGCACGATGTCATGCTAAAAAAACCCTAACTAAAGTATATGAAGTAATTGGTTTGATTATTGAATAGATATCTATCAAATTACAACCAGATTATACTTATTCTATCTTCCTCACTCACTCTGAAGTAAATATAAATGAAATCAATTCAGAAAGATATCTTGATTCCATCCCTTATAAAAGGAAAGCGCTTATACAATGTTTAGGTAATATTTTTAGTGAGATTATATATAATCAATATTTATTTATTCGGAACATTGGTTTTGAAGGGTTCAAATGAGATGATTTGTTAGTATCTCTCTGGTATGAGACAAAAGATTCATTTTTATTTGAACTAACTTAACTGTTCAATAATAATTAATCTCCATTTTTAACTTAATGATATTCACTAACTTTCTAATGAATAGAATTAATATAGAAATTCCTTCACATCACATAAATATGGTTAAGGAGAATATACTGTATATGTCTGATTCTTTAACATTACAACCAATATCATTAATAAATGGTACTATAGATTTACCAGGATCAAAAAGCATATCTAATCGTGCATTGCTTTTAGCAGCTCAAGCAAATGGTATCACTATCTTAAAAAATTTACTGGATAGTGATGATGTGAGATATATGCTGAACGCCTTACGTCAACTAGGCATAAAATATGAACTTTCCCAAGGAAATACTAAGTGTAAAATTGTAGGTTGTGGAGGTCCATTATATATAACCCATCACAAGAAGTTTCAATTATTCTTGGGAAATGCAGGTACAGCCATGCGTCCCCTTGCTGCTGCGCTTAGTTTAACTTCTAATAATATAGTTTTAACTGGTGAAGCACGTATGAAAGAACGTCCAATAGGACCTTTAGTAGAAACCCTACGTCAGGGGGGTGCAACTATTGAGTATTTGGAAAGAGAAAATTATCCTCCCATTCATTTAAGAGGTGTTTTTACAGGTGGACAAGTAATCATAGATGGTAGTTGTTCCAGTCAGTTTTTAAGTGCTCTTTTAATGGCTGCACCATTAGCAGTAAATGATACCCGTATACTAATTAAAGGAAAATTAGTCTCACGTCCATATATTGACATTACATTGCATTTACTGCGTGACTTTGGAATTATTTTTGAAAATAATAACTATTGTGAGTTTTACATTAATGGAAATCAAAGATATATTTCTCCAGGGACGTATATAGTAGAGGGAGATGCTTCTTCAGCGTCATATTTTTTAGCAGCTGCTGCTATTAAAGGTGGAACAGTACATGTTACGGGGATTGGGCGCAATAGTATACAGGGAGATATTTATTTTGCTGAAATTCTCAAACAAATGGGGGCAGAGATTGAATGGGGGCATAACCAAATTAGTTGTAAACGTGGTAATCTTAAAGCAATTGATTTAGATATGAATACTATGCCAGATATTGCTATGACATTAGCCATAATGTCTATATTTGCTAAAGGCACTACGATATTACGTAACATTTACAGCTGGCGTCTGAAAGAAACGGATCGTTTAACAGCGATGGCCACAGAATTACGCAAAATAGGAGCTGAGGTCACCGAAGGAAAGGATTATATATCTATTACACCTCCCGAATTACAAAAAATTACTCATTCTAAAATTGAGACCTACAATGATCATCGTATGGCAATGTGTTTTTCGTTAGTCGCACTTTCTTCAGTACCCGTAACCATTTTAAATCCTAATTGTGTTAGTAAAACTTATCCTAAATATTTTAGTCAGCTAGCGCATATTAGTCATTAGTTATAACTAAATATCGGTTTTTGGTGATATTTGAGATTATTTTAATGAACATTACAGTTCCAGTTATTACCATTGATGGTCCAGCAGCTGTAGGAAAAGGAACGATTGGTTATTTGCTGTCTAAAAGATTACGATGGCATTATTTAGACTCCGGTACAATTTATCGAGTACTGGTTTTTTCAGCACTTCATCATAAAATCTCACTAACAGCTGAAAAATCCTTAGTATCCATGGCAATGAATTTAGATATTCGTTTCTCTAGAAAAAATGGTATATCGGAAATAATTTTTGAAGATAAAAATATTTCTAATATGATTTATATGGAAGAGGTAGGGAAATTAGCTTCTGAAATTGCGATTTTCCCAAAGCTTAGAAAAGCTTTACAATGTAAATTCCGTACGTTTCTCTCTTTACCTGGATTAATTGCTGATGGTCGAGATATGGGAACAGTAGTATTTCCTGATGCAATTGTAAAAATTTTTTTAGATGCTAACGTTGAAGAACGTTCACGTCGAAGAATGTTACAGTTGCAGAAAAAAGGCTTTAATGTTAAATTTGAACAATTACTTGATGAACTTAAACAGCGAGATAAGCGTGATAGTAATAGAAAAATCGCACCGTTAAAGCCTGCTAAAGATGCTATGATAATAGATTCAAGTGGCCTTAGTATTGAACAGGTTTTTGAAAAGGTTTTGAAAAATGTACTTTTACAACTTTCTTTATGTTCTTAGATGATCGATGAACGAGTATTAATTATGGGTAATAATACTAATAAGATGTAAAATCATCCCATCTTTATTTCAGATGGATATTATATTAATCATTTTAAATTTCTAAAGATATTACAATATGACTGAATCGTTTGCTCAACTCTTCGAAGAGTCCCTCAAAGAAATAAAAATTCGTCCCGGTTCTATTATTACTGGCAAGGTTATTGCTATTGATAAAGATATCGTTTTGGTTGATGCTGGTTTAAAATCAGAATCTCCTATACCAATTGAACAGTTTAAAAATGCTAATGGAGAACTAGAAATCCAGGTAGGTAATAAAATAGATGTTGCTTTAGAAGCCGTAGAAGATGGTTTTGGAAAAACATTACTATCGCGGGAAAAAGCTAAACGCTATGAAGCATGGTTAAGATTGGAAAAAGCTTACGAAGAAGAGGCTACTGTTTTGGGTATTATTAACGGTAAGGTCAAAGGAGGTTTTACTGTTGATTTACAAGGCGTTAGAGCTTTTCTTCCTGGTTCTTTAGTGGATATGCGTCCAGTACGTGATACTTTGTATTTAGAAGGTAAGGAACTGGAATTTAAAGTAATTAAATTAGATCAAAAACGCAATAATGTAGTAGTATCACGTCGTGCTGTTATTGAATCAGAAAATAGTGCAGAACGAGAACAATTATTAGAAAATTTACAAGAAGGAACAACTGCTAAGGGTATTATAAAAAATCTTACGGATTATGGAGCTTTTGTAGATTTAGGTGGTGTTGATGGTTTATTGCACATTACTGACATGGCATGGAAACGCGTCAAGCATCCTAGCGAAATTGTTAATGTGGGAGATGAAATTACTGTTAAGGTATTAAAATTTGATCGCGAAAAAATGCGCGTATCTCTTGGATTAAAACAATTGGGCGAAGATCCATGGCTCGCCATAACCAAACGTTATCCGGAGGGGACTCGTATAGAAGGACGAGTAACTAACATTACTGATTATGGTTTTTTTGTTGAAATCGAAGATGGCGTGGAAGGATTAGTGCATGTTTCAGAAATTGATTGGACTAATAAGAATATTCATCCATATAAAGTAGTTAAAGTTGATGATAAGGTGGAAGTAATGGTATTAGATATTGACGAAATACGTCGTCGCATATCTTTAGGTCTAAAACAGTGTAAAATAAATCCATGGCAAATATTTGCAGAAACTTATCACAAAGGCGATCAAGTTAAAGGCAGAATTAAATCAATTACGGATTTTGGCATTTTCATTGGACTAAATGGTAATATTGATGGATTAGTACATCTTTCCGATATTTCTTGGAAGATGACTGGAGAAGAAGCTGTTGGAAAATATAAGAAGGGTGATGAAATAACAGCAGTAGTTTTACAGGTAGATGCTGAGCGTCAGCGGATTTCTCTCGGTATTAAACAACTTGGAGAAGATCCATTCAACAACTATATTTCTTTAAATAAGAAAGGAACTTTAGTTACAGGTAAAGTTAGAAGCATTGATTCAAAAGGTGCTAGCATTAAATTAGCTGAGGGTGTTGAGGGTTATTTGCGGACTTCTGATAGTGATATAAATCGCAATAACCTAGAAGATTGCAATTTAGTTTTCAATCTTAATGAAGAAGTGGTCGCTAAAATTTTGGGCGTTGATCGGAAGAACCGTATAATTATTCTTTCGGGTATAACAAAAAATAAGGAATCAATAGAGACTAAGAAATTTTCTAGTGCTATGGCTGAAGCCTTTAAAGCCGCAAAAGAGGAATAGAAGAAGAAATCTTTAATTTATACTTTCTCTAGATAAATTAAATAACAGTAATGATAAGTAAACCAACTATTTTGAAATTTTTATCCATTCTCGTGAAGTAAACGAACGTGAAATTTTATTTTCTTCTATCCAAATGAAATGGAAAGTGGGTCGTGCAGGACTTGAACCTGCGACCAATTGATTAAAAGTCAACTGCTCTACCAAACTGAGCTAACGACCCTAAATAAAAATATGGTATGGTGTGGGTGATGACGGATTCGAACCGCCGACCCCCTCCTTGTAAGGGAGGTGCTCTACCGATTGAGCTAATCACCCATAAAAATCAACTAAACTTTATTTAACAATTGTGGCATTAATTATAGAGATACTTTAAAGTGAGTCAAACGTTTTTAATAAAATTTTAATAGAAAAATGAAAATTACAACGCGCTTCGCACCTAGTCCAAGTGGTTACCTACATTTAGGTAATATTCGTACTGCTCTTTATTCGTGGTTATTTGCTCAGCACCATGGAGGTGAATTTATATTACGTATTGAAGATACGGATCGTGAAAGATCAACGAAACAAGCTATTGATGATATTATACATAGTATGAAATGGTTGAAATTAGAGTGGGATCAGGGTCCTTTTTACCAAAGTAAACGTCTTACACGTTACGATGAGGTGATTGAGGAGATGTTAAAAAATGGAACTGCCTATAAATGTTATTGCACCAAAACTCGGTTAGAAAATTTGCGAATTTCACAAATGGCAAAAGGTAACAAACCACGTTACGATGGTCATTGTCGTGAATATTCTGGTTATGATGCTGATGCTTCGTATGTAGTACGATTTTGCAATCCTCTCGAAGGAATTAGTTCTTTTAAAGATCTTATCCGAGGTACTATTGTAGTAAATAATTGTGAACTTGATGATGTTATTATTCGTCGTTCTGATGGTTTACCTACATATAATTTTTGTGTAGCTATCGATGATTGGGATATGCAGATCACACATGTTATTCGTGGTGAAGATCATATTAGTAACACATTACGTCAAATTAATATTTTAAAAGCATTAAGAGCTTCTATCCCACATTATGCTCATCTTCCCATGATTTTAGATGAGAACGGAAAAAAACTTTCTAAACGTCAGGGTACACTTAGTATTATGCAGTATCGTGATAATGGTTATTTACCAGAAGCACTGCTTAATTATTTGGTAAGATTGGGATGGTCCTGTGGAGATAAGGAAATTTTTACTATTGAAGAAATGAAATCTTTATTTACTTTAGAAAAAGTAAGTAAATCTGCGAGTACATTAAATCTTAAAAAGCTTTTATGGTTAAATCACTACTATATCAAGAGATTACCGATAGATTATGTTGCTTCTCAATTACAATTACATATTAATAATGAAAATCTTGATACCAGTTCGGGACCAAGTATCATTAAGTTGGTAGAATTATTTCGTGAAAGATGTAAAACTCTAAAAGAAATAATCACTTCTAGTAGCTATTTATATAAAGAATTTAATATATATGATGAAAGAAATTATAATTCTGAAGATGTGCATCCAAACTCTATAAAAGCATTAGAAACCGTACATGAGAAACTCTCAATTCTAACCCCTTCTCATTGGACCGTGAATAATATACACTATGCGGTCGAAAGTTCTGCTAAGGAATTGGATCTAAATATCCGTAAAATCAGTATGCTATTGCGTATAGCTGTCACCGGATCTCAAACATCACCGGCTATTGATGTGATTATACATACGATTGGTAAAAAAAGAGTTCTTACTCGCATTGAAAATACATTGAAATTTTTGTTAAGGTTAAATAAAAAAATGGGGCTATAGCTCAATTGGTAGAGCACTTGCATGGCATGTAAGAGGTCAGCGGTTCAAATCCGCTTAGCTCCACCTCACCTACACATACCCATACCTCCACTCCCCCATAAGATAAGCTAAAGCTATGTATGATGCTACTATCTATGAGAGAGAGAATAATCCGGTTATAGAAGCCGATAATATACTGACTAAGGTAGAGCCGTAAAGGAGTTTTAATCCAAATCTAGCCACAACATCCCCTTGTTTTTTATTTAATCCTTTCACACTTCCGGAAATAATTCCTATAGAGGAAAAATTAGCAAACGAAACCAAAAATACTGATAATATTCCTACACTACGTGTGGACAGTTGGTCTCGTATTTTTGCTAGTGCCTGCATAGCTATAAATTCATTACTAACTAACTTAGTAGCCATAATGCTTCCAGCCTGAAGAGCTTCATGATTTGGTATACCTATTAACCAAGCAAATGGAAAAAAAATATAACCTAGAATATACTGAAAGCTAATACCAAATATGGTAATAAATACCATATTAATAGCAGTTATTAAAGCAATAAATCCAATCAACATTGCAGTTACAATTGCTGCTATTTTAAAACCAATTAAAATATATTCTCCCAACATTTCAAAAAAGCTGGGCTTAGTAGTATTGTTATCTAGATTGCTTTGAAGTAAATATTCTTCATTTTCTATTTCATATGGATTAATTAGTGATAAAATGATAAAAGAGCTAAACATATTAAGTACTAATGCTGTAATAACATATTTAGCTTGTAAAACTGTCATATAAGAACCTAGTATTGATAAAGATACAGTAGACATAGCTGTTGCAGATAAAGTATATATTCTTTCAGGGGAAAGTTTTCCAATAATTTCTTTATAAGCAATAAAGTTTTCTGATTGTCCAACGATTAAAGAACTAACTGCATTAAATGATTCCAACTTTCCCATACCGTTAATTTTAGACAATAGAGTACCGGTTATTTTAATTAAAAGGGGTAGAATACGAATATATTGTAGAATTCCAATCAGCGCTGAAATAAATATTATTGGACACATCACATTTAAGAAGAAAGGTGCTAATCCATATTTTCTTACATCTCCAAATACAAAATCCGTACCTTCTGCTGCACATTTCATCAATGCAACAAAGAAATTTGCGATTCCTTTTATTACAATTATGCCAGTTTCTGATCTTAGAAAAAACCATGCCATGAATATTTCTATGATCAATAATTGGATTATAAAACGAATACGGATAATTTTACGATTATTGCTGGCGAGTAATGCCAGTAACACGATTATTATGAATGAAAATATAAAATGATAAATATGAGACATGTATGCTTATTCTCCGCTCTCAACAATGAGATTCTATTTGTCATTTGATTCTACCATTAAGATATAAACAACATATATTTTATTTTGATTAATTCATTAATCAGATACATTAATGTTCCCTATAGGATTCGAACCTATAACTAGCCCTTAGGAGAGGCTTATTATATCCATTTTAACTAAAGGAACTAAAATAAAATCGCAAAATTTATGATCTTAATCTCAAATTATTTGAACTTTGCTGTAAGCAATACAAAAACATATAATGTTTATTGTTGATTTTATTATATGTTCGATGGGATTCATTATCTATTATATATAGGAATAGCAATAATTATTCGATCATTACATAATAAAAATTGCTCATTTCCATTGGAATACACAAAAAATCAATTTCTTCTAGATTTTTATAGTAATATTTTACCACGGTTTCGTCACTCGAATAATAAAACCTTACATAAAATATGTCAGATTATACGTATTGATTTAACTGCCGATGTAGTTGCTATTACTAATACTCAGCAGATATTAGCATATTCGGGTATAGGTAGTGCGTATTATTATAATGATAGAACTATCGGTCATCTAACTGCTCAAGTACTACAAGATGGAGCTCTCCTAATTCGAAATCATCTTCATCCCCATCAATTTCCCGAAATTAATTCAGTAGTAATAATTCCAATATGGGAACAATGTTCTATTATAGGAACCATTAAAATTTGCTATAATAATAATTATATCTCTCTTGGGGATAAATGTCTTTTAAAAAAACTCGCGGCGATTTTATCCAAAAATATCTCTATTAATATTGAGATATCTAGTTTTTATGATTTGCGGATAAAAATTCATAAAGCGAATTTACAAGCTTTACAAAGAATGATTAGTCCTCATTTTATTTTCAATACATTAAACCTTATATATTCCTTAATAAGATTGAATCCAAAAATAGCCAGAAAGCTCATAATCAACTTATCATACTATTTACGTTATCATGTTGAAATGGATGGATATGATTTTATAGATATTAAAAAAGAGCTCTATTATATTAAAAATTATATAGCTATTGAAAAAATCCGGTTTGGTAAAAAACTTACAGTTATCTATAACATAGATAAAGATATTAGCTGTTTTATTCCTAGTTTATTAATTCAACCATTATTGGAAAATGCAATTTATCACTGCATTCAACGCAGTGAGAGTAAAGGTACTATTATTCTTAGTATTAGACGACAAATCAATGATAAAATTATGGTATCAGTACGTGATACCGGATATGGCATCAGCGAAGAAGTAATAGATAGAATAATACGTAATGAAATTCCTAATGCTAATAATAAAATTGGCTTATTAAATGTTCATCAACGTATTAAATTAATCTACGGCAAAGGATTACATATTAGTAAACATTGGCGGGGAACTGAAATTTATTTTTTTATAAATAAAAATATGTAATTTATTATAATAATTTTATTAAGATTTGAAATATCGTGAAAGCTATCATTGTTGAAGATGAAATTGCAGCTCAACAAGAATTAAACTGGTTAATAGGTCAACATAGTAATCTTATAATTGTTGATAAAATTTTCGATGATGGTCTAGATGTATTAAAATATCTTCAACATAATAAAGTTGATGTTATTTTTTTAGATATTCGTCTTCCTACTTTAGATGGAATGTTATTAGCTCAAAACATCAACAAGTTCGCAAAAAAACCACTAATTGTATTTATTAGTGCTTATCAAGAACATGCTGTTGAAGCTTTTGAAGTAGAAGCATTTGATTATATTCTTAAACCTTGGCAGGAAATACGGATGGCGACAATGTTGCAAAAGTTAGAAAAATTATGGGAGCAACAAGAATCTCTTTCTCAAAATGTTTCTTCTTTACGTTTTTATTCAAGATATAAGACAATGAATTTGATTAAAAATGAACGTTTTATTGTTACTAACATTAGTGATATATGCTATGTAGAAGCTCATAAGAAAATGACGTTTATTTATACCATATATGGTGAGGAATATATAATGCCTATCAGCATTAGTAAATTTTGCATGCAGTTACCCCTTGGCTCTTTTTTTCGATGTCACCGTTCATATTGTGTTAATATGCGTCATATTATAGAAATTGAACCATGGTTTAATCATACTTATATCTTGCAGCTTCGCGAACAAAAAATCAAAGTACCGGTAAGTCGTAGTAAAGTAAAAGAATTTCGCAAAATCATGCGTCTTTAGAGGTATTTTATACTTCATCAAAAGCTATTGATACTCTATCTATTTTATTAAAAAATTATTAATCTATAATTACTTTTAAAAATATAAGAAGTTATTCAATCAAATAACATCTAACCTAGTATCTTCCCCATATATCCGATGTCTAATTTCTAAATCAAATTGTACAGAGGCAATCTATAATCTTAACATATCCAATGATTTTATTAAATTTCTCCAATTTAAAAACTGTAAACTGAAGTTAATATTAATTAACTAACTCTAAAGTCGCATAACTAACATAAGTTCGGTTTTTTTATAATTGATTTTTGAAATTTGATCCTGAGGTAGATGATATCTATGTTTGGCCAAAATCCTGCCCGAAAGAAAGCTCCTGACAGTGAAAAGTTATGGGTTGAGAATATTTTTCGTACGATTCAGGGAGAAGGACCTTATACAGGTCACCCTGCAACTTTTGTACGACTTTCAGGTTGTAATTTGAAGTGCTATTGGTGTGATACACAATTTGAATCATTTAAGTGGAATCTTAATCCGATAGAGATTCTTTATAAAATAAATCACTTGGAGTCTCCTATTCCAAAATTAGTAGTTATTACGGGAGGAGAACCATTTCGCCAAAATATTGTGCCACTAATAGATTATCTTGTAAAAAATGAATTAAAAGTACAAATAGAAACCAATGGCACTATATATCGTCCAATTAAAATGAACAAAAGTTTGACAATAGTATGTAGCCCTAAAACTCCACAATTACATCCTAGAACGGTAGAAATAATAACTCATTATAAATATGTAATTGCACATGGAGAAATTGATGAAAATGATGGGCTTCCAATTTATTGCACTCAATCTAAAGACAAACGACTAAGGTTATTTCGACCTCCTATAGGAAAACCTATATATGTGATGCCCAGAGACGATTATGATAAAGAAACTAATCTGAAAAATATAAATACATGTATAAAAGTAGCGATGAAATATAGTCGTACATTAAACATTCAATTACATAAAGAACTTCATCTTCCATAAGGACAATATCATGTCAAATATGCAAGAATTTTATAAAGATAAAGCACGTCAAGCAGTAGTAGATATTTTAACCTATTTAGGTGAGGATGTCACGAGACAAGGACTTATTGACACCCCCGATCGATTTCTAAAATCTTTAAAAAATCAAACCGAAGGTTATTCTAAAGATCCATATTTAATTCTTGAAAAATTTTTTGAAGAAGTTGAAGGATATAATAATTTAGTACTTCTTCAAAATATTCATTTCGAGTCTACATGTGAACATCATCTAGCACCTATAGTAGGAAGTGCTGTGGTGGGTTATCTGCCGAATAGAAGAGTGGTTGGTTTGTCAAAACTAGCACGTGTTGTAGATGTTTTTTCTAAAAGATTACAGATTCAAGAAAGATTAACTTCTCAAATTGGACAAACACTGGATGAGGTTTTAAAACCTAAAGGAGTGGGTGTAATCATCCGTGCTAGACATAACTGTTTATGTACACGTGGTGCTTATAAACCTAATGCATTTATGACAACCATTTATTTTTCTGGTCTTTTTGAGCAAGATTTACTTAAAAAAGACGAATTCTACCAATCCGTATCTCTGCCTTGGGGGCATGGAGTACATTATTCTCAATAAGGAAAAATTATGTATAAAATCAATCGAAAAATAGAAATTGATGCGGGTCATAGAATTAAAGCACATACTTCCAAATGTCGTAATTTACACGGACATAGATATACAATTCTTGTTACTCTTTCATCAAAAGAATTAATTCACGATGGATCTCAAACAGGAATGGTCATGGATTTTGGTTTTATAAAAGAGCTTATGAAGGAGTGTATTGATAGTAATTGTGATCATGCAATTATTGTAGACGCAGAAGATGAATACCTAGTGAAAATATTAGATATAATTCCTTCCGCACATCAAGTTAAACAGTCTAAAACAGCTTCACTTATATATAATCCAGAACAAATGAAAATTTATATCGTACCTTTCTCACCTACTGCAGAATACTTAGCAAAACATTGGTATGAAATATTATCATTGAAATTATCTACCTCTACCCAATTTAAGCAACTAAATAAGTTGAGTGTGGATTCAGTGCGAGTTTATGAAACGCCTAATTGTTGGGCAGAATATCCTGCGTCTGCGTACTTTAAGGAGATCTCAAATGTTCAGAAATAGTTATGTATTTGACGATGTGTTACTAGTACCAAAAAAAACTAATGTTTCTAGTAGAAAAGAGATCAATATTAGTGTGAATTTAGAGAGAATCGGAAGGTTAAGTATTCCTATCATATCAGCCAATACACAATGGTGTACTGAAGATTCTATGGCAAGTGAAATGGCTAGAATGGGAGGACTTGGAATTATTCATCGAATGTGTACCCTTGAAACACAAATAAGTTATGTACGTTCAGTCAAATCTATTTCTAATATAATATCTGAAAAGGATTTCTTACCAACTTTAGACCATAATGGATATTTAAAAGTAGGTGCTGCAGTAGGAATCATTGGCGATTATTTTGATCGTGCTACACAATTAGTTAAATCGGGCGTTGATTTTCTAACTGTTGATATTGCTCATGGTCATTCTACACAGGCCATTCGTGCTATTAAACAGTTAAATAAGTCTTTTCCAGAAATCCCTATTATTGCGGGAAATGTAGCAACAGCGCAAGGAGTAATTGATTTAGCTAGTGCTGGTGCCAGTATAATAAAAGTTGGAATAGGACCAGGTAGTGTATGTACAACAAGATCTGTAACGGGAGCAGGAATTCCTCAACTAACAGCAATTATAGATTGTGTTGAAGCCGCAAAAGAATTAAATGTAAGTATTATTGCTGATGGAGGAATTAAAACTTCAGGTGATATAGTTAAAGCATTAGCAGCAGGTGCGTCGTGCGTAATGCTAGGTAGAATGTTAGCAGGAACTACGGAAAGTGCTGCACAATTAATAGAAATTGACGGAAAAAAGTATAAAGCCACTAAGGGCTTTGTAACTTTTGGTACTAAATTAGAACTTCAACGTTTACGTGGACAAAAAATAAAAAAAGAAGAATATATTCGTTATGTTCCAGAAGGTGTAGAAGCTTGTTTTAAATATATTGGTCCTTTACGTGAATATCTTTACCAATTAATAGGAGGAATTCAATCGGGCTTTAGCTATAGTGGAGCTATTAACTATAATGAACTTCGTAATAATCATGAATTTATTCAAGTTTCCCCACAAACACATCAAGAAAATATACCTCATGCCTTGAATATATATGGTACTCCCCCTATTGATTATAAAAAAGAGGTAATTCAAAATAATGATTAAGGTGTCATGGGAGAAAATAGAAAAATTATCTCTTAATATAGCTTCAATTATACGAGAACAAAACATTCCATATGATTGCATTGTTGGAATATCAAGATCTGGCTGGATCCCAGCAGTGATTATTGCCCATAATCTGGGAGTTAGGGAACTAACATCTATTTGTATCAAACGAAATAAAACTGATGAGATTAATTCAGAAAAAATTACTCCTAAAATCATAGATATTGGTTTGATGGCAGAAAAATATCTTAACTGGATTGTGATTGATGATATTGTAGGTAGTGGAGAAACCATTAAATTTCTTCGTAATAAATTCTATCTTCCAAATCGTTCAATTTTTGTAGCTAGTCTATTTTTCAATTCTCAAAATGGAGATATTAGTAAGATCAATAGATTGGTTGATTATTATGCTAAAGAAGAACAAGAATGGATTAGATTCCCTTGGGAAACTAAAGAGATATAATAGGAAAGATGAGAGATTTACTTTTACAAGCAGATAATGTACAAATAGTGACGATCCCATTATCACCGGAACTTGAGGTATCTCAATATTTACATAAAAAATACCAAAAATTAACTAATTATCCCATAACAATTTTTAATCGAATTTTATGTAAATCAAAGATTCCTTATGTCGATAATTTGTTAAAACGTGCGATCCTTTTTAAAGGACTAGATATAACAGAAGATAATTATCTCAGCGAATTCTGTCGGCGCATAAAAATACTATCTTCATATAATCATATAAATTACCAACCAAGAAATGAATTATTCTTATCTTCATTTGGTCTCTTAGATCTTCCTTTTCTAAAGTATCAACCTCAAGATGCTGGACGTTATTTAACTTCATTTGTTTTTTGTATCGTAGACAGTAACCATCGCAGTAATTTAGGTTTTTACAGAGGAGAGATTAAAGATGAAGATACTCTAGCGATTTTTATAGATCCTCGAACCGATGCCCATAGAATACTTGGAAATCATCTAAAAAGTAAAAAGAAGGCTTATATTAGTCTATTTAATGGTGGACCTATAGCTACTTATATTAGTGCTGCTAGTAAGATTCCTGATAAAATTGATAGTTATTTATTTGCTAATGCTTTAGCAAAACAAGAAATCGAATTATTTCAGGAAAAACCTTATCCATCAGTTCCTACCACTAGCGAAATAGTGCTTTATGGTTACATTTCAGGGAAAAAAATTCCGGAAGGTCCATTTGGTGAATTTAAGGGATATTATTCAGACAAAACTTATAGTTATGAAGTTAAGATAGATAAAATCTATACCCGAAAAGATCCGTATTTTTTTGGTTTATTTTGTGGAAAAGAATCAGGACTAAATTTAATGCAATTTCAAAATGAAACTTTTATGTATCATCACTTAATAACCAATAATATTTCAGTAAAAAAGGTAATCTATCCATTTGATTATTTTTCGGAATTTGGCACAATTATTGAGACTGAAATGCCAAATCATAAAGTATTGAAAACGGCAATGGAATATGATACAAGAAGCAAGATTTTTTTTGTGACACGAAATGCTGAGACTTTATTTTCAGATATGGCTATTTTTAGATTTTCTGTTTTTAAAGATAGTTATATTAAGAAAGGAGTAAGGTTGGGTAACCGAATTGGTATATTAATAGATAATAGAAACCATTATAAATGGGCAGAATATTAGATTAGGATCAATGAATTTAATAATATTAGGTAAAATTTATGCTTAAGTCCAATTTAACTGGTAGATTACAATTTATACGCGAAGCCGAAAAGTTAAAAGATACTCTACGTAGTTCCTATACGTCAAGTGGACGTAAAGAAAGTACAGCTGAACATTCATGGCGACTTTGTCTATTGGCTATGACTTTTGAGGATCAGTTAGAAAATCTAGATTTTGCTAAAATACTTAAGTTATGTGTGATACATGATTTAGGCGAAGCTCTTCATGGAGATATTCCTGCAATAGAAAATATTGATTTAATAATCAAGAAACATCGAGAACATAATGATTTATTACAGTTAATGGCATCTTTAGATGAAAAGAGCAGAAAAAATTTTTTGCAATTGTGGGAAGAATATGAAGAGGGTTCATCCATGGAAGCACAAGTAGTTAAAGGTTTTGATAAAATTGAAACGCTGTTACAACATAATCAAGGTGCTAATCCTGAAAATTTTGATTATAACTTTAATCTTACATATGGAAAAGAAACCACCAGTATTTTACCCTTATTTGTTAAAATTAGAAAAGAAATTGATGAAGAAACTAGGAAAAAAATTAAATAGCAGTTGTTTTACGCATCATAAGTTATGATATAAAATATGTTCATTAATTTTCCTTTGCTCTATATTCGGTTATTTAACATGTGGATTTTATTTTCAATAAGGAATAATAATGGACGATCAATTAAAAAAGAATGCGCTTATTTATCACCAGTTTCCAATTCCGGGAAAAATCCAAGTTACTGCTACTAAACCGTTATTCACACAGCGTGAATTATCACTGGCTTATTCTCCTGGTGTAGCTGCTCCATGTTTAGAGATATTTGCCGATCCTATGGCAGTAAATAAATATACCGCACGTGGTAATTTGGTAGCGGTAATTTCTAATGGAAGTGCAGTACTTGGTTTAGGTAACATTGGTGCACTGGCAGGCAAACCAGTTATGGAAGGTAAGGCAGTACTTTTCAAAAAATTTGCAGGAATTGATGTATTTGATATTGAAATTGATGAATCCGATCCGGAAAAATTAACTAATGTAATTGCAGCTCTAGAGCCAACTTTTGGAGGCATTAATCTTGAAGATATAAAAGCACCTGAATGTTTTTATATTGAGAAAACCTTGCGTGAACGTATGAAGATTCCTGTGTTTCATGATGATCAGCATGGTACAGCCATTATTTGTACTGCTGCTGTTATAAATGGTTTACGTGTGGTTAACAAAAAATTTTCTGATATTAAACTTGTAGTTTCTGGGGCAGGAGCATCAGCAATTGCTTGTTTAGACTTATTAGTGAGATTAGGCATAAGAAAAAATAATATTGTGGTATGTGATTCTAAGGGTGTAATTTATAAAGGTCGAGAAAAAAATATGTCGCCTACCAAAGCCGTATATGCTATTAATCCTACTGAAGGAAGATATACACTGGATGAAGTAATAACTAATGCAGATATTTTTTTAGGTTGTTCTAGGCCAAATGTTTTAACTCAAGCTATGGTAAAACGGATGGCTAAAAATCCCTTAATTTTTGCTTTAGCTAATCCAGAACCAGAAATTTTGCCTCCATTAGCGAAAGCAGTACGATCAGATGCTATTATTTGTACAGGTCGGTCTGATTATCCTAATCAGGTTAATAATCTTCTCTGTTTTCCATTTATTTTTCGTGGTGCATTGGATGTTGGAGCTACAACTATTAATGAAGAAATGAAACTAGCAGTAGTCTATGCTATTGCAGATTTAGCCTTTGCAGAAAGGGATGAAATTGTCGCCTCAGCATATGCTAATGATGAAAGCTTCATATTTGGATCAGAATATCTAATACCCAAACCATTTGATCCCCGTCTGATTTTGACAATTGCACCAGCAGTAGCAAAAGCTGCAATAAATTCAGGTGTTGCAACTAGACCAATTACCGATTTCGTGGCTTATAAGAAAAAATTATCCTTAATTTAAGTTAAGATAAATAGTTGATTTTAACGACTCCGAAAAATAATACGTCCTTTACTCAGGTCATATGGAGTCAGTTCAACTATTACCTTATCACCTGTCAAAATGCGAATATAATTTTTCCTCATTTTACCGGATATGTGTGCAATAACTATATGTCCATTCTCTAGCTCTACTCGAAACATAGTATTTGGTAAAGTATCTAGTACAGTTCCCTGCATCTCAATATTATCTTCTTTAGCCATTATAGCCATCTCCCTCCTCTATCTCAGAGAATCCTAAGTTAAGTAGCGTGTAGCGTTTTTTTTACTTACTTTTTTTTAATCCATCAAGATAACGTTCGGCATCTAATGCAGCCATACAACCAGTAGCAGCAGAGGTAATTGCTTGACGATATATATGATCGGTTACATCTCCAGCCGCAAAAACTCCGGGAATACTTGTCTGTGTGGCGTAACCTTGAGTACCGGATTGTATTTTAATATACCCATTTTCTAACGCGACTTGTCCATTAAAAATAGTAGTATTTGGTTGATGACCAATAGCAATAAAAACTGCCATAACATTAATTTGCTTAATTTGTTTAGGATGTTGTATAGAACATATTCTTACACCGTTTACTCCAGTCTTATCACCAATTATTTCTTGAATTCTATATTTAAGATGAAAAATAACGTTCCCATTATTCGCTTTTTCAATTAACCTATTAATCAAAATTTTCTCAGCTCTGAAATTATCACGTCGATGAATTAAATGTACTTCCAAAGCAATATTGGAAAGATATAAGGCTTCTTCTACTGCGGTATTACCACCACCTACTACTGCTACTTTTTGATTTTTATACAAAAATCCATCACATGTTGCACAAGCAGATACACCTTTTCCTTTGAAAACTTCTTCAGATGGTAAGCCTAAGTAACGTGCCGAAGCTCCAGTTGCAATAATCAAAGCATCACAGCTATATTGTCCATTTTCTCCAAATAATAAAAAAGGTTTTTGATGCAAATTGACTTTATAAATATAGTCACCAATAACTTCTGTATTAAATTTTATTGCATGTTCATGCATACGATTCATTAATTGGGGTCCAGTTAAATTCGTTGGATCACCAGGCCAATTTTCAATATTTAATGTGGTAGTAAGTTGCCCACCTTTCTCGATTCCTGTAATTAATACTGGTTGTAGATTAGCACGTGCTGCATAAATAGCTGCAGTATAACCTGCAGGTCCTGAACCGATAATTATTAATTTACTTGGTTTGATCATTAAGCTACTACTCCAATTTTTAAGTTTGGTACTACACTATTATAATAGTATAGTAATATCAATAGACAGTAGTTAAAATGAAAAATTATTGTAATAAATATGATTAATACTTAGAATAGAAATTAAAAACCATTTAAATCTAAAAAAATATCATTATATAAAAATATGCTTGATCCTCATTTATTACGTAATGAACCTAATATAGTCGCTGAGAAATTGGCACGTAGAGATTTTAAACTAGACATTGATGCACTGCGTATGATAGAAGTAAGACGTAAATCATTACAAATTGAAACCGAATATTTACAATCCGAATGTAATAGAAGATCTAAAGAAATTGGATTTCTTAAACAGAAAGGTGAAGATATTAGAGCTTGTTGTCAAGAAGTTCAACTATTAAGTCAATGTATAAGAGCAAAAAAAATTGAACTTAATGCATTAAAAAATAAATTTCGTGAATTTATACTGATGTTACCTAATATCCCAGCAGATGAAGTTCCTAATGGCAATGATAAAAGCGGAAATCTTGAAATTTTTAGGTGGGGATACCCACGAGAATATGATTTTCAAGTACGTGATCATGTAAAATTGGGAGAAATAACTCATGGTTTAGATTTTACTTCTGCAGTCAAACTTACTGGTAGTCGTTTTATAGTGATGAAAGGGCAAATAGCTCGCTTACACAGAGCATTAGGACAATTCATGATAGATCTGCATACGAACAAACATGGTTATACAGAAGTTTATGTTCCCAATTTAGTTAATTATACATCCCTTTATAGTACTGGACAACTGCCCAAATTTAGTCAAGATTTGTTCTTTACAAAGCTATTAGATACTAATGCAAATAATTATGCGTTAATTCCCACAGCAGAAGTACCATTAACTAATTTAGTACGTAATGAAATTATAAAAGAGGAATGCTTGCCCTTAAAATTCACTGCATATACTTCCTGTTACCGTTCAGAAGCCGGTTCTTATGGGAAAGACACTCAGGGCTTAATTCGTATGCATCAATTTGAAAAAGTAGAATTAGTACAAATTACACACCCAGAAGATTCTATGCATACCTTAGAAATTCTAACTGATCATGCTGAATCTGTGCTAAAATTGTTGAATCTACCGTATCGAAAAGTACTTTTATGCACTGCTGATCTTGGAAATAGTTCTTGTAAAACTTATGATTTGGAGGTTTGGCTTCCCTCTAAAAAAAATTTTATAGAAATATCTTCTTGTTCTAATATGTGGGATTTTCAAGCTCGTCGTATGCAGACACGTTATATTAATAAAAAAACTAAGAAGACTAGTTTAGTACATACACTAAACGGTTCAGGATTAGCAGTGGGTCGTACCTTACTTGCGATAATGGAGAATTATCAAAACTCCGATGGGAGTATCCTCATACCAAATATATTACATTCTTATATGAATGGTATCACGTGTATTGGTAATTAATAGTTTTTTATGGGTCGTTAGCTTAGTTGGTAGAGCAGTGGACTCTTAATCCAACGGTCGGGGGTTCAAATCCCTCACGACCCACACGATAGTCTTGTCTTTTTTAAAGTTATTTATTGTCTAATTCTTCATTCTTAATAGATTTTTGCATACATGCATATATAGCACAGATAACTGATGCTCGAAATCCTTTTTCTTCTAAAACTTTTATAGCTTCTATGGTTGTTCCGTTTGGCGAACAAATATTATCTTTTAGTTCTCCCGGATGTTTGCCAGTAGCTAAGATCATTTCAGCTGCTCCTTTTACAGCCTGTGCAGCAAATTGGTAAGCTTTTGCTCGTGACATACCTCCAAGAACTGCAGCGTCAGTCATGGCTTCAATAAACATATAAACATATGCTGGAGCTGAACTACTTATTCCTATGACGCTATGAATAAGATCTTCTGATACTACGGCAGTTTTTCCAACTAGATTAAAGATCTGGAGTACTTCTTTAAGTTCGTGTGGTGTTACTAATGTGTTGGGTGTAACTGAAGTCATACTTTCACCTACCAAAGCACTAGTATTTGGTATAATTCTTAGAATTTTACTTCTAGGTCCTAATACTTTTTTTAGTACCTCTAGTTTTATACCAGCGGCTAAAGAAATAACTAAGGTATTTTCATTCAAACAATAAAACTTATCTTTCAGCACATTTAAAATAATATTTGATTTTACGGCAAGAAATAAAATCTCAGTATTTTTAATTAATTCCTCTTCACTAAAAGTCAAATTAATTCCATATTTTTGATTTAAAAATTTCATTTTGTCGTGATGACAATCGTAAACATAAATATTAATTGGCAGAATTAGTCCACTTTTAACGATACCAGCAATGAGTGTTTGTGCAATATTACCTGCACCAATAAAACCAAGTTTTTTGTTCATTAAAAAAGCTCTCCTCTTCATTTAGATTTATCTATCACTATCATTCACCGGAGACTCATGCATCCAAACATTAAGTAATTTGTAAGAAATAGCCAGAACTACTGGTCCAATAAATAAACCAATCATACCAAAAGTAAATAATCCACCAATAACTCCACAAACAATCATAATAATTGGCAAATCAGCCCCCATACGAATCAATACTGGACGCAAAATATTATCTAAAGTCACAACAAGGCAGCTCCATATCATTAATATGGTTGCAGAAGTATTTTCACCACGCCAGTAAAGCCAAAAAATAGCAGGTATTAATACTGGAAGTGTTCCCAGTTGCATCAAACAGAATAAAATTAAAATTCCTGTTAATAATGCAGCATATGGAATTCCAGAAAATGCTAAACCTACACCTCCAAGTATTCCCTGCACTAAAGCTGTCACCGATACTCCTAATGCCACAGCACGAATAGCTTTAGTAGCGAGTAACACAGCGGCTTCACCACGATGTGCAGCCAATCTCCAAGCAAAATGATGTACCCATTTTCCTATCTGTTCACCACGCCAATAAAGTAATATGCTAAACAACAACATCAATCCCAAATGCAGTAAAACACGGGCAAAATGGGCTACTTGCAAGAAAATAAATGTTGTGGTTTTACCAATATAAGGTTTAGCATATGTCATCATTGATGTACTATTTTCTCCTGCTAAAAGACTATTCCAGTTAGAATATAATTTCTCTCCAATAATAGGGATATTATCAATAAAACGTAATTGAGGTAGTTTTATTTGCCCTAAAGTTAACGATTGAATTAATGGAATTATATTATCTATAAAACCAGCAAGTAGTAATGTGATAGGTGTAATAAAAAGCAAAAATAACATTAGTATCATGATCAATATAGCCAATATTCGACTTCCCCAGAGTACATTCTGAAGTTTAATAAATAATGGCCAAGTTGCGATTACTACCATGGTCGCCCATGCAAAACCAGCGATAAAAGGCTGTATAACCCAAAAACAGGTGATAATTAGTATGATAATAAACATAAACAAGAACAATAATTGTGGAATATCCACACGTTTTTGTGATAGATTTTTCATACAAAAATATTTTTCCTCTGATAACGGATTTTTTTTAGTTGAGGAGAGTTAGGTTATTAACTATTTTTAATTCAAACATCATCTCATATAAGAAAGAGAGTAGGTGTTTTTTTATCTGAAGATCTTAGGATTTTTATGGTACGTCCGAGTGGATTTGAACCACTGACCAACACCATGTCAAGGTGCTACTCTAACCAACTGAGCTACGGACGCATATATAATTAATTTATTTAAATTATATTAATATTAATCTTTTTAGTGATTTCAGTCATCTCCCCGCTGTAGAATCTCTTTGTCCGATAAACCTTGTAAGTGGCGGATTCGATATATCATCATAACTGCTGATGCAGTTAAGCCAATGATAAAACCTATCCAAAACCCAACCGGTCCTAAAGGATTAACTATCCAATTAGTTAATGCTAATATATATCCACATGGTAATCCAAGTAACCAATAAGCGATAAAAGTAATTATCGAAATAGAACAGGTATCTCTATATCCACGTAATATACCAGTTCCAATAATCTGTACCGAATCAGAAATTTGATAGAAAGCTGCAAATAACATAAGCCTTGCTGCTAATTCAATTACTTGAGGATTATCATTATATAACCAAGCAATCTGTTGCCGATAAAGTGCCGTTAAAACAGCTGTAATAATAGCAATAGCAATTCCCGTATAATGAGCTGTTTTAGCGGATAAATGAGCGCTGCTAATAGAACCTCTACCAAGCTGAAAACTAACCCGAATAGTAGTAGCTATACTGAGTGAAAGTGGTAAAACAAAAACTAATCCACTAAAGTTCAATGCTATTTGATGACTAGCTACTGATATAATTCCCAAAGGAGAAATGAATAAGGCTACCATAGTAAATAAAGTTACTTCAAAGAAAAAAGATAGAGCTATTGGTAATCCCAAGGTACTAAGTCTAGACATAACTGTCCAATCGGGCTTTAGCTTTAATAAATGCAACCACGTCATTCTTGTAATATTTTTCATGGGATGACTACTAAAACTGAACCAAACAATCATAGTTATAAACATAATCCAGTAAACTAACGCTGTTGCTATAGCACATCCTACACCACCAATTGATGGTATACCAAACTTGCCATGAATAAAAATATAATTAACTGGAATATTAACCATTAAGCCTATAAAACCTATAACCATGCTGGGTTTAGTATTTGCAAGGCCTTCACATTGATTACGTAATACTTGTAAAAATAAACACCCCGGAACACCGTATAGCATTGCATGTAAATAAAAACTAGTTTTTTTAGCTAGGTTATGGTCTAGATGGTGCATATGATAAATTAAATAACAAGCACTATGTAATACAAACATAATTACCAAAGATGTAATTATTGCTAACCAATAGGCCTGACATATATAATAAGGAATACGATCAGATTTACCTGATCCGTTTAGTTGAGCTACCACTGGGGTTAATGCCATAATTAAACCATAGCCAAATAAAATTACAGGTAACCATATAGAAGTTCCTATAGCTACTGCAGCCATATCAATCGCGCTTATCGATCCAGCCATAATTGTATTAATGATGCTTATCGTAGTTTGTGCTATTTGTGCTAAAATTACTGGAGCTGCCAGAGTTAATAGTTGACGCGCTTCAACTAAATATTTATGCACTTATTTTATCCTTTAAGTTGTAAGATATTTAGTTGTCAAAACATAACATATAATTAGAATAATTAAAATTCTATTTGTAGTAATTGTATAAAGTATAGCAAGAGTGTTAAAATTAGGCAGATTTATTATTAGGTGAAATACTCATCACATCATACTAAGATGATTAAATTTAAATAAGGACTTGTCATGGATACTATTAAAAAAATTGAACGTCAAATTGCTGACAATCCTATTCTTCTTTTTATGAAAGGTTCGCCACAAAATCCATCCTGTGGATTTTCTGCACAGACTGTACAGGTATTATTAACTTGTGGAGAACCTTTTACTTATGTAGATATTTTAAAATTTCCTGAGATTCGTACGGAGTTGCCTAAATATGCTAATTGGCCAACCTTTCCTCAACTATGGGTTGAAGGAAAACTCATTGGCGGTTGTGATATTATCTTTGAAATGTTTCAGCGTGGTGAATTACAAATGCTCATAAAAAAAACCGCTGATAAATATCGAAATCATTATTATGAAAAAACTATTTCTGAGGCTAAATAAATTGGTTAAAATCAAATTAAAAACCAGACCGACCAATTGCCTACTTTTTGGGGATAATTTCGAATCTAGTAAGTCAAGGAGGTAAAAATCGTTTACATGAGAGTTTCTTTTTTAATCGAATCGACTTGCCCCATAAAAATTAATGACTATGAGCATAATTATTAATCAGTTAAAACAACGAAGCCTTATCTCTCAAATAACTGATGAGATAGCTTTAAAAAAAAGACTTATACAACAAGAAAGGGGTATTATACTTTATTGTGGATTCGATCCCACAGCTGATAGCTTACATTTAGGACATCTTATCCCACTACTTTGTTTAAAAAGATTTCAGAATGCTGGTCATAAACCTATTGCACTTATAGGTGGAGCAACAGGTTTAATTGGAGATCCGAGTTTTAAACAAACTGAACGCCAACTTAATACTACAGAAATAGTTATCCAATGGGTTAAGAAGATTAGTAAACAACTGGAATTATTTCTGGATTTTAATTGTGGCAAAAATAGTGCAATTATAGTAAATAATTATACTTGGCTTGGAAAAATGAAGATGATAGATTTTTTACGTATAATTGGGAAACATTTTACCATTAATCAATTAATTCATAAAGAATCCGTAAAACAACGTTTTAACCGTGATGATTTAGGACTTTCCTTTACCGAGTTTGCTTATAATTTATTACAAAGTTATGACTTTGCCTATCTCAATGCTCAGTATGGTGTAGAATTACAAATAGGTGGATCAGATCAGTGGGGTAATATTACTTCTGGAATTGATTTAACTCGTCGCTTATATCAAAAAAAAGTTTTCGGTCTTACTCTTCCTCTTATTACCAAAAAAGATGGAAGAAAATTTGGTAAAACTGAGGAGGATATCATATGGTTAGATGCTCAAAAAACTAGTCCTTATAAATTTTATCAGTTTTGGCGCAACACCGCAGATACCGATGTATATCGATTATTAAAATTATTTACTTTTATGGACATCAATACCATTGATAGATTACAAAAAGAAGATAAAAATAGTGCTGAAAAACCTCAAGCACAAATGATATTAGCAGAAGAGGTAACACGCTTGGTACATGGCATGACAGGACTATCAGCAGCTAAACGTATAACACAATTTTTGTTTTCTTCAGATAATATAGTAAGTAATCTGACTGAAACCGATTTCAGTCAGTTGGCACAAGACGGGATCCCAACTATTGAAATGGAAATGGAAAATCCCGTGGATTTGCCGCAAGTACTAGTAAAAGCTAACTTAGCACCATCACGTACTAAAGCACGAGATCTTGTTGATGCTAGAGCTATAACTATTAATGATCAAATACAATCTGATCCGGCATACCAATTTGGTAATTTAGATAAGCTTTACGGACGTTATACATTATTACGACGTGGAAAAAAGCACTATTGTTTAATCTATTGGAAATAAATAATTAACCGATTGCAATTAGTTTATGGTAAAATTATAGTAATGGACTAAAAAAATAAAATAATTGTTCAAGAATACGTTGCCAATAAGGTCTACGTAACCAGCTCTTAACATCTATCCGTCGTGAACTAGTAAGATAATTTTCTTGTATAAAAGATAAATCATTACCAAAGTTATTATCATCAATGACAAGTGTAATTTCAAAATTCAGCCATAAACTACGCATATCAAAATTAACCGTACCAATTAAACTTAATTGTCCATCAATCTGTACGCTTTTTGTATGTAATAAACCTCCTTCGAATTGATAAATCTTAACTCCAGCTTCTAATAACTCAGTAAAGAAAGCACGACTAGCCCAATCTACTAATATTGAATCATTACAGTATGGTATAATAATACTTACGTCAACTCCACGTTGAGATGCAATACATAGTGCATGAAGTAAATCCTCACTTGGTACGAAATAAGGAGTAGTCATAATAATAGCATGACGTGCAGAAAAAATAGCAGTTAGTAAGGCCTTATGAATCATATAATCAGGGTAATCGGGTCCTGAGGCAATTACGTGAATAGCATGTTCACTTGGTGGTGATGAAGAATAAAAAATACTCTTGTGAATGTCAAGATCAAGGTGGGATGGTAAAATACGGTTACCAGTTTCTAATTCCCAGTCACAAGAGTAAATAATTCCCATCATATTTGTAATCGGGCCTTCCATACGTACCATTAAATCAATCCATTGACCAACTTTAGCTTTTTGTTTAAAAAACCGTGGATCTACTAAATTCATGCTACCTGTATAAGCGATATAATTATCAATTAACACCATTTTTCGATGCTGGCGTAAATCTAAACGGCGGAAAAAAATCCGCAATAAACTTACGCGTAAAGCTTCAACAATTTCAATACCTGCATTACGCATTACAGATACCAAGGAACTCTGAAAAAAGCTTCTACTACCAGCGGAATCCAACATTAATCTACAATGTACTCCTCGCTTAGCTGCCATTATAAGTGCATCTGCGACTGTATTAGTAATTCCTCCGGGTTGCCAAATGTAGAAAACAATTTGAATATTATTACGAGCTAATTGAATATCCTGAATAATAGATTCAACGATATCATCGGTACTTGTTAATAAATTTAACTTATTAGCTTTAAGACCAGCAATTCCTTGGCGTAATTCGCAAAGTTGAAATAATTGATGTGCCACTTCACTATTTTTAAGAGCAAAAAAATTTTTGTAATTTTTAAATTCTTTTATCCATTGAGTAATTGAAGGTAATATAATTTGTGCTCGTTTTGCTCTTCGTTTTCCTAAATATAGTTCCTCTAAAGTAAAATAAGCAATAATTCCTATAAAAGGAATAATATAGATTATTAATAACCAAGCAAGAGAAGATGATACTGTTCTACGTTTCATTAATATTCTAAATACTGCAGTACCAATTAATAACCCGTATAATAAAAGTATGAGCCTGCTGATGAAGGAGTGATCATTCATGTACTCATCAGTCCTATTTTATTTGCTCTACTTTATAGAAATGTTTATTGATAATTTTAGCGACACAACATATAAATTCTATATAAATAGATAGTTAATACCGCATTAATCAGATAAGAAATAATATTTAAGATTATTATTGATATAGTCATAAAAAATAAATGGGTTACAAAGACCGAAAAGATCAATACTAAATATTTTCCGAATATCCATAAACTCATGGCAGGAATTACGAGTGTATTATATTTCCATACTATATGAGTACTAATACGCATAGCATCTAATATACTAGTTTTTTCATTCATCATAATAATTGGAGATAATGATAGTAAGATAGTTAAGACTATTCCTGGAAAAATTAATATTATTAATCCCAATTGGTTTAATAAGGTTATCATGAATGTTAATAGTAGTAATCTCGGAAATTCTAATACTGATTTTTCTAAAGCTAGAAATATATTACCTGGTTTGCCTGATGAAACCATCATTGTCAAATTAAGAATTCCACCCAACATCAATGTATGTCCTAATAAGGTGATGAAAAATTTAATTCCAGAAATATATAATAGCAATATCAATTGTTCCGACGACATTTTTTGTATTATTGCAAATAAACTTTTTTCTAAATCTTTGGAATCAGTAGTTCCAAATAGAAATTGTATCTGCTCACTATAAGAAGGTAATAGAATACTGTTTATTATAACTGTAATAGAAGATATTAATATCGCGAATAAAATGATATTCATACCTTGATGACAACAAAAATTGACGGTGTCACGAGATAAAGATCTTACGGTGATAGACATAGTAGTTAGTAATATCCCCTTTTATATCGTTGTATGAGATAATAAAATAATATATCATAAACTTTGAGTATCAATAATTACATAAATGAAAACTAGTTATTATTGTATTGATTTTTACTCATGCTTATTATGAGGAAAATTAAAATATAGTAAATTTTTAAATAAAAAGTACCAAGGAGTGTTTTGTGAAACCAATTTTAATTTATGGATTATTTTTATTTAAAATGTTTACTAGCATCATGGTTATTGCCATTATAATCTTACTTTTTGTAATAAGAAAATTTATTAAACGTAAACAACTACAAAATGGTCATTTGCAATTAATACATTTAGGTAAAAAATATCGTGAAATGAAAAATGATATGCTATTAGCAATATCACATCATAAACATGATCGATGGAAAAAGGTAAAAGATAAATTATCAATCTTAAAGTATTGCAGTAGAAAGCAAGAATTAAACCAACATCAATATAAGATTTATGTGATTGATTTTAAAGGAAGTATGGATGCAAAAGAAGTTCATTGTTTAAGGGAAGAAATTTCAGCTATATTGCTAGTTGCCACAAATAATGATCAAGTTTTATTACGATTAGAAAGTGCTGGTGGTTTAGTACATAGCTATGGATTAGCTGCCTCACAACTCCAGCGTTTACGTAATAAAGGAATTTTTTTAACTGTAGCAGTTGATAAAATTGCAGCCAGTGGTGGTTATATGATGGCCTGTGTAGCTAATCATATTATCGCTGCTCCATTTGCAGTAATTGGTTCAATTGGCGTAGTTGCACAGATCCCTAATTTTCATCGATTATTAAAACGTAATGACATTGATATTGAACTTCATACTGCGGGTGAATATAAACGCACTTTAACTTTATTTGGAGAAAATAATGATCGTGGTCGTCAAAAACTAATAGAAGAATTACAAGCTACACATCAGTTATTTAAAAATTTTATTCATGATATGCGTCCTACACTAGATATTGATAGCGTTGCAACAGGAGAACACTGGTTCGGAACTCAGGCTCTAGAAAAAAATCTGATTGATGAAATTGGTACAAGTGATGAATTTATTCTGCAAAAAAAAGATCAGTATGAATTAATTGCAGTTCGTTATTATGTATATTCAAAAACCAAATGGTTTGAGAATATATTGAACATAATATATCAACGTGTCGAATCCTTACTATTAAAAATTCTCTTCTAATTTAATTGTATTGATTTTCTCGTTAAAAAACTAGCATCTAGCATGATGCCATGCAGCGAAGCGAAAATTTATTAGTTGATAATTAAAATCTATGTTAATTTAAATAAAAAATTGGTTCCGATTGTATGTTTAATTCTCCTTTAATATTAGCGCTTGACTATCCAAATCGTAATCGCGTTATGGAGTTAGTTGATAATATAGATCCTTCATGGTGTCGTCTTAAAGTAGGTAAAGAATTATTTACCTTACTAGGACCACAAATTGTGCGTGACTTGCAAAAAAGAGGATTTGAAGTCTTTCTAGATCTTAAATTTCACGATATTCCTAATACAGTTGCACATGCAGTTGCTATTACTGCAGAAATGGGCGTATGGATGACAAATGTTCATGCAAGTGGAGGAGCAAAAATGATGAGTGCCGCACATGAGGCCTTATTATCTTTCGGTAAAGAAGCTCCATTATTACTTGCTGTTACCATGCTGACAAGCATAAATGAACAGGATTTATATGATCTGGGTTTTACTTGTTCACTCTCAGAACAAATTAGAAGATTAGCACGCTTAACATATAATTGTGGTCTTGATGGTATTGTCTGTTCGGCACAAAATGCGGTACAAGTGAAATGGGATATTGATCACAAATTAATTGTAGTATCACCAGGTATAAGATATGATAAAAATTGCAATAATGATCATCAAAGTATTATGAGACCATATGAAGCACTATGTGCTGGCGCTGATTATATCGTAATAGGACGTCCTATTACACACTCTCTAAATCCAGTCAAAACTATAAATGAAATTTATACTTCACTTATTTCTAATCAAAATAATAGATGATAAATTACTGTCCTATTGATTTCTCAAAGAGGCTTTAAATCTAGATTTCAATTTATCTACACATTTATCTATAAGAGCTGCTATTTCATATTCTTGAAGTGTTCGATTACTATCTTGCAAAATTAAGCTAATAGCTAGACTTTTGTAACCTTTTGCTATGCTCTTACCACGATATACATCAAATAATGTTATTCCAACTAATTTATTTAATAAAATATTTTTGCATTCGGCTATTATATCTGAAGCGGGAATATCTTCAGCAACTACTATGGCTATATCACGACGATTGGATGGAACTCGTGAGATATTACGTATAACTGGTCTAGAAGAGTGGTAAATCTTATTCCATAACAATTCAAAAATGATAGTTTTATCATTTAAATTCAAGCGTTTTTGTAGTTCTGGATGAATAACACCTATAACACCAATACGTTCATCATGTAAATAAATGCCAGCACTTTGACCGGGATGTAAATTAGCTGCATTCCCATCCGTCTCTGCTTGAAAAAGTATTTCTTCTTTTTTACCAGTTAAATTAAGTAAGGCTTCTACATCACCTTTTAAATCATAAAAATCCATCTGCTGAGATTTTTTATATGTATATGAACTATCCCAATGATCTTCATATCTATTACCACTGATAATACCAGTTAACATTAAATCTTCCTGTGCAATTTCAATATGATGATTTTTTTTTTGCCTTGGGATAAATCTTCTACCTATCTCAAAGAGTCTCATACCTTTCTGCTGACGATTCTGATTGTAAATCAGAACAGATAGTAATCCACTCCATAATGAAATGCGCATTGCAGATAATTCAGTAGAAATTGGATTAGATAATTTTAAATATTCTTCTTCTGGATGTAATAATCTCTGTATTTCTGGATTTACAAAACTGTAAGTAATTACCTCCTGATAGCCCCTATCTACCAATAAGGTTCTGACACGTTTAAGTGAAATATTAGCACTGCTCCTTCTGCTTGTATTTAATCTCATATATGTCTTGAACGAACGACAAGAGATTTTATTATATCCATAAATTCTCGCTATCTCTTCTATGAGGTCTTCCTGGATATTAAGATCAAAACGCCAACTAGGTATTTTAACATTCCATGAATCATTCTCTTTACTTAAGGTATAATCACAACTCAGGCGAGATAAAATATCGTCTATTTCATCATCCGCAATATGTTGGCCAATAAGTGAATCTAGCTTTGTTCGACGTAATTGTATAATTTTACCTTTGGGTAAAAAGGTTATATTAGTAACATCAATAATTGGTCCGGCTTTTCCACCGCAAATCTGTATAAATAAATCAGTAGCCAATTCTAGTGCATGAAACTGAATCATCGGATCTACTCCCCGTTCATAACGTTGTGAAACCTCGGTATGTAATCCATAACGTAATGAACGACCTCTAATGAATAAAGGATGAAAAAATGCACTTTCGATTAATATATTATTGGTTTGTTGATTGATATCAGAAGATATCCCGCGAACAATTCCTGCTATTGACAATACTTTTTTGCTATCGGCTACAACGAGAATATCTTCTTGTAAATGGATGTGATTACTCTTAGTTAAGATAAAGGTTTCGTCGGGTTTTGCCATTCGCACAGTAAGGTTTCCATTAATTGAATTAAAATCAAATACATTTATTGGTTGCCCAAGTTCTAACAAAATATAATTGATAATATCAACTACTACATTACCAAAACTATAATTGCATCTACGCAGTTTTTCACTCATCCATAATGGTGTCGGAACATTAACATCAACTTCCTTTAAAATACGTGCTATATAACGAGGGCAAGCTTCCGGAACTTTTACCTCAATTGACAATGAATCATTCAATTTTACTGGTACTGGTAAAAATTCTTTTTCATGAAATATTGAGTTATTTAAAACAGCTATATCTCGTGCTATACCACGAATACTCAAACAATCAGCACGATTCGGGGTGACGTTAATTTCCAATATTTTATCATCTAATTGCAAATAATTTCGAATATCCATTCCTATTGGAGCAGTAGAGGGCAGTTCAATTATGTGATTATTTTTTTCCAATTCAAATATCCCTAAATTAGAAAATGAACATAATTTTCCTTGTGAAAGGATATTATGAATATTCCTAGCATTAATTCTTAATTTATCCAGAAGTAGGGCTCCTATAACAGCAACTGCAACTTTTATACCTTTACGGCAATTTTCTGCATCACAAACTATAGTTATAAGTTTATTACTGTCTTGATCTATATTAACTTTTGTAACATATGATTTCTGCAGAAATGGTTTACATTCTACTATTTCGCCCACAACCACACCAACCGAATTACCGGCTACCTTTCTAATCTGCTTAACTTCTAGTCCAGACATTGTGAGTTGTTCAGATAACGAGTGACTATTAATATCAACTTTTACCCATTCTCTTAACCAAAATTCACTAAATCTCATAATCGCTTTTTATTTAATTAAATTGTTTAAGAAATCGCAAATCATTTTCATAAAATAGACGTAAATCTGATATATTATAATATAGCATAGCCAGACGTTCTATACCCATTCCAAAAGCTAAACCCGAATAAACCTCGTTTGAAATTCCAACATTCTTGAGTACATTTGGATGTACCATACCACATCCTAATACTTCTATCCATTTTCTATTTTTATTCATTATATCAATCTCGGCAGAGGGTTCTGTAAAAGGAAAATAAGAAGGTCTAAATCTTATTTTCAATTTTTTATCAAAAAAAATTATTAAAAAATCATATAAGAGTTTTTTTAGATGACTAAAACTGATGTCTTCATCAACGATTAAACCTTCTATTTGATGAAACATAGGTGTATGATTTTGATCATTATCCTTTCGATATACTTTACCTGATGCAATAATTTTGATAGGAGGTTTTTGATTTTTCATTATTCTTATTTGTACTCCTGACATTTGTGTTCTTAATAAATAAGTATCATTTAACCAAAAAGTATCGTGCTCGGTACGAGCAGGATGATAAAGTGATATATTTAAAGCATCAAAATTATGATAAGTATCTTCAATTTCTGGACCTGTCACTAATTCAAAACCTAATTCATAAAATATTTTTTCAATTCTATAAATTATGCATGTGATGGGGTGCATACCTCCCGGATTAACACCACGTCCTGGTAATGAAATATCAATTTTATTATTCTTCGACAGAAGAAGATTAAGCTTTTCCGCTTCCAATTGTTGTTTTTTTGCATTGAATGCATGCATAATTTGCTTTTTAACATCATTCAAAACCCTTCCTATAGCTGGACGTTGTTCTAAAGGGAAATAACTTAACTTATTCATATATAAGGTTAAATGCCCTTTCTTTCCTAAGTATTCGATGCGAATTTTTTCTAGAATTTTAACATCATTAATCTTATCAATTTCTTTTTTAAATTGAGAAAGAAATTCTTTTAGATGAATTAGCATTTTTGTCCTTTATAATTAATCTCTTGTTACTTTTTTTATTCTAAAATAGATGGAATTAAAATAAAAAACCTCCACATGGGAGGAAGAATTTAGGAGCAAAACCTAAAATTTTTAGATTAAATAGAATTACCCAATTTGGCTTTTTCAACTAATATAGAAAATGAATAATTATCAGAAACTGCAAGATCAGATAAGATTTTACGATCTATTTTAATAGAGGATACTTTCAGCCCTTTAATAAAATTATTATAAGAAAGACCATATTTTCTTACTGCCGCATTAATGCGCATAATCCACAGTTGGCGAAACTTACGTTTGCGCTGACGACGATCACGGTAGGCGTACTGGCCAGCTTTAATGACAGCTTGAATGGCTACTCTATATGCACGAGAACGTGCTCCATAATAACCCTTAGCTTGTTTTAATATTTTTTTGTGACGTGCATGAGCCACTACACTACGCTTTACACGAACCATATCTTTTTCCCCTAACTTAACTTATTTTTAGATTATCCTTCCTTCGTAACAACCATTCAATTCATGCATAGGGCATGCATCCTACTACTAATTTTAAATCTCCTTTCGATATGAGGGTTTTTGAACGTAGATGACGTTTTCGCTTAGAAGATTTTTTAGTTAGTATGTGACGTAGGCAAGCTTTTTTATGTTTAAAACTGCCGGAAGCAGTTTTTTTAAAACGTTTAACAGCACTGCGCACAGTTTTTATTTTAGGCATATTTACACACCATTCACTTCACTACTTATTCTTATTATTAGATATCAATGAAATTGATGCTTTCTTTTTTGGAGAGAGTACCATAATCATTTGCCTTCCTTCAACCTTTATTGGAAAAGACTCTACTACTGCAAATTCATCTAGATCATTTTTTATCCGGTTTAACATTTCAATACCTAGTTGTTGATGCGACATTTCACGACCTCGAAAACGTAATGTAATTTTTACTTTATCACCATCTTCCAAAAAACGAAGCAGGCTACGTAATTTTACCTTATAGTCTCCTTCGTCTGTACCAGGACGGAATTTTATTTCTTTGACCTGAATGATTTTTTGCTTTTTTTTCTGCTCTTTGGAGAACTTACTTTTTTCATAGAGATATTTGCCATAATCGATCATTTTACAGACTGGGGGTTCAGCATTAGCATTAATCTCAACCAAATCAACACCGGCTTTATAAGCTCTTTCTAAAGCTTCAGATATAGTTACAATACCCATTGATTCCCCATCTAGGCCAGTTAAACGAACCTCCTTCACATGGATTTCACTATTAATACGATTTTGACGTATTGGTTGATTTTTTTTTTCGTTTTTAATACTCGTTTCCTCCTCTCCTCTAGTTAAATAATATTTTTTCTATCACGATTAGCAATCTCATCTTGTAGCTGTTTTAATATATCATTTACTTTGATATTATTCATATTTTGCCCACTTCTAGTACGGACAGAAATGGCTTCTGATTTAATCTCTTTATCTCCACATATAATCATATATGGAACATAACGTAAAGTATGCTCGCGTATTTTAAAACTAATTTTTTCATTTCTCAAGTCGGTTATTACTCTAATGCCAGCTTGTTTAAACAGCTTACTTAATTGATTTACATAATCTAACTGATACTGACTATTAGTAATATTCATCACTGTAGCTTGTACGGGTGCTAACCACAAGGGCAATTTACCCGCATATTCTTCTAACAGAATACCTATAAATCTCTCTAAGGAACCTAAAATTGCTCGATGAATCATCACTGGTATTTGACGTATATTATGCTCATCTACATAGAAGGCATTTAAACGTTCAGGTAAAAAAAAGTCTAATTGAACTGTACCACATTGCCATGCACGATCCAAGCAATCATATAGTGTAAAATCTATTTTAGGACCATAAAAAGCTCCATCACCTTTTTTATATTTAAAAGCAATTTTACATTTTTCCAAAGCTCTGGCTAAGTCTTTTTCTGCTTCATTCCAAATATTATCATCTCCAATTCGCTTATCAGGACGAGTGGATAGTTCTACTGCAATTTTTTCAAAACCAAAGGTTTTATAAACTTCGTATATCATTTTAATACAATTTTCCACTTCTATGCTTAGTTGATCTTTGGTACAAAAAATATGTGCATCGTCTTGAGTAAATCCTCTGACACGCATTAATCCATGTAAAGCTCCAGACGATTCGTTGCGATGACAACTTCCGAATTCTGCCATTCTTAAGGGAAGATTCCGATAGGATTTTATTTCTTGGTTATAAATTTGTACATGTCCTGGACAATTCATTGGTTTGATACAATATTCACGATCTTCTGAGGAAGTTATAAACATTGTCTGTTGATAATTTTGCCAATGTCCGGTTTGTTCCCATAAACTCTTATCTAACATAAAAGGTGATTTTACTTCTTGATATCCATACTTTTTTAACTTACTCCGAATAAATGATTTCAATTCTTTAAAGATAATCCAACCATCATTATGCCAAAATACCATGCCTGGAGCTTCTTTTTGTATATGATATAACCCTAAATGTTTTCCAAATATTCTATGATCTCTTTTGGTGATTTCTTCTAAATTTTGCAAATAGATACTCAATTTTTTTTTATCTGACCAAGCGGTACCATAAATTCGTTGTAACATTTTATTATTACTATTGCCTTTCCAGTAAGCTCCAGAGATTTTTTGTAAAGAAAAATTATGACAAAAACGCACATTAGGTACCTGTGGTTCTAGACCCATCTCAATATACTCTTCATGAAAATATAAACTTAGTTTATCATCGTGATTAATATGTTCATCAAGAAGTGATATTTTATAGATTTCATCTTTTTCTAAAAAAAGATTACGAGCCTCTTGCAAACTAACTTTCTTCTTAATCACATCGTAATTTCTAGCTGCTAATTCATGCATACGCTTTTCCACCAATCTTAGATCATTCTGATTCAGACTCGAATCTAGATCGATATCATAAAAAAAACCGTTGTTAATAACCGAACTAATTGCCATTTTAGTTGTTGGATATAATTGTTTTATAGCATGACCTAATAAATGAGCACAGGAATGACGTATAATTTTTAAACCGATTTCATCTTTTACAGTAATGATACTGACTGTAGCATCATCACTAACAAAATCAGATAAATCTTTTAATTCCTCATTTACCTTAGCAGCAATTGCAATTGCTGCGATTTGGGGTCCTATAATGCTAGAAGCAATATCCATAAGGCTTATCGAGTTACTGAATTTATACTTAGTACCATTAGAAAAAATAATAGAAAACATTATGAATCCTTATCAAAAAAATCATGATATTATATTTAAATAATTTAAGTGCATTTTATTATTTTTTTTATGTATGAGATGACTATGACTTCAAGAAGCCATATGATTTTTGGTATTGCCATTGCAATTGCTGCTAAACGTTTTCACTGGACATCTATTATAACTTACGGTGATTGGTGGCATATTATTCCTTCAGCAATGTTGACTTCATTATTGCCAGATATAGATCATCCAAGATCTCTTATTGGTCAGCGTTTTAAATTATTATCTTATCCGATAGCACATATTTTTGGTCATCGAGGATTTACTCACAGTTTATTAGCTGTACTAGTAGTTGGTTATCTTACTTTTCTCATCACCAAGATATTCCCAGCAGATGTACAATATGGAATGCTAATAGGATATATAAGTCACTTAACTGCAGATTTTCTTACATCTGCTGGTATTCCGTTATTATGGCCATTCCCATGGAGATTCCGATTACCACTCTTTCATATGTTAACCGGAAAAACTCCAGAACGTCTTTTATGTATTATTTTATTAGCACTAGTAATAGTGATTCCATCTGATCTAGTTTCTAAATTTTCAGTTATAAATAATCATCTTTTAAAGAGACTATATGTCTTACTGTATTAATAATAACCATGAGAGTGGAAATTAAGTTGATCTTTATTATTATACATTTAGTTTATAAAATAATAAAACTGGTGATGAAGAATTAATCATTTTCCTTCCATGGATCAAATCAAATGGATTATATTATATCGAATCAATTAAAAACCATCCAAGATATATTGTTTTGGACTGTAAGCTTTTTTTCTAAAGCAGACATATATTATGGTCATGGAACTAATAATGCTTGGGATGAAGCAATACGATTGGTATTACCAACCATATACTTGCCATTAAACTTACCTAAAAATCTTTATTTAATGAAACTTACTCATATGGAACGTGAACGTATTATTAACAGAGTTATTCGTCGTGTTAAAGAACGAATACCAATAGCTTATCTCACTAATAAAGCGTGGTTTTGCAATTATGAATTTTATATTGATGAAAGAGTATTAATACCACGATCACCTCTGAGCGAATTAATAGAAAAAAGATTTGCATCTTTACTTACTAAAGAACCAAAATATATACTGGATTTATGTACTGGAAGTGGTTGTATAGCTATAGCCTGTAGTTACTTTTTTCCCAATGCAATTATCCATGCGACTGATATTTCTATAGATGCTTTAACTGTTACTGAACATAATATTACTTTTCATAAGATGAAAAGTTTTGTTACACCTGTATATTCAGATCTGTTCAATGAGATCAAGAAAAAGTATGATATTATCATCTCTAATCCGCCTTACGTAGGGGAAAATAAAATTAAATGTTTACCGCCCGAATATCATTTTGAACCTCGAATAGGTCTAATAGCTAGAATGGAAGGACTTGAAATAATACATCGCATTTTATTACAGGCATCTGATTATCTCACTGATAATGGCATGCTTATTTGTGAGGTTGGATATCATCAAGAATATTTAATAGAAAAATACCCAGATGTACCTTTTATTTGGCTAGAGTTTGAAAGGGGGGGCTATGGGGTTTTTATGTTAACCAAAAAACAATTAATTGCAAGCCAAAAATCTCTGAACCAGCTTTCAATAAAATAAAGGAGCTATAATCTAATGGCTGGAAATAGTATTGGACAGATTTTTAGAGTTACTACATTTGGAGAATCACATGGTAAATCCCTAGGATGTATTATAGATGGGGTTCCTCCAGGAATAAGTTTGACTGAAGAGGATATTCAATATGATTTGAATCGTCGTCGTCCTGGAAAATCGATATATACTAGTGCGCGTCGAGAATTAGATCGTATCAAAATTCTTTCAGGTGTATTTGAAGGTTTAACAACAGGAACAAGCATTGGAATGCTAATAGAAAATACTGATAATCGAGCTCAGGACTATAGTGCAATTAAAGAAGTGTTTCGTCCGGGTCATGCAGACTATACTTATGAGAAGAAATATGGGATACGAGATTACCGAGGAGGAGGCCGATCTTCGGCGCGTGAAACGACTATGCGTGTAGCAGCAGGAGCCATTGCTAAGAAATATCTTCATAGTATACATAGAATAAAAATTAGAGGTTATTTAGCACAGATAGGAGATATTGTCTGTAATTTTCAAAATTGGGAAGAAGTGAATAAAAATGATTTTTTTTGCCCGAATGTTGATAAACTAGTCGATTTAGATCGATTCCTGCGACAATTAAAAAAAGAAGGAGATTCTATTGGAGCAAAAATTACCATTATAGCTGATAATATCCCCATAGGTTTAGGAGAACCAGTTTTTGATCGTCTTGATGCAGATTTAGCACATGCATTAATGAGTATTAATGCAGTTAAAGGAGTAGAAATAGGGGATGGTTTTGCTGCAGTTTCTCAACGTGGTAGTGAACATCGTGATGAAATTTATGCTAATGGGTTTAAAACCAATCATGCTGGAGGTATACTTGGAGGAATTAGTAGTGGTCAGCCCATAGTTGTAAATGTAGCAATGAAACCTACATCTAGCATTCGAGTCCCTGGGCATACTATTAATCGTCTTGGGCATGAAGTTGATATTATCACACGTGGTCGTCATGATCCTTGTGTGGGTATTCGTGCTATACCTATAGCTGAAGCTATGATGGCTATTGTCATCATGGATCATTGCTTACGCTATCGTGCTCAGTGTGGATAAGGGTTTTTATTTATTAATTAATAAATAACCTAACGTAGACTAGAGGATAGA
The DNA here is from genome assembly GCA_045690015.1 of Candidatus Dasytiphilus stammeri. GTDB lineage: Bacteria > Pseudomonadota > Gammaproteobacteria > Enterobacterales > Enterobacteriaceae > Dasytiphilus > Dasytiphilus stammeri_I. The sequence continues at coordinate 446,272 of CP145877.1, forward strand.
GGAAGAGCAGTTTTAGCATTATTATTCATAATTAACATAATAAGGCCTTTATTTTAATTAGAACCATATTTAATAATACTATTTTTACGTAACTCATTTAATAATGCAGCTATAGACATGTTAATCTGGTTCCTTATCATATTAGAGGAAATGGCGATTAGTTGTTTTTTTGAGGCATCTTTATACCAGATCTTATCTAATGCTATTACTACGAAATTTCCTTGAGCATCTTGACTTAGAGCATAAGTAGATTGATTTTTTTTTGGAGCGTTCATATTAAACACTTTATTAGTTATACTGTCAGTATTATTACGTGTTATAATAATCATATCTCCAAATTTTAACCGTAAATCAACTTCACTTTTTCCTTTATTAAGAAGTAATAATATTTTTTCTAATTCTTCCTTTACTTGCTTGTTAGTTTTTTGACGCTGTAAATATGTAGCGATTATATTATGTACACTGCTTAGTGATTCTAAGTGGGCTGGTCTATGCTGAGTAATACGTACCCAAAAACAACTATGACTATCAACTGGTATATAAAAGGTATTGGTATGGTTTTGACGACTATTAAAAATGGCCCGTATAAATGCTGGAAAATTTAAATTATTAGGGATAGTTTTAATGTTAAACCAATCACTTTCCTCGGTCTTCATTCCTGTAAGGTGTTCCAGTTGATTAATTGAAATACTATTACTAGTAAACTCCATCATTTTTTTTTGAACTGAAAAATATTTATTAAAAATCTTTTGTTGCTGTATTTTATTAATTATGATGGGACGTACTTCATTTAATGGCCTGATGTGTTTAGGATGTATATCCTCAAGACGTACGATTAAATATCCAATGGAGCATTTTATGATATCCGAAAGTTGACCCGGCTGTTGCAAATGAACCTTTTTTAACTCATCTGGCATGTCTTCTGTTCTAATCCATCCAATTTGTCCCCCTCTACGTGCAGAAATAGGATCTATAGATTTTGTTTGGGCAATTTTTGAAAAATCTGCCCCGTTTTTTAATTCATTTAACAAAAACTTAGCTTCTTTTTCCGTTTTGACTTGAATAATTTTAAATTTATATTGAGGTAATTCGAGATAATCGAGTTTATGTAACTCATACCATTGGTTGATTTCAAAGTTACTTACATACGGTTTGGAGATTTTATTTGCATCTAATGGTAAATAACTAACCCTGAACTGTTCAGGTAGAATGAAATAATTGGAATGATTCTTATAAAAATTTTTTATATCATCTTCCTTAACCGGTTTTTTTACTATAGATATAGAGTTAATATCGATTACTGATTTACGTACTAAACGCTTTTGAAGAAGTAGTTTAGCTAATATATTTTTCTCATTTGGTAATAAAAAATCAGTTTTTACTAAAGTAGATAATAATTTCTGAACTGCTAATTGCTTACGTAAAGCTTCTGCATATTGGTTACTTGTTATACCCATTATTTTTAGTACATTTCTATACTTCACATTGTCAAATTTACTATCGACCTGAAAATCAGGTTGATTAAAAATCACTTTTTTTATTTCTTCGTCATTTATATCAATTCCTATTTTTTTTACATACTGTTGAAGTAGTACTTCATCTATTACATTTTGTAATATCCAAGCACGGAATTGCTGCATAGCATTTTCACTAGTAATTATTTTAGTTAATTCTTGGCCTAATAGTTGACTAGCAAAATTCAATGATTGTTCAAATTGTAATCTACTAATTTTTTGTCCATTGACACTAATAATATAATCATTTTTAGGATAAAATCCCCTATAATTCCCTATTGCTGTGATTACCATGATCAATATGATCATTGCCAATACTATTTTAACTATTATTCGATTTACAATTTTTACCATATAAGGATATATTCCTTTAAATTTATAATTAAAATTAACATTCTTAGTCTTGATGACTACTTCAAATAAATGGTGTAGATTTTATGGAGTATTCTGCAATGCAATTTTCAGAGCTTCTTCAACTTTTTTTACCGGGTAAATATTCAAATTCATTCGAATGTGAGCTGGAATATCTTCCAAATCACGTTTATTTCCATAAGGAATAAGTACAGTTTTTATACCTCCTCTATGAGCAGCCAATAATTTTTCTTTTAAACCACCAATAGGTAAGATTTGGCCTCTTAAAGTAATTTCTCCAGTCATTGCTACATCCGCACGAACAGGATTTTCTGTTAAACAAGAGACTAGTACCGTACACATGGCAACACCAGCACTGGGTCCATCTTTAGGTGTTGCACCGTCAGGAACGTGTACATGGATATCATTTTTCTCATAAAAATCATGCTTAATACCAAGCTTATCTGCTAAGGTTCGTACTACTGTTACAGCTGTTTGGATAGATTCCCGCATTACTTCTCCCAAGGAACCTGTATAAGAAAATTTTCCTTTTCCTGGAAGACAAGAGCTTTCAATTATTAACAAATCTCCTCCGCTTTCTGTCCAAGCAAGACCAGAAACTTGACCAATACTGTTTTCACTAAATGCTTTACCATACTCAAAACGTTGAGTACCCAAATAGGATTTAAGATTATCAGTGGTTATTTGTATAGACTTTATGGTTGTATCCATAAGCAAAATTTTTACAGCCTTACGACATAATTTTGACAATTGTCGTTCAAGATTACGTACTCCTGCTTCGTGAGTATAAAAACGAATAATATCTAGAATGGCTTCTTCATCAATAATTATTTCATCCCTTATTAAGGCATTACGTTTAATCTGTTTTGGCAGTAAATAACGATTAGCGATATTTAATTTTTCGTTTTCTGTATATCCCGAAATACGAATTACTTCCATACGATCTAGCAAAGGACGAGGAATCTTCATAGAGTTAGAAGTAGCAATAAACATTACATCCGACAAATCATAATCTACTTCTAGATAATGATCATTAAATGCATGATTTTGTTCAGGATCCAAAACCTCCAGTAAAGCAGCTGCAGGATCTCCTCGAAAATCTGAGGACATTTTATCTATTTCGTCTAGTAAAAATAATGGATTTTTTACACCTATTTTGGCCATTTTCTGAATCAATTTTCCTGGCATTGAACCAATATAGGTACGACGATGTCCTCTTATTTCAGCTTCATCACGTACTCCACCTAAGGCCATACGAACATATCTCCGTCCAGTAGCTTTAGCTATTGATTCTCCGATAGATGTTTTACCTACTCCAGGAGGACCCATAAGACAAAGGATAGGACCTTTATTTTTTTTGCTTCTGCGGTTTTGAACTGCTAGATACTCAATAATTCTTTCTTTGACATTTTCCAAACCAAAATGATCATTGTCCAATGTTTCCTTTGCTTTCTGAAGATTTTTTTTGATCTTAGTACGAGCATACCAAGGAACTTGAAACATCCAGTCAATATAATTCCTTATTACTGTTGCTTCAGCAGACATTGGAGACATCATTTTTAATTTTTGTATCTCAGTTTCAGTTTTTTCTCGTGCTTCTGGAGGCATTTTAGCATCCACAAGTTTTCTTGTTAAAATTTCATTTTCATCTGGTACCTGTACCTGTACCTCATCGTTTTCACCTAATTCTTTTTTAATGGCTTTTATTTGCTCATTTAGATAATACTCTCGCTGACTCTTTTCCATTTGTTTTTTCACACGGTTTTGTATGCGTTTTTCAATCTTTAATAAGTCCCTTTCTACTTCCATGATTGTCATCAAATATTCCAGTCGTTCATTAACATTTACCATCTCCAGTAACGTCTGCTTTTCATGGAGTTTTAGAGGTATATGAGCTGCTATTATATCCGCGAGACGCGCCGCATCGTGAAGCTTATCTAATGCGGTTAATATTTCTGGAGGAATTTTTTTATACAATTGAATATATCCTTCAAATTGATTAACAGTTGCACGTCTCAAGAGTTCCTGTTTTTTTTTATTAACCCGTGGACAAATCAAATATTCTATTTTTGCCAGAAAAGGTTCTTCACTCTCATTACTAAACTCAGTAATGCGCGCTCTTTTTAAACCTTCAACCAAAACTTTTACTGTACCATCTGATAATTTTAAGCTTTGTATAATTGAAGCCATGGTTCCAACCATAAAAAGGTCATCAATCCTAGGTTGATCTATTGATGCTTCTTTTTGCGCTACTAACATAACTTTTTTACCTTGATTTATTGCAGCTTCAAGGCACTTAATCGATTTTTTACGACCAATAAATAATGGAATCACCATGTGCGGATAAACTACGACGTCACGTAGTGGTAACACAGGGATTATAATGTGTTCCGAACACTTACGGTTCATAGAGATCTCTCTTAGTTTATTTTCCCGTTAGTATTTGAGTTATTCAATTATGTATGGGAAGCATACCTTGTATATATATGATTCATCAATCTCTATTGAATAGAAATAATTCCTTCTTTCTCACCTAAGATAATGAAAAATATATATATACAACTAATTGATTATGAATTTTTTAGTTGCCAGATGTTTGTTCCGGTGTTTTATAAAGAAGTAGAGGATCAGTTTCTCCCTCAATAACTGATTTATCAATTACAATTTTATCAACATTTTTCATAGATGGCAGATCATACATAGTATGAAGTAATACGCTTTCAAGAATAGAACGTAAACCCCGCGCTCCAGTTTTACGTAAAATGGCTTTTTGGGCAATAGATGCTAAAGCTTCATCACTAAATTCTAAATCTACACCTTCTATATTCAATAGTGTTTGATATTGTTTAATAAGTGCATTTTTTGGTTTTATTAAAATCTGAATGAGAGCTTCCTCATTTAATTCTCTTAGAGTAGTAACAACCGGAAGACGACCAATAAATTCTGGAATAAGTCCAAACCTAATTAAGTCTTCTGGTTCTACTTGTTCTAGTAAGTCACTTTCACACGATTTTTGTGCATCTCCTTTAATTACAGCTCCAAAACCAATTCCACAGCTTGAGTTAGCTTCAACACGTTGAGCAATCATTTTTTCTAACCCTGTAAATGCTCCGCCACAGATGAATAAAATATTAGAAGTATTAACTTGCAAAAATTCCTGTTGCGGATGCTTACGTCCACCTTGTGGTGGCACAGCTGCCACTGTACCCTCTATTAATTTTAATAAAGCTTGTTGAACTCCTTCCCCAGAGACATCCCTAGTAATAGAGGGATTATCTGATTTTCTGGAAATTTTATCAATTTCATCAATATAAACAATACCCGATTGTGCTTTTTGAACATCATAATTACATCTTTGTAATAATTTTTGGATAATATTTTCAACATCCTCACCTACATAACCTGCTTCAGTCAACGTAGTTGCATCTGCAAGAGCAAATGGAACATCCAATACTCGTGCAAGCGTTTCAGCCAAAAGCGTTTTTCCACTTCCCGTAGGACCAATTAATAATATATTACTTTTACCCAAGCCAATTCCATCAGTAATATTACGATTATTGAATAAACGTTTATAGTGATTATATACAGCCACTGCTAACACTTTTTTGGTATTTTCATGACCGATTACATAAGAATCTAAATAATGACGAATTTTATGTGGAGTTGGTAATACCTTTTTTTTTTTATCGTGCGTTATTTCCTTTATTCCTAAATTAACCATACCATAACATAAATTAATACATTCATCGCAGATATATATAGAAGGTCCAGCAATCATTTTACGTACTTCATATTGGCTTTTACCGCAAAAAGTACAATACAGCACTTTTTCTGAAGGATTTTTACAATTATCTATCATTAAATTAATTAACCTCTTTCATTTTTAATCTGTAATTATCTAGTATTCAATACTCTTATCTTACTCACGATTAGTGAGGATTGAATCAACTAAACCATATTCTACTGCTTCCTTAGCAGATAGAAAATAGTCTCTTTCTGTATCTTTTTCTATTACTTCAAGGGGTTGTGCTGTATGATGAGCCATCAACTGATTCATTCTGCTTTTTATTCTTAAAATTTCGCGAGTATGTATTTCTATGTCTGTTGCTTGTCCATAATAAGCACCTAACGGTTGATGAATCATCACGCGCGAATTAGGTAAACAAAAACGTTTACCTTTAGTACCTGCTGTAAGTAAAAAGGCGCCCATAGATGCTGCTAATCCTATACAAATAGTACTAATATCTGGTTTAACAAACTGCATGGTATCATAAATCGACATTCCTGCAGTAATAATTCCTCCGGGTGAGTTAATATATAAATATATATCTTCATCAGGATTTTCAGCTTCCAAAAATAACAATTGTGCAACAATCAAATTTGCCATGTAGTCTTCAACATGACCTGTCAAAAAAATTATGCGCTCTTTAAGTAGACGAGAATATATGTCATATGCTCGCTCACCTTTAGAGTTCTGTTCAATCACCATAGGTACAAACATCATTTTTGATACGCTTAATGGTTCTACACCAGAGCTCTTATATGACATGATTTTATCTCCCTTTCCGTACGTACAGTAGTTTAGCTATAAAAAATCAAATAAAGCATTGTTCATATTCTACTATCATTCTCCTTAAATCCTGAAATGGCATTTTCTGTTCAGTAATTACGCACTGCTTCATAATTAGTTCTACTGCCATATCTTCTAATACTGAATTCTTAATACTTTTCATAATTTCATCATTATTACTAAACTTTTTACATGAAGTAATTTCTAAAGATTTGATTAATTGTTGAAGACGTTGTTCTTCTACTTGAAGTTTATTAATACGGATTACTTCATTCAATAATAAACCTAAACTAACACGGTTCTTAGCTTTTTTTTCTAAAAGTCTACGTGGAAATAATTTGATTTGTTGTTTAATACTAGATTGTTGAGAAAAATTTTTTAATTCGCTTTCTAAAAGTGAAATCGGAACTTCAACTTGATTACTACTTAATAATCCATGAAATACCTGTAACTTAATAAAATTATTCACTGTATGTTTAAGTTCTTGTTCCATGGTTTTTCGGATTTCATCGCGTAATTTTATTATAGATCCTTCAGGTTCTCCTAAATTTTTAATTAATTGTTCATTCATTTCGGGTATTTGACACTCTTCTATTTTTTTTAGTTGAATATAAAAATTAGTAATTGGTTTTTCATCTCCCTCAGTAAAAATTGATTCCACTATAAAGTTATCCCCCGGATTATGACCAATAATCTTTTTTTCTAAATCAAAAAACATAGATTCCTGTCCTATAATCCAAATTAGCTGATTAATTTTATCACTTTCATTTTCATCGTTTTCTAAATTTGTTATCTCTATAGTTACACGATCCCCAACTTTTACTGGACGAATAACTTCTTTCCAAACGCCTTGTTGTCTACCAAGCTCAAGAAGCATATTATCTACGTCTATTTCATTCAGTTCAACGAGTGGTTTTTTAACTTGGATAGAATCAAATTCTTTCAATTTAATTTCAGGATAAATTTCAAATTCTATTACATAGGTAAAATCCGAACCTTCTTTATATTCCCCGGGAATATAGTTCAATTTTCCAACAGGAACCAGGTTGTTTTTATTAATTACTGTCATAACTTTTTGTTGCATAAGATCAGTCAAGACCTCATGAAGTATAGACATGCCATAACGTTTTGCTACTATTTCTAGGGGGACCTTACCTTGACGAAATCCATCAATACGAACTTTTTGAGCAAGCTGAGATAGTTTAATTTTAACCAGATTTTTAATGTTCTCAGCAGGAATAGTGATGGTTATCCTACGTCCAAGATTATGAGTATTTTCTACTGATACTTGCATCTATCTTATTACCTCAAAATTTTAGATATTCTTTTTGGTTAGTGATGTTTTTAGCTTCAATACCAACCTAATTTTAGGGTTGATTCTATAATATTTTCCAAATAATAACGTAATAATGGTAGATGCATAAGAGATAAATAACATAACTATCTATTATGGAGTTAATATTTTAAGATAAATTAACTATATTTACAGTTTTAACACCTTCCATTAAAATATCAAATAAGATTTGTATGGTATGTATGCAAGGAGAGGTATTAAATGGGACTAAATAAATTTAAACCCGTTTTTAGGAGATTCTACTTATTTACTATTATCACTTTATTAAATAGTTGTGACATGGTTTTATTAAATCCCAAAGGACAAATTGGTATAGAGCAACGTACACTAATATTAACAGCGCTGGGTTTAATGTTACTAGTTGTAATTCCTGCTATAATAATGGCTGTTATATTTCCATTAAAATACCGACATACTAATATCAATGCTAAATATAATCCCAATTGGTCTCATTCTTATAAAATTGAGGCTATCGTTTGGCTTATTCCTATTTTGATTATTATTTGTCTTGGAATTATAACATGGAGAAGTACTATTTCTTTGGAACCAAAAAGAACTATCATTTCTCCTATTGCTCCTTTAAAAATTGAAGTAGTATCAATGGATTGGAAATGGTTATTTATTTATCCACAACAAGGAGTAGCATCAGTGAACCAAATAGCTTTTCCAATTAACACACCTATTGAATTTAAAATTACGTCTTATTCGGTCATGAATTCTTTTTTCATTCCTTCTTTAGGCAGTCAAATATATGCAATGCCGGGTATGCAGACCAAATTAAATCTAATTGCCAATAAACCAGGTACTTATCAGGGAATATCGTCTGCATATAGTGGGAGGGGTTTTTCTGATATGAAATTTACAGCTGTTGCAACACCGAATGTAGCATCTTTTTATAATTGGATAGCTAAAGCAAAACAAGCACACGCCACCTTGAATATTAAATCTTTAGAAAAACTAGCAGTGCCTACTACTAAAAATCCCGTAGAGTTTTTTTCTAGAGTCAAACCGAATTTATTTAATGAGGTTATAAAGAGGTTTAAATCTAGCACTTCTTCTGCATCATCAGATAAAGCGCTAGCAGCTATCTCATAGAATATAAATTTAAGGAATTAACTTATATGTTTGGAAAATTAAAACTCAATGCAATTCCATACCATGAACCTATTGTTATGGGGACTCTTTTTACTCTTATCATTATTGGAGTTATTATACTAGCTATAATAACCTATATGGGACAATGGAAATATTTATGGAATGAGTGGTTAACTTCATTAGATCATAAACGATTAGGAATCATGTATATTATTCTTGGATTAGTCATGATGATTCGTGGTTTTGCTGATGCTATTATGATGCGCAGTCAGCAAGCTCTAGCATCAGCCGGACAACATGGATTTTTACCCCCTCATCACTATGATCAGATATTCACTGCTCATGGTGTCATTATGATTTTTTTTGTAGCAACACCGTTAATTGTCGGTTTTATGAATTTTGTAGTACCTTTACAAATTGGTGCACGTGATGTTGCTTTTCCTTTTCTCAATAATTTAAGTTTTTGGCTTACGGTTGCGGGAGCACTTTTAGTAAATATTTCATTAGCAGTAGGAGAATTTGCTCAGGTAGGATGGGTGGCTTATCCACCACTTTCTGGTATTGAGTATAGTCCAGGTGTAGGAGTTGATTATTGGATTTGGAGTTTGCAAATTTCTGGAATTGGTACCCTGCTAACAGGAATTAATTTTTTCGTTACTATTATGAAAATGCGCGCTCCGGGTATGAGTTTATTTAAAATGCCAGTATTCACATGGACTGCTTTGTGTTCTAACATATTAATTATTATGGCCTTTCCAATATTAACTGTAACTATTGGATTACTTACTATGGACCGTTATTTAAATACCCATTTTTTTACAAATAATCTAGGTGGTAATATGATGATGTATATAAATCTTATTTGGGCATGGGGGCATCCAGAAGTATACATCCTAGTATTACCAGTATTTGGAATTTATTCAGAGATAGTAGCCACTTTCTCCAAAAAAAGACTTTTCGGTTATACATCTCTCGTTTGGGCGACGATTGTTATTACAATCCTTTCGTTTATTGTATGGTTACACCATTTTTTTACTATGGGAGCAGGATCGAATGTTAATGCTTTTTTTGGAATTAGCACAATGATTATTGCTATCCCAACAGGTGTAAAAATTTTTAACTGGTTATTCACTATGTATCAAGGCCGTGTTCAGTTAACTTCTCCTATGCTTTGGACAATAGGTTTTATTATAATATTTTCCATTGGAGGAATGGCGGGAGTATTATTAGCTATTCCTGGGGCAGATTTTGTATTACACAATAGTCTTTTTTTAATAGCACATTTTCATAGTGTCATTATCGGTGGAGTAGTTTTTGGATGTTTTGCGGGATTAACTTACTGGTTTCCTAAAGCTTTTGGATTTACTTTGAATGAAAAGTGGGGTAAACGTTCCTTTTTCTTTTGGTTTATTGGTTTTTTCTTTGCTTTTATGCCATTGTATGTACTAGGATTAATGGGAATGACACGTCGTCTAAGTCAAAATATTGATCCTAAATTTCATTCTTTATTAGTTATTGCAGCTTTTGGGACTATAATAATTGCAATTGGCATCATCTGTTTTTTAATCCAAATATACACTTCTATTATTGATCGCCATAAAAATCGGGATTTTTCCGGTGATCCTTGGGATGGACGTACTCTAGAATGGTCAACATCTTCACCTCCTCCTTTTTATAATTTTGCTCTGATACCCGAAATAGAAGAACGGGATGCATTTTGGGAAATGAAACAGAGACATGTTAAATCAAGATCTAAAAAAGCAGAAGATTATAAAGACATCCATATGCCGAAAAATAGTAGCGCAGGAATTGTAATTGCTACTTTTAGTCTCTTGTTTGGTTTTTCCATGGTTTGGTATATATGGTGGTTAGCTGCAATAAGTTTTTTCGGCATAATTATATCTTGGATCATGAAGAGTTTTGATGAAGATACTAATTATTATGTTCCTGTAAGTAAGATCATAAAGATCGAAAAACAACGTGTTGAAGAACAAAATCAGGTCGGATCTAAAAATGTCAATGAAAATTAATGACCTCCAGATAACGGTGGATTCTAAAAAAATTTTTGGTTTTTGGATATACTTAATGAGCGATTGTATTATTTTTGCTTGTCTATTTGCTACTTATGCAGTGATGGTGAATGGGACAGCTGATGGTCCTATAGGAAAGGAAATTTTTTATCTGCCATTTGTATTAGCAGAAACGACGTTTTTGCTTTTTAGTTCAGTAACTTATGGTATGGCAATGATTGCAATTAAAAATTGTGATAAGAAGAAGCCATATGAAGTATTCATTTGGTTATTATTAACTTTTATTTTAGGATGCATGTTTGTCGGTATGGAATTTAAAGAATTTTCTAATTTAATTAGTGATAACTATGGACCGAATCGAAGTGGTTTTTTATCTGGTTTTTTTACGTTAGTAGGTACACATGGTATACATGTAATATCAGGATTATTTTGGATGATAGTTTTAATGTATCAGATACTTATGAGGGGTATTACTGACACTATTATAACGAAAATGGCTTGCTTGAGCTTATTTTGGCACTTCTTGGATGTGATATGGATATGCGTATTCACCATAGTATATTTACTGGGAGCTCTGTAATGAAATCTAATATTTATTATTTAAATAAATATCATATAAAGACATACTTAATTGGTTTGATTATATCAATAATACTGACAGTTATTCCTTTCGGGCTAGTAATAAATAGAAATATTTTACCTTATACTCCAGTTTTAATCCTAGTACTTAGTTGTGCTATACTTCAAATTATTATCCATTTAAGATACTTCTTGCATATAGATTTTTCTAGAGAAGAACGTTGGAATCTGTTAACTTTAATTTTTAGCATGATTATAATTGCAATATTTGTGATAGGATCCTTATGGATTATGTGGAATCTTAACTATAATATGACATATTAAGTTTTTACTTAAATGAAAAAAACCGTAACTTTTAAAATAACGGTATAAATCTCAATTTTTATATTTGTAATTAACTATTTTAAATGGAACCTTACTCTTTAAAATAAAAAAAATTTTGTGATTTTAAAAAATTTTTCATGTTCATTCGGTTGAATTATGATATACTGAATCAAACACAATGCAGTTGCTTAGCAACTGAAATAGTGTAGATGTCTATCTATTTTAAATTAAAAAGGTAATATTGATGTCCAAGATTAAAGGTAACGTTAAATGGTTTAATGAATCTAAAGGATTCGGTTTCATTACTCCGGAAGATGGTAGTAAAGATGTATTTGTTCATTTTTCTGCTATCCAGAGCAATGGATTTAAAACTCTGGCTGAAGGACAGCGTGTAGAGTTTGAAATTACTAATGGCGCTAAAGGCCCTTCTGCTGCTAACGTTATCCTTGTAAGTTAGTTAACAGTCAGAATTAGAAACCCGTCTATCATGTCGGGTTTCTAATTAAGTTATTTTAAATTTGCAAATTTTGCTTGTAAATCTGCATGATAAGAAGACCGTACTAATGGTCCACAAGCAGCATGTTCAAAACCCATTGCTATTGCTTCTTCTTTTAGCTGCAAAAACTCATCTGGTCTAACATAACGTTTTACAGGAAAATGGTGAGGACTTGGCTGCAGATATTGACCTATTGTTAACATGGTAACGCCATGAAGTCGTAAATCTTGCATAACTTGAATAATTTCATGATAGGTTTCACCTAATCCTACCATAATGCCAGATTTAGTTGGTATATTAGGATGATGTGTTTTAAATTTTTTTAATAATTTTAAAGAAAAAGTATAATTTCCTCCGGGACGGAGTTGACCATACATTTTTGGCACAGTTTCTATATTATGATTAAATATATCTGGCGGCATATCACTTAGAATTTTCAAAGCATAATCTTGACATCCACGAAAATCTGGTACTAAGATTTCAATTTTAATTCCAGTAAGACTCTCTTTTATAGCACGTATGCATTCAACAAAATGTTGAGCTCCACCATCATGTAAATCATCTCTATCAACAGAAGTAAGAACTACATAATCTAAATTCATATACTTAATAGTTGTGGCTAATTTTTTTGGTTCATATACATTCGGTGGTAATGGTCGACCATGACCTATATCGCAGAATGGGCAACGTCTAGTGCAAATATCTCCTAAAATGAGAAAAGTAATTTTGCCTTGATTAAAACATTCGGTAAGGTTAGGACAGGAAGCTTCTTCACAAACTGAATGCAAACCATTTTGACGCATTAGTGCTTTTATATTCAATAAACGTTTAGAGTCAATTGGTAATGTGATTTTTAACCATTCAGGTTTAGCTTTATTAGAATATAATTTTTTATTAGTAGAATCTTCTGGTTGTAAGATCACTTTTTCCGCATTACGATATTTGATACCGGATTTTTTTTCAATCATTGCTTTATTAGTTTACTACTCATATCTTAAGTTAAAGTCATATTTTATCTCAAAATATATAGAAACCTTACAATATTTCAATGATTATTATAATGACAATGGGTGAGAAAATTTTTAATTAATATTGGATACACTTCTAACACCGTAATATCATGTTTAAAATAACTTAATTGCGTCATTTTAAGATCCGGAAAACCACACGGATAGATAAGTCCAAAAGGTGATAAATCCATCTTAATATTCAGTGCCAAACCATGCAGAGAACATCCATTATGAATGCGTAATCCAAGTGAGCATATTTTATTATTATCTATATAAACTCCTGGTGCATTAGGACGCACATAAGATTCAATGTGAAAATGTTTTAACGTATCAATAACAGATTCCTGTATAACAGTCAGTAACTGTCGTACACTGATTTTTCTACGTTTTAAATCAATCATAATATACATGATTAACTGACCAGGACCATGATATGTTATTTTACCGCCTCGATCCGTTTTTAATACAGGAATAGAAATATCATCAATAATAATGAAATTATTATGCTGTTTTCCAGCCTTTCCTTCAGTAAAAATTGGAAAATGTTCAACCAGCCATAACTCATCAGGTGTATTTGAATTACGTTTTTCATTAAAATGATGCATGGCATTGGAAACTAATATCCAATGTTGCAAACCTAAATAACGAATAATAAAATCTGCATACTGCATTGCTTACCTTGGTTGCTTTGCTTGCATTAAATTAATTAATACATACATAAGTCTACATTTTCAATATTTGTATTATTACTTAATAATAACGATAAGTTTTCTAATCTAATCCATAATAATGAGATATCTTCATAAGATTGTTTTAGCGATACTTCAATATCTACCAATAAGCAAAGAGATTTTTGAATTTGGTCTCTATTTAATCTCTGTAATGCTTGCTTAAATAACAGCTGACGTCTATATATAATTCTGTACTGATGAAATAGGATTTTTAGCGGTGTTGTACTTATTTGTATGTGTAATAAAAGTAGCGTCATTAAATAACGTTGCAAAACATAACACAATGAAGAAATTTCACTTCCTTGTTTACGTAATTGATCGAGAATATGAAAAGCACGATTAGAGTCTCCTTTTAATACAGCCTCCACCCAGTGAACACTATCAAAATAAGCCATATCATTTACAAGATTCTCGATTCGTGAAAGTGTTACTATACCATCTGGTAAAAGCACATCTAATAGTTCTAGAATTTGAACCAAGGCTAATAAATTTCTTTCATAGTTATAACATATCCAATTTAGAGCATTTTTGTGTATTTTTAAGCCCATTTTTTCTGCTCTTCTACAGATCCATTTTGGTAATTGATATGTTTCAGGTGTACTGCAATCAACAACTACACTGGATTGGAATAAATCCAACCAAGAACGTTTTTCTAATTGGTTTTCATCATAAGGAATTATAATTATTAGTATTATATTAAGATGTAAGTGCAACAATTTTATTAGAGAAAAGAATTTTTCTTTCCATAAGGGAGAAAATTGTCTATTAGATAAGATTATTCTTAAAATACGTCTGGTACCAAATAAGCTTTGCTTCTTAAAATTATTGATGATCTCATTCCAATCATTTTTTAGGTTGAAAATTACATTCAAGTATTCATAAAAACCTAATTTACTAGCATGTTTCCGTATAATTTCTTCGCTTTCCTTTAAGAGCAAAGGATCTTTTCCAGCTAAAATATAGCACCTATAACGAAATTTATTGTTATCCAGATAGAATTCAAGTTGTTCCGAATAAACTCTTATCATTTTTTTCTAATGTAACATTAAAAAATAGAATTTAATTACCTTACTATTAAGTTTATTAACTTATCTGCCACATAAATAGTCCGATGTAAACTTAATCCTTTCATATATTTAGATACTACTTTATCCTCCATAGCTATTTGCTGTATTTGTTCCTGGGTTGCCTTTGTCGATACTAAGATCTTAGTACGTACTCTGCCATTGATTTGGACTATAATCCAGTTGTCTTTTTTTATTAATGCTTCTTTATCTACTTGTGGCCATTTTGCATTATCAATACTTGCAGATTTTCCATGTATTGCCTGCCACATAACAAAACAAATATGTGGTGTAAAAGGATATAACATTAAAACAATAGCTATTATTGCTTCGTGTAAAATAGATCTATCTAGCGAGCTATTTTTATTTGCTCGACCTAGCTTGTTTGTTAATTCCATAATAGCAGCAATAGCTGTATTGAAAGTTTGTCGATCATCAATATCATCAGTGACTTTGCTAATAGTTTTATGTAGTTCATAACGTAACGATTTTTGTTGTTCATCTAATTGTGTGTGATCAACAATAGGAGAAGTTGGTCCTTTTTTAATATGATTATATACTAAAGTCCAAAGACGTTTCAAAAAACGGTAGCATCCTTCTACACCTGATTCCGTCCAATAAAGTGGGATTTCTGCGGGCGCAACAAACATTAAAAATAAACGTACAGTATCTGCACCATATCGTTCAATCATTTGAATTGGATCAATACCATTATTCTTTGATTTCGACATTTTGCTAACGCCCGCATAAACTAATTCTCGTCCCATATTATCTATAGCTTTGATAATTTTACCGGTTTTATCACGTGTTATAGTGACATTCGCAGGAGAAATCCATTGACGTTCTCCATTTTTTTCCCTTAAATAAAAAGCATCTGCTAGTACCATTCCTTGGCATAATAAACGTTGCGCGGGTTCATCACTCTTAACCAAACCAGCATCACGAAGTAATTTATGATAGAAACGAAAATACATTAAATGCATAATAGCGTGCTCAATTCCACCTATATACTGATCTATCGGTAACCAGTAGTTTGCTGCTGATGGATCTAACATTCCTTGAGAATAGTGAGGACAGGTATAGCGGGCATAATACCAAGAAGATTCCATAAAAGTATCAAAAGTATCTGTTTCTCTCTGTGCAGGTTCCCCTCTAATCATTAGATTTATCCATTTTCTGTCAGTTTTTAGTGGACTAGTTACACCATCCATAACTCGATCTTCTGGGAGAACTACGGGTAGATCTTCTTCTGCTACGGGAAAATATTGCGTATTCTTTATAATCATAGGAATAGGAGCCCCCCAATAACGCTGACGAGAAACTCCCCAATCACGCAGACGATAGTTGACTTTACGTTTCCCTATACCTTTATCTATAATATGTTTAATAATTTCATCGCACGTTACTTCATGAGACATACCATTTTTTGAGTTAAACTCGGTTCTTATTTTTGTCTTTGTCGTAGCTTGATCTTGCGAGGTAACATTCTGATTGATTAGAGAATCATTCTCAGGTATTACTATTTTGATTGGTAAATTATATTTAGTAGCCAACTTCAAATCGGGTTGATCATACGTTATCATAATACTACCAGTACCATATTCAAAATTTATAAAATTAACTATTAAAATGGGTAATAGTTCATTACTAATAGGATGAATAGCAAATAATCCTGTAGCCATACCTACTTTTTCTATAGTTGCGATTTCTGCTTCCGAAACTTGAATATTACGATATTTATTAATAAAACTTTCCAATGTTCTGTTAGATGTTGCTGCTGTAAGAGCAAGAGGATGATTTAGAGCAATAGCAATACAAATCACATCCATAATAGTATTTGGTCTTGTAGTATATAGGGTTATTTTTTCTTCTAATCCAATAACAGAAAACGTTATTTCTATTCCTTCTGAACGTCCAATCCAATTACGTTGCATAGTTTTAACTTTTTTAGGCCAATATTTAAGTTCTTTTAATCCATTAAGGAGCTCATCTGCATATGCAGTTATTCTGATAAACCATTGAGAAATTTTTCTAGTTTCTAATTTTGTATCACAACGCCAACAACAGCCATTTACTACTTGCTCATTTGCTAATACCGTTTGATCTTTGGGACACCAATTCACCATTAAAGAATTTCGATATACTAATCCTTTTTTATATAATTGAATGAAAAACCATTGTTCCCAACGATAATATTCCGGATGACATGTTATTAATTCTCTGCTCCAATCATAGCTAAATCCTAGTAATTGAAGCTGTTTTTTCATATAATGAATATTGCTATAGGTCCAATATGCCGGAGCTGTTTTATTTTTTATAGCAGCATTTTCTGCTGGTAACCCAAATGCATCCCAACCAATAGGATATAGTACATTTTTTCCTAGCATTCGCTGATATCTAGCAATAACATCACCAATGGTATAATTACGAACATGACCCATATGTAAACTGCCCGATGGATATGGTAGCATAGATAAACAATAGTATTTTTCTTTATCTTCTACTTCGGTTGCATAAAAACTTTTATTTATTTTCCAATAAGATTGAACATATGGTTCTATTTCTTGTGGTCGATATTGATCTTGCATAATTGTAATCTTTATCTAAATTTCTTCATGTGACAACTAAATCAACATTTTTTCTTTAGGAACTAAATCAAATCAGTTATACATATGGATCTAAATATCCTAAAGTCAACATTATCTGAGTTTCTATTGATTCCATGTTTTTTGCATCATTATCGCAATGATGATTATATCCTAACAAATGTAAACTACCGTGAATAACTAGATGAGCCCAATGTGATATAAGGTTTTTTTGTTGTTGTCGTGCTTCCTCTTCTACAAGAGTACTACAGATTACCAGATCTCCCAGTAAATACTCTGTAATTGTCTTATTAAAACCGAAAGATAATATATTCGTAGGTTGATTATTATTTCGATAACGATAATTTAAGATCTGACTCTCAATTTTATCTACTAAACGAATTGTAATCTCCTTTTTACCAGGAGATACAGATAAAACCACTTTTAACCATTTATGGAAATCAGATTTTTTGGGTAGAAAAACCCTTTTTTTTCTACAAGCTATTTGTAGATTAAGATTTATTAGGCTCATCCAATATATTTTGTAATTCTATTCTACGATGGACTATTTTTTTTCACGAGATATCATATAGCCCCTTAGAGAATTGGGACAAACTTCACTAATTTTTACATTAACAAATTTTCCAATGAGTTCTGGAGGACCATTAAAATTAACTACACGATTATTTGCTGTTCTACCTGATATTTCTAAAATATTTTTACGTGAAAATCCATCTACGAGAATTGGTTGTATAGTACCTAGCATGCGGCGACTCCAAGACATTGATTGCTGATTAAGAAGTGCTTGTAATAAATATAATCTCTGTTTTTTTTCTTCTTCCGGAGTATTATCATTCATAGCAAGAGCTGCAGCCGGAGTTCCAGATCGCGGAGAATAAATAAAACTGAAACTCATATCGAAATCAATATCTCTTATGAGTTGCAGAGTACACTCGAAATCTTCCGGAGTTTCCCCAGGGAAACCAACAATAAAATCTGAACTAATATTAATATCAGGACGTGCCAACCGTAATTTACCAATAATCTTTTTATATTGTAAGGATGTATATCCTCTCCTCATTAACTTGAGTATGCGATTCGAGCCACTTTGTACTGGCAAATGCAAAAAACTTACGAGTTTTGGTAGATAACTATAAGCTTCAATAATATCATCCGTAAAATGTCTCGGGTGGCTAGTAGTAAATCGGATCCTATCTATTCCATCAATAGATGATACCAGTCGTAATAGATCAGAAAAAGAGCAGGGTTGATTTTTCCATACACCACGATAGGCATTAACATTTTGTCCTAACAAATTGACTTCTCGCACTCCTTGTCTTGCTAGATGAAATATTTCTAATAGAATATCGTTACATGAACGACTTATTTCTTTACCACGTGTATAGGGTACAACACAGAAAGAACAAAATTTATTACATCCTTCCATAATAGAAATAACTGCAGTCGGACCTTGATTAGTTGTAATTCTGTGATTAGATAAATAATCAAATTTATCATCCGGAAAAGCTACATCTATAATATGATTATGTGAATTAATGACAGTATTAATCATCTGTGGTAAATGATGTATCGTTTGTGGTCCAAAGACCATATCAACATAACTAGCACGATGAAGAATTTGTTTTCCTTCCTTTGCAGCCACACAACCCCCAACTCCGATAATGATTTGCGGATTTTTTTTTTTTAATGCTTTCCATCGTCCTAGTTGATGGAACACTTTTTCTTGGGCTTTTTCACGTATAGAACAAGTATTCAATAATAAAAGATCTGCTTCTTCAGGGAGAAGAGTAAGTGAATAACCATGCGTATTCTTAAGTAAAGTTGCAATTTTAGATGAATCATATTCATTCATCTGACAGCCCCAAGTTTTAATATACAATTTTTTTATCATGAATAGTATAGTACTAAATGTTGTAAAAATAACGATAATGAATCTATTGGCCTGGGATACTAGGATTCGAACCTAGGAATGGCGGAATCAGAATCCGCTGCCTTACCACTTGGCTATATCCCATTTATTTATTATTTTGTTTGGACTGGGGTACCAGGATTCGAACCTGGGAATGCCGGGATCAAAACCCGGTGCCTTACCGCTTGGCTATACCCCATCTCCTTTTTCTTTACTTTAGTACAGACTACACTTCCTGTAAAGTCCTAACTTGTTTGGTGCTGGTGCGGAAGGCGAGATTCGAACTCGCATACTTTAAAAGGGTGCCAGACCCTAAATCTGGTGCGTCTACCAATTCCGCCACTTCCGCAAAGTCAACTAAAATCTATCTAAATAAATTAGTGGCTACGACGGGAATTGAACCTGTGACCCCAGCGTTATGAGTGCTGTGCTCTAACCAACTGAGCTACGTAGCCAATATTTTATTTCTTATTATATTTAATTTTTTGATATAATGCATTTATTATGCGCAACTAATCATATTAGCGTCAATAAATTTTTACTAATATTTTTAGTTTATTGTTCTTGTATATTTGGTGATTTATATAATGAAGAAAAGAACATTTACTACTAACTTTATTAGGCAAATAGTTAACCAAGACTTAGCAAATGGTAAATATAAAACTGTACGTACCCGATTTCCACCTGAACCTAATGGTTATTTACATATTGGACATGCTAAAGCAATCTGCCTTAATTTTGAATTAGCAAGAGATTATCAAGGAGAATGCAATCTGCGTTTTGATGACACTAATCCAGTAAAAGAGAATCAAGAATATGTAGAATCTATTAAAAGTGATGTACACTGGCTTGGTTATCAGTGGAGTGGAGAAGTACGTTTTTCATCCAACTATTTTGAGCAGTTATATAATTATGCAATTGAACTAATACATACCGGATTAGCTTATGTTGATGAATTAACTTATACCCAGATTCGTGAATATAGAGGTACTTTGAATCTACCTGGAAAAGAGAGTCCTTATCGGAATCGTAGTATAAAATGTAACCTGCAACTATTTGAAAAAATGCGTCAGGGGGAATTTGCAGAAGGAGCTGCATGTCTGCGTGCCAAAATTGATATGAATTCCAACTTTCTCATCATGCGTGATCCAGTATTATATAGAATAAAATTTACTCCTCATCATCAAACCGGTAAAACATGGTGTATTTATCCTACTTATGATTTTAGTCATTGTATTTCAGATGCTATTGAGGGAATTACACACTCTTTATGTACACTTGAATTTCAAGATAATAGAAGGTTATATGATTGGATATTAAATCATCTTAACATTAATTGTATTTCAAGACCAAAACAATATGAATTTTCTAGATTAAATTTAGAAGGTGCTGTGATTTCAAAACGTAAGATGAAGAGTTTGGTATTAAAAAAAATTGTTGAAGGCTGGGATGATCCTCGATTATTAACCATTTCGGGATTGCGTCGTAGGGGTTATACGCCATCTTCAATTATAGAATTTTGTCGTCGTATTGGTGTAACTAAACAGGAGAGTTTAGTGGAAATGGCTTTATTAGAAGCATGTATACGTGAAGATTTAAATAAAAATGTCCCTCGGACTATGGCAGTTTTGAGACCATTAAAAATAGTATTAGAGAATCTTCCTTTCGATTATACAGAAATGCTGACCATGAAAAAACATCCAACTCAGCCTGAAATGGGTTACAGAACCGTATATTTTAGTAGTGAAATATATATAGATCGGAATGATTTTTGCGAAGTAATAACTAATCCTAAATTTAAAAGGTTAACTCTAGGAGGCAAAGTACGCTTGAGAAATGCCTATGTAATAAAAGCTAAACGGATTATTAAAGATCAATATAATAATATTGTTTGTGTTTACTGTAGTTGTGAGAAGAAGAAGCATCAACCATCTACGTTTTCTGACAGTAGTAACCAACCACTTGGAATTATTCATTGGGTTTCTGCTTTACATTGTTTACCAGCAGAGTTTCGTCTTTATGATCGATTATTTAATATCCGTAATCCCGATGCCACTGATGATTTTTTATCAAAAATTAATCCTACTTCTCTAACTATTTGTCATGGTTTTATCGAATCCGGCATAGTGAATGAAAGAATTTATAGTCATTATCAATTTGAACGGGAAGGATATTTTTGCATTGATAGCCATGATTTTTCAACCAATAATAGGGTATTTAATCTTATTGTTAAGTTAAAAGATACTTGGAGAAGAAAAGGAGTTTAAATGATTGTGATCAAAAGAACTATTTTAAATTTAGTTCTTTAGAGATTTGGAGAATCCATTTTTCCACTCGCTCATTAGTTAATTCTGGCTGACGATCTTCATCAATAGCAAGACCAACAAAATACTGATTATTGATTAAGCTTTTAGATGATTGAAAATTATATCCTACAGTTGGCCATCGTCCTACCAGTTTTGCTCCATTCATTTTTACGATATCTTTCAATGTTCCCATCGCATCACAGAAGTATTCTGTATAATCTTCCTGATCTCCACAACCAAATATCGCAACGTATTTATTATCAAAATTAATGGTTTTTAATGTAGGAAAAAAATCATCCCAATCACATTGAGCTTCACCATAATACCAAGTTGGTATACCTAAGAATAATACTTCGAATGTTTCCAGATCTTCCTTACTGCTGTTAGCAATATCGTGAATTTTAGCTCGATCTTTACCACCTAGCTGTTTTTGAATCATTTGTGCTATTTTTTCGGTATTACCAGTATCAGTCCCAAAAAAAATTCCAATTGGTGTATTTTTTTGCATATGTTAATTTCCTAAAAAAATTATTGATTTTTATTTCCATTTTAACAAATATAAACACCTAACCTATTATTATTATATTAACAGAAATTGTTGAATAATAGTTAATACCTCATAAAATTTATCAAAATGTACCCAATGTCCTGCACTAGCAATCATATGAATATGTGCTTTTGGAAATTGGTTGAGTAGTGAATGATAATATCTCTCATCAAGGTAGTGGGAATATTCTCCACGAATAAATAATGCAGGATGTGGCCAGGCAGGTACTATCTGCCAATCTAGTATTTCCTTATATTGTTGATGAATACATGGTAGATTAAAGCGCCATTTCCCAGATGCAAAAGATTTTAAGATAAAATTAATAATATTATGTTCATTAATATATTGTTGCATCAAGTCAGCAGCATCTTGACGTGAAGTAATATTAGCATCATTTACTGCTCTTAATGCAGTAAGAATGTTTATATGTGATTGCATCATTTTATAAGCTACGGGAGCTATGTCAATTACTATAATTTTTTCAATTATTTTAGGAGCTATAGCCGTCATTGTCATAGCTATTTTACCTCCCATAGAATGTCCAATTACAATAATACGATCAATCCTATTAGTATTTAGTGTATCTAATATATCTTTAGCCATTACAAGATAATTCATTTCATTAGTATGTTGAGAATGTCCATGGTTACGCACATCAACTTGAATAATTTTTCTGTAATCATTCAATCCTCGTGCTAAACTGTTTAGATTAGTTAAATCACCAAATACACCATGAATCATCAGTATCGGTGTCTTTAGATCAATTTTTCTTGCTGAATGTTGATAAAAATTTAAATTCATAGATATTACTTTAATATAAAATAAATCATCTTAAAAATTATCTCACATTATATAATAAATAAATGCGTAATATCGAACTCGAAAAATTAATTAATAAGCAACTGAACAGTGCTAATTTCCATGATTATGTACCTAATGGATTACAAGTAACTGGACGAGAAGAAATTAAAATCATTATTACTGGAGTAACAGCATGTCAAGCACTACTTGATCAAGCCGTTTCTAATCATGCAGATGCCATAATCGTACATCATGGATATTTTTGGAAAAATGAATTACCTTTAATACAAGGGATCAAACGTCAACGACTAAAAACTCTCTTATTGAACGATATTAATTTATACAGTTGGCATTTGCCACTTGATGCTCACCCGAAATTGGGTAATAATGCTCAGTTAGCCAAAATCCTGGATATCAAAGTGCAAGGAGAAATAGTTCCATTTCTGTGTTGGGGGACCTTTTTACAACCCTTAACTAGTGAAGCTTTAATAAAAAGAATCACAGCAAAATTAGGAAGAATCCCGTTATATTTTGCGGATAACCAGGCACCAAGTTTAATTAGCAGTGTTGCTTGGTGTACCGGTGGAGGACAAAAGTTTATTAATGAAGCTGCTAATTTTTGTGTAGATGCTTTTATTACTGGTGAAGCCTCCGAATCTACCATTCATAGTGCACGTGAGAATAAGCTACATTTTTTTGCAGCTGGCCATCATGCAACAGAACGCGGTGGAATTCAAGCTTTAACTAAATGGTTGGAAAAAAATTATAATTTTAATATTACTTTCATTGATATATATAATCCAGTATAACCCAATGAATTTATTTGATATTGATAGTCAAAATCGCTTTTTATTCCAAGTAGTGTTTTAATAAATGATAGGAAGTAGGATTGCTGTCACAATCTCCAATTCCACATTCAATAAATGTAGAAAGCAGATTAGCAGCAATCAATATACAGAAAATAATAATATTGATTTTTTCCCATTTGGTTAAATGATGAAAACAATTTTCTTTATCGTCTTTTAAAATCAAAAGTATAGCTATAACAACCATAGTTAACAATGAACTCAGCAATGCTAAAGTATAAAAATGAAGATTAAAAAGAGTGCTGCCATAACCAACATCTTCAGGAAGAATATGTAAAAATATTTGGCGCATTGCAATGGTACCAGTTGTAATACAACCTAATAGAGCTATCCCATAATGAATGCTGCGAATTCCAAATTTTAGGTTTAGAAAAAAACCTGTACTGATCATGATAATTCCAACACGTTGTAATAAACATATTGGACAAGGTAATTCATGCCATATCAATTGATAATAAAATGCAATTATCAAGATGATATTATTTCCAAACAAAACTAGCATGTTTAGAAGATGACATAATTGGTGTACGTGAGTTTTAGGATTAAAACCTTCGTTAACATTCCTCATGTTCTATTCTCTATCTTAGAAGGATAAATTCAATGATGCAGTTGCATGATACTTAAACCAACCAATAGTTAATATTAATAATATTATCCATAGAATATAACCAGTTTTTTTATTATTTGATAAAAAACTTATAACTGTTAGAAATGCTATTAAAAATGGAAGACACATAACTATTAGTCTCCAATGCAATTGATCTTTATTTTAGATAAGTCATTAGTATAACTCTAATGATTATTTATGCGAACTTTTTAAGTTTAAATAGAAGAAAATTTCTTATATGACAATTGTTATAACAATACGATAGTTTTATAATTTTACGCAGATAGATAAGGTAACTAAAAAAATTAATCAAGCAAGGATCTTGGCGGATGGATAAAAGTGTGAAAAAGCAAACACCAGTAAATTTAAATCTTACAACAATCTCCTTTCCAATTACAGCCATAGTATCGATTCTCCAACGTATCTCTGGAATAATCAATATGATTTCGATTGGAATAATGCTTAAAGTATTAAATTTATCATTATCTTCCCCCGAAAATTTCAAAAAAATTCAAATTTTACTGAGTAATAGTTTTTTGAAGATAACAGTATGGGGAATTTTAATTTTAATTTTCTATCATCTTACTGGAGGAATTCGTCATATGTTAATGGATTTCGGGTTAGTTAGTGAAACTCAACTTTCTGGCACCCGTTCAGCATATATAGTATTGATCTTTACTATTATCTTTTCACTTATTATTGGAGTGTTTATATGGTAAATACGAAGAATGTTTCTGCATTAGGTTTTAATGGTATATATGATTGGATCTTATTACGTATATCTGCAATAGTGATTGCATTCTATATAATATATATAGGTTGGTTTTTTATTACTACAGATGATATTAATTATATCATATGGCATAATTTATTTAAATCTATATTTACTAAAATTTTCACAATAATAGCTCTGTTATCAACACTACTTCATAGTTGGATTGGTATATGGCAAGTGTTAACCGATTATATTAAGTCATTCCTATTACTTCTGACATTACAAATCATACATTTTTTAATATTGGGGATATATATGATATATGGAATTATTGTGGTATGGAGTGTGTAATGTTTTTTTCAACTCTAAAATTTGATGCGATTGTTATAGGTGCTGGTGGGGCTGGGATGCGTGCGGCTTTACAAATTTCCACTGCGGGATATTCTTGTGCATTACTTTCTAAAGTTTTTCCAACTCGGTCACATACGATATCCGCTCAAGGCGGTATTACAGTTGCACTAGGCAATCAACATTCGGATAATTGGGAATGGCATATGTACGATACCGTGAAAGGTTCTGATTATCTAGGTGATCAAAATGCTATTGAATATATGTGTAAAAATGGTCGCGAAGTTATTTTAGAACTCGAGCATATGGGTTTACCATTTTCGAGGTCGCATGATGGTAGAATTTACCAACGTCCATTTGGAGGCCAATCGACTCATTTTGGTCGTGAACAAGCTGCACGCACAGCAGCTGCTGCAGATCGTACTGGACATGCATTATTACATACTCTTTATCAACAAAATATAAAAAATAAAACGGCTATATTTTATGAATGGTATGCTTTAGATTTAGTGAAAAACCAGGATGGGAATATTGTTGGTTGTACCGCATTATGTATCGAAAGTGGGGAAGTAGTATATTTTAAAGCATGTGCTACGATTTTAGCTACTGGAGGGGCGGGTAGAATTTATCAGTCGACTACCAACGCTCACATAAATACTGGTGATGGTATAGGCATGGCATTACGGGCTGGAATACCTCTTCAGGACATGGAAATGTGGCAATTTCATCCTACAGGAATTGCAGGAATAGGTATATTAATAACTGAAGCTTGTAGAGGCGAGGGGGGATTTTTACTGAATCGAAATGGGGAACGTTTTATGGAACGTTATGCTCCTCAAACTAAAGATTTAGCTGGACGGGATGTAGTAGCGCGATCAATTATGATTGAAATCCTAGAGAAACGTGGATATGATAATCCACATTGGGGTCCATATGTAAATTTGAAATTAGATCATTTAGGAAAAGAAATTTTAGAATCTCGTTTACCCGGAATTTTAGAATTAGCACGTACCTTTGCACATGTAGATCCTACTCTAGAACCAATTCCAGTGATTCCTACATGTCATTATATGATGGGTGGTATTCCAACTAAAATCACAGGACAAGTTATCACTATTAATAAAGAAGGTGAAGATGTGATTGTTCCAGGACTTTTTGCTGTAGGTGAAACGGCGTGTGTTTCAATACATGGTGCTAATCGTCTTGGTGGAAATTCATTACTTGATATAGTAGTCTTTGGACGTTCGGTTGGTATACATCTTACTAAATCTCTTGAGGAACAAGGTACATTACGCAGTGCTTCGGAGGAGGACGTTGCTTGTTCATTAGGACGATTAAATCGTTGGAATAATAATCGTTTTGGAGAAAATCCTATAGATATACGTAAAAAATTACAGAAATGTATGCAAGAAAATTTTTCGGTATTTCGAGAAGGTAAAACTATGAACATAGGACTCGAACAACTTAAATCGATTCGTGAAAGTTTAAAATACGCATCTCTTAATGATACTTCTACAAAATTTAATACGGAGCGTATTGAATGCTTAGAATTGGATAATTTGATGGAAACGGCTTATATTACTGCTAGAGCAGCAATTTTCCGCACTGAAAGTCGTGGAGCCCATACTCGTTATGATTTCCCTAAAAGAGATGACAAAAATTGGTTATGCCATACTTTATATTTACCGGAAAAAGATTGTATGACTTACCGTAAAGTAAATATGCGTCCTATTATGCGCGATGCTTTCCCTCCTAAAGAGCGAACTTATTAAAATGAAATTAAATTTTTCTATTTATCGTTATAATAGTGATACTAATCAAGTACCACACATGCAAAATTATGTTTTGAGTATAGATGAGAAAGATCAAAATATGGCTTTATTGGATGCTTTATTACTTTTAAAAGAAAAAGATCCAACCTTAGCATTTCGTAGATCTTGTCGAGAAGGAGTATGTGGTTCAGATGGATTAAATATTAATGGAAAAAATGGTTTAGCGTGTATTACTCCAATTTCTGCATTAATTCATGGCAATCAAAAAATAATTGTTCTTCGTCCATTACCAGGACTACCTATAATCCGTGATTTAATTGTAGATATGAAACCATTTTATCTTCAATATGAAAAAATAAAACCTTATCTTTTAAATGGAGATAGGACTCCAACCACCGAATATTTACAGACTCCTACACAACGAAGAAAATTAGACGGGTTATATGAATGTATTTTATGTGCTTGTTGTTCCACCTCATGTCCATCATTTTGGTGGAATCCAGATAAGTTTATCGGTCCGGCTGGTTTATTAACTGCTTACCGTTTTTTGGTAGATAATCGAGATACTGCAAAAAAAGATCGATTAGATGATCTTGAAGATGCTTTTAGCGTGTTTCGTTGTCATAGTATTATGAACTGTGTTAGGGTTTGTCCAAAAAGATTAAATCCTACTAAAGCAATTCATCAGATTAAATTAATGTTACTAAAAAATCTAATAAATAAGATATTATAAGTTAAATTAACTAAGGCTTTACAATGTATAAAAATGATACTCTGAAATATTGGTTGGATACTTCTTGGATGACTGGTATAAATCAGTTATGGATAGAGGAACTTTATAATAATTTTATAAATGATCCTAACTCCATTGATGAGAAATGGAGTTTCATATTTCATAAAATTACTAATAATAATCTAAAACTCCAATCTTTACATCAAGATTTTAGTCAAGCTTCTTATGTTAAGAACTCTAGCAATACTACTCTCAATTATAAAGAAGTTAAACTAGTTCAGTTAATTGAAGCTTTTCGTTATCTGGGTCACCAGAGTGCTCATTTAGATCCTTTGGGATTATGGAAACCAAATAGTTTGCCGGACATAGCTTTTTATGGATTTACTGAGGCAGATTTTAATAGAAGTTTCAGTATTGATCCCTTTTATTTTACTACTTCTCAAAAAAATCTGACTTTCTCAGATATTTACCAAATTCTTACGAAAGTATACTGTGGAACCATTGGCATTGAATATATGCATATTTATAATGTAGATGAAAAACGTTGGATTCAGCAGTATATTGAATCAGTACAAGGAGACTTTATCTTTAGTAATACTGAAAAAAAAATTTTTTTAAAAGATCTAATAGCTGCAGAAGAATTGGAGTACTTTTTAGCTAGTAGATTTCCAGGAGCTAAACGTTTTTCGCTTGAGGGAGGAGACGTATTAATTCCTATATTAAATGAGATAATTCGCTATTCTGCTAAAAAGGGAGTGTGTGATATAGTATTAGGTATGGCGCATCGTGGTCGCCTTAATGTTTTAACAAATGTTTTTGGTAAGAAAACAGAAGATTTATTTGAAGAATTTTCAGGAAAGTATAAGCAAGTATTAGGAAGCGGAGATGTAAAATATCATATGGGTTACTATTCATATGTTACCACTGAACAAGGTAGAGTTTCTGTGCGATTAGCTTTTAATCCCTCTCACTTAGAAATTGTTAATCCAGTAGTTATGGGATCAGTTCGTGCAATGTTAGACCATTATCGTTTAACTGAACCTAAAACTAATAAAGTGTTACCGGTTACTATTCATGGAGATGCTGCAATTATAGCCCAAGGGGTGATGCAGGAAACTTTAAATTTATCACAAGTAAGAGGTTATGAAGTTGGAGGTGCAATACGTATTGTTATCAATAATCAAATTGGTTTTACTACTGCTAATTTGAATGATGCACGTTCAACCCAATATTGTACTGATATTGCAAAAATGATACAAGCACCTATATTCCATGTTAATGGTGATGATATAGAAGCAGCGATTTTTGTAACACACCTAGCATTAGATTTCCGTAATCGTTTTAAACGAGATGTTTTTATCGATTTAGTATGTTATCGTCGTCATGGTCATAATGAGGCCGATGAACCATCTGTAACACAGCCTCTTATGTATAAAAAAATCAAAAAACATCCTTCTAGTCGTCAAATTTATCTTGACCAATTAATTAAAGAAAAAGTAGTGTCTAAAGACGAATCTCAATCTATGATTAATGAATATTATAATCTTTTAACACAAGGTGCATCTGTATTGAAGGGAGTAGAACCACAAAAAATTAGTCATCAGGCTGAGAAGATAGTTTCAAATTTTGATGAAAACTGCTCATGGCCTATTGAGATACAGCAACTTAAAAAGTTAGCAACCATTGTAAGTGACATACCTCCATCTGTAAAAATGCATTCCCTAGTATCAAAAATTTATCGTGATAGGATGGAAATGGCAGCAGGAAATAAACAATTTGATTGGGGTGGGGCAGAAATTCTAGCTTATGCTACTTTGCTAGATAAAGGAATTTCCATTCGTTTATCTGGTGAAGATATCTGTCGTGGAACTTTTTTTCATCGACATGCAGTTATTTATAACCAAATTAATGGTTGTACCTATATCCCTTTACAACAGGTAAATAAAAAAAAAGGAATTTTTCAAATATGGGATTCCGTACTTTCCGAATTAGCAGTTTTAGCATTTGAATATGGTTATGCTCTAACACAATCCACTACTCTAACTATATGGGAAGCACAGTTTGGAGATTTTGCAAATGGAGCTCAGGTTGTAATTGATCAATTTATTAGTTCTGGGGAAAAAAAATGGGGTATAATGTGCAATTTAGTTTTATTATTACCGCATGGTTATGAAGGACAAGGACCGGAACATTCATCAGCACGTTTAGAACGATATCTTCAATTATGTGCAGAACACAATATGCAAGTTTGCATTCCTTCTACTCCTGCACAAATATATCATCTACTGCGGCGTCAAGCTCTATCTTCGATTAATTGTCCGTTAATAATAATTTCGCCTAAATCATTACTACGTCATCCTCTAGCAACCTCAAATCTCAACGAATTGGCAAATGATATTTTTAAACCTATTATTGGAGAAATTGACAGTATTAATAGATTAGAAGTTAAACGCATAATTTTATGTTCTGGAAAAGTATATTATGAATTACTACAGCAACGTCGTAAAAATAAACAGACTAATATTATTATTTGGCGGATAGAACAACTGTATCCCTTTCCTAACTATATACTGACAAAAATGTTAAAAGATTATTTACATGTTAAAGATTTTATCTGGTGCCAAGAAGAACCCCTTAATCAAGGAGCATGGAGTTACATTCAGTCCTATATATTATCCACCTTACCATCTGCAGCTTCGCTGCGTTATGCTGGCCGTAAGGCTGCCGCTTCAACAGCCGTTGGTCAGATGTCGGTTCATCAGAAACAGCAACAAGCACTTATTAATGATGCTTTAAATATTTAAATCTTATTATAAATAACCATAAGAAGGATAGATCAATGAACTATCATGATATCTTAGTACCAGATTTACCTGAGTCAGTTATCGAGGCAACTATTTTAACTTGGCATAAGAAGATTGGGGATATTCTTCATGCTAATGAAATTTTAGTTGAAATTGAAACAGATAAGGTAGTATTAGAAATTCCAGCACCAAGTAATGGAATTCTAATCTCTATACTGGAAAAGGAAGGTTCTGTCGTTACTTCTAAACAGGTTATAGGACAATATCAAATTAAAACTAATCCAGATGAAATAAGCTATATCCAAGACCCAGATAAACAAACACATACTAATTCTATAAATAATTTATCATGTTCTCAAGCGCAAGGGGGAATAGAAGAAAGAGATAATAATACTACTCAAGATTCACTTGCACCAAGTATTCGGGCAATGATTAAGGAATATAATTTAGATCCAAAAAAAATTACTGGAACAGGAAAAAGCGGTCGTATTACCCGATTAGATATAGAGAATTATTTAGAATCGATAAAGACTCATCAAGTAGATATAAGTATAAAACAACCAAAATCTAATGTTCTTAATAAAAGAGATGAAAAACGTGTTCCAATGACACGCATTCGTAAACGTATTGCAGAACGTTTGCTAGAAACTAAAACAAATACTGCTATGTTAACTACTTTTAATGAAGTTAATATGAAACCTATTATAGATTTACGTAAGCAGTATGGTGAATTATTTGAAAAAATTCATGGTATACGTCTAGGTTTTATGTCTTTTTATGTTAAAGCAGTAGTAGAAAGTTTAAAACGTTTTCCTGAAATTAATGCTTATATTGATGGAGACAATATTATCTATCATAACTATTATGATATTAGTATTGCTGTTTCTACACCTCGTGGGTTAGTAACACCCGTATTAAAAAATGCGGAATTAATAAGCATACCTGATATAGAGAAAAAAATTAAATCTATGGCTAATAAAGCACGGGAAGGAAAGTTAACCGTAGATGAGATTATTGGAGGTACTTTTACTATTACTAATGGAGGAGTATTTGGTTCTTTAATCTCCACACCACTCCTTAATCCTCCCCAAACTGCTATTTTAGGTATGCATGTTATTAAAGAACGACCAGTAGCAGTAGAAGATAAAGTAGTGATTTTACCAATGATGTATCTAGCACTTTCTTATGATCATCGATTAATTGATGGACGTGAATCCATTAGTTTTCTATTATCGATCAAAGATACTTTAGAAGATCCTGCACGTTTACTACTAGAAATCTAAATGTTAAAAAAAATTCAATATGCATAGGATAATAACATGAACTTACATGAATATCAGGCAAAAAAATTGTTAGCACAGTATGGTTTACCAATACCCGTTGGCTATGTGTGTACTACTCCTTGTGAAGCAGTAAAAATAGCTAGTAAAATTGATAAAGCACCATGGATTGCTAAATGCCAAATTCATGCTGGAGGTCGTGGAAAAGCTGGAGGAGTAAAACTAGTAACCAATCCAAAGGATCTGAAAAAGTTTGTAGAAGAGTGGTTGGGGTCTCGTTTAAGAACATCTCAAACTAGTGAATATGGACAACCAGTTAATCAAATCCTTATTGAAGGTGCAATAAAAATTTATAAAGAACTATATTTATCAGTTCTGATTGATCGTAGTATATCTTGTATCACAGTTATAGGTTCGACTGAAGGGGGTGTGAATATTGAAAAGATAGCTCAAGAAAAACCACATTTGTTGCACAAAATCATAATTGACCCTCTTATAGGTGCACAACCTTTTCAAGGTCGTAGTCTTGCATTAAAAATAGGACTGACGGGTGATTTAATAGTCCAATTTGTCAGTATTTTTATGAAATTAATAAAATTATTTATTGAATGTGATTTGCTTTTAGCAGAAATTAATCCCTTAGTAATAACTACAGAAAATAATCTGCTTTGTCTTGATGCTAAGTTAATTTTAGATAGTAATTCTTTATTTAGGCAATTAGAATTAGGAAATCAAAAAGATCTTAATCAAGAAGATCCGATTGAGGCATACGCAGATAAATGGAAACTAAATTATGTAGCTCTCAAAGGAAATATAGGTTGTATGGTAAATGGTGCAGGTTTAGCTATGGCTACTATGGATACTATTAAACTTTATGGTGGTGAAGCTGCTAATTTTTTAGATGTAGGAGGTGCAGTAACTAAAGAACGAGTTACTGAAGCTTTTAAAATAATATTATCTGATTCCAAAGTGAAAGCTATACTAGTAAATATTTTTGGAGGTATTGTAAGCTGTAATTTAATTGCTGAAGGAATTATCAAAGCAGTATTCGAAGTTGGAATTAAAATTCCAGTAATTGTTCGTTTAGAAGGTAATCAGGCAGATATCGGTGCTAAGAAAATTTTACTTAGTAATATGAGTATTATTGTAGCTTCTAATTTAACCGAAGCAGTTAAATTAGTTGTTTCAGCAGCTAACGCCAATACCAATAATGAAAAAAATTATACAAATACAAATATAGGTTCATAATCAAAATTATGTCAATTTTAATTAATAAAAATACTAAAGTTATTTGCCAAGGACTAACAGGTAGTCAAGCCACCATACATTGTTCACATGCTCTTACTTACGGTACAAAAATTGTAGCAGGAGTGACTCCTGGTAAAGGAGGAGAGTCGCATATAGGTTTGCCTATATACAATACCGTAGCAGAAGCAGTAGAAAATACCGGAGCCACTACCTCTGTTATATATGTACCTGCTCCTTTTTGTAAAGATAGTATACTAGAAGCTATTGATAGTGGTATTACTTTAATAATTACAATTACGGAAGGTATTCCAGTTCATGATATGTTAACAATTAAAAAAAAGTTAGAATACACCAACATATGTATGATTGGCCCCAATTGTCCCGGAGTGATAACTCCCGGAGAATGTAAGATAGGTATTATGCCAGCTGAAATTCACCAACCTGGTCCCGTAGGTATTGTTTCACGTTCAGGTACTTTAACTTATGAAGTTGTTAAACAAATTACTGATGCTGGATATGGTCAATCTACTTGTGTAGGTATAGGAGGAGATCCTATTTCTGGAACTGATTTCAAATTTATTTTAAAACTTTTTGAAGATGATCCAGAAACGAAAATGATGGTAATGATTGGTGAAATTGGAGGTATTGCTGAAGAACAAGCTTCTGAATATATCAAAACATATATAAGTAAGCCTATAATAGCTTATATCGCTGGAATAACTGCACCTAAAGGTAAACGCATGGGTCATGCCGGAGCAATTATATCAAATGGTGTAGGAACCGCAGAGGCTAAACTCGAATTACTTGAAAAAGCTAGAGTAATTACTATTCGTAATTTCACAGAAATAGGCCAAGCTGTAAAAGACGTATTAAANTAAAAATCATTAGAATTCGATAGATTTAATATTTAATTAAAATTAATAGATAAAAATGGCGGTGTGGACGGGATTTGAACCCGCGACCCCCGGCGTGACAGGCCGGTATTCTAACCAAACTGAACTACCACACCACATGTAAAACCAAGTAAAGAAAAACAATTAATAGTAAGTAAATTATTGGATAAAGAAAAAATACCAGACCAGACAGCTACCTGCTCTCACACGAAAAAAACTCCGCACTACCCTAGGCGCTACGACGTTTCACTACTGAGTTCGGTATGGTATCAGGTGGTACCATCGCGCTGAAACCGTCTGGTTTGGCTTAATTTTACCCTATAAAATAAATAAAATAGAACATTTCTGGTGTTATGAGGTTAAGCCTCTCGGGTCATTAGTACTGGTTAGCTTAACGTATTACTACGCTTATACATCCAGCCTATCAACGTTGTAATCTTCAACGTCCCTTCAGTAAACTTACTACTAAGTCTCAGGGAAGATTAATCTTGAGGCAGGTTTCGCGCTTATATGCTGTCAGCGCTTATCCCTTCCGCATTTAGCTACCGGGCAATGCCACTGGCGTGACAACCCGAACACCAGTGATGCGTCCACTCCGGTCCTCTCGTACTAGGAGCAGCCCCTCTCAATCTTCCAACGCCCACGGCAGATAGGGACCGAACTGTCTCACGACGTTCTAAACCCAGCTCGCGTACCACTTTAAATGGCGAACAGCCATACCCTTGGGACCTGCTACAGCCCCAGGATGTGATGAGCCGACATCGAGGTGCCAAACACCGCCGTCGATATGAACTCTTGGGCGGTATAAGCCTGTTATCCCCGGAGTACCTTTTATCCGTTGAGCGATGGCCCTTCCATACAGAACCACCGGATCACTAAGACCTGCTTTCGCACCTGCTCGCGTCGTCACGCTCGCAGTCAAGCCAGCTTATGCCTTTGCACTAACCTCACGATATCCGACCGTGATTAGCTGACCTTTGTACTCCTCCGTTACTCTTTAGGAGGAGACCGCCCCAGTCAAACTGCCCACCAGACATGGTCCTGGTTCCGGATGACGGAACTCAGTTAGAACATCCAACATTAAAGGGTGGTATCTCAAAGACGGCTCCATGTAAGCTAGCGCCCACATATCGTAGCCTCCCACCTATTCTGCACATTAACATTAAATATTCAATATCAGGCTACAGTAAAGGTTCACGGGGTCTTTCCGTCTTGCCGCGGGTACACTGCATCTTCACAGCGATTTCAATTTCACTGAGTCCTGGGTAGAGACAGTCTGGCCATCATTACGCCATTCGTGCAGGTCGGAACTTACCCGACAAGGAATTTCGCTACCTTAGGACCGTTATAGTTACGGCCGCCGTTTACCGGGGCTTCATTTCAGAGCTTCAGGTTACCCTTAACTCTTTCATTTAACCTTCCGGCACCGGGCAGGCGTCACACCGTATACATCCACTTACGTGTTAGCACAGTGCTGTGTTTTTAATAAACAGTTGCAGCCAGCTGTTATCTTAGGCTGGCTCTAGCTCCATCTGTATAGATTTCACCATAAACCAGCGTGCCTTCTCCCAAAGTTACGGCACTATTTTGCCTAGTTCCTTCACCCAGGTTCTCTCAAACGCCTTAGTATTCTCTACCAAACTACCTGTGTCGGTTTAGGGTACGGTTATATACTATCTTAATTAGTTTAGAGGCTTTTCTTGGAAGTATGGTATTAGTCACTTCATCACTTTCATGATTCGTCATTACGCCTCAGTGTTAATGGTTTTCCGGATTTTCCTAGAATACCCACCTTCACGCTTAAACTAGGACTACCTACGCCTAGCTGACCTAACCTTCTCCGTCCCCCCAGTCACAATAATATATAGTACAGGAATATTAACCTGTTGTCCATCAGCTACGCTTTTCAGCCTCGCCTTAGGTGCCGACTCACCCTGCCCTGATTATCATTGGACAGGAAACCTTAGTTTTTCGGCGGGCAGGTTTTTCACCTGCCTTATCGTTACTCATGTCAGCATTCGCACTTCTGATACCTCCAGTATACTTCTCAATATACCTTCTACGGCTTACAGAACGCTCCCCTACCCAACAAAAATATAATTTTTTGTTGCCGCAGCTTCGGTACATAATTTAGCCCCGTTATATCTTCCGCGCAGGCAGACTCGACCAGTGAGCTATTACGCTTTCTTTAAATGATAGCTGCTTCTAAGCTAACATCCTGGCTGTCTAAGCCTTCCCACATCGTTTTCCACTTAACTATGATTTAGGGACCTTAGCCGACGGTCTGGGTTGTTTCCCTTTCCACGACGAACCTTAGCACTCGCCGTGTGTCTCCTATGATAACATTCAGCGGTATTCGAAGTTTGCCTCGGATTAGTAAGCCTGGATGGCTCCCTTACCGAAACAGAGCTCTACCCCCACTGATGAATTCATAAGGCGCTACCTAAATAGCTTTCGGGGAGAACCAGCTATCTCCCGGTTTGATTGGCCTTTCACCCCTAACCACAGGTCATCCGCTGATTTTTCAACATCAGTCGGTTCGGTCCTTCAATTAGTATTACCTAATCTTCAACCTGCCCATGGTTAGATCACCGGGTTTCGGGTCTGTATCCTGCAACTAAACGCCCAATTAAGACTCGGTTTCCCTACGGCTCCCTTATTTAGTTAACCTTGCTACAGAATACAAGTCGCTGACCCATTATACAAAAGGTACGCAGTCATCTTATATAATAAGACTCCTACTGCTTATACGTATATAGTTTCAGGATCTATTTCACTCCCCTCACCGGGGTTCTTTTCACCTTTCCCTCACGGTACTAGTTCACTATCGGTCAATCAGGAGTATTTAGCCTTAGAGGATGGTCCCCCTATCTTCAAACAAGATACCACGTGTCTCGTTTTACTCTTTGAGCTAGTTTATAAAATTTTCTTGATATTTTTATATACGGGACTATCACCCTGTATCGTCTTTCTTTCCAAAAAGTTCTACTAATATCAATAAAAATAATTCTAACTCTGGGCTCTTCCCTATTCGCTCGCCACTACTAAGGGAATCTCAATTGATTTCTTTTCCTCGAGATACTTAGATGTTTCACTTCTCTCGGTTAGCTTTATTAAACTATATATTCATTTAATAATGATGTATTTATACATCGGGTTTCCCCATTCGGATATCACTGATTAAAACGCTTCTAACAGCTTATCAGTGCTTTTCGCAGTTTAGCACGTCCTTCATCGCCTCTGATTGCCTAGGCATTCACCATATACGCTTAGTTACTTAACCCCATAACCCACAAATGTTCTAATTTTTCAATTTTTTAAAGAGCTTTTTATAATGAAAATATTGTGGAGCTAAGCGGATTTGAACCGCTGACCTCCTGCGTGCAAAACAGGCGCTCTACCAACTAAGCTATAGCCCCATATCTTCATGGTAGGCCTGAGTGGACTTGAACACTAGATACATGATTTTTTAATTTAAGGAGGTGATCCAACCACAGGTTCCCCTACGGTTACCTTGTTACGACTTCACCCCAGTCATGAATCATAAAGTGGTAAGTGCCCTCCTTTTGCAAGGTTAAACTACTTACTTCTTTTACAACCCACTCCCATGGTGTGACGGGCGGTGTGTACAAGGCCCGAGAACGTATTCACCGTGACATTCTGATTCACGATTACTAGCGATTCCTACTTCGTGGAGTCGAGTTGCAGACTCCAGTCCGAACTACGACGCATTTTATGAGATCCGCTCACTCTTACGAGCTTGCTCCTCTTTGTATACGCCATTGTAGCACGTGTGTAGCCCTGGTCGTAAGGGCCATGATGACTTGACGTCATCCCCACCTTCCTCCAGTTTATCACCGGCAGTCTCCTTTGAGTTCCCGCCTTTACGCGCTGGCAACAAAGGATAAGGGTTACGCTCGTTGCGGGACTTAACCCAACATTTCACAACACGAGCTGACGACAGCCATGCAGCACCTGTCTCGTAGTTCCTGTTACAGCACTTCTATATTTCTATAGAATTCTACGGATGTCAAGACCAGGTAAGGTTCTTCGTGTTGCATCGAATTAAACCACATGCTCCACCGCTTGTGCGGGCCCCCGTCAATTCATTTGAGTTTTAACCTTGCGGTCGTACTCCCCAGGCGGTCGATTTAACGCGTTAGCTCCGGAAACCATAGTTAATATCTACAATCTCCAAATCGACATCGTTTACAGCATGGACTACCAGGGTATCTAATCCTGTTTGCTCCCCATGCTTTCGCACCTCAGTGTCAGTATTCATCTAGGAGGTCGCCTTCGCCACTGGTATTCTTTCGGATATCTACACATTTCACCGCTACACCCGAAATTCTACCTCCCTCTACGATACTCGAGTAGATCAGTTTCAAATGCCATTCCTAGGTTAAGCCCAGGGCTTTCACATCTGACTTAATCTACCACCTACGTGCTCTTTACGCCCAGTAATTCCGATTAACGCTTGCACCCTCCGTATTACCGCGGCTGCTGGCACGGAGTTAGCCGGTGCTTCTTCTGTAGATAACGTCAAAATAAATAGTTATTAATTATTTATTCTTCCTTTCTACTGAAAGTACTTTACAACCCTAAGGCCTTCTTCATACACGCGGCATAGCTGCATCAGGGTTTCCCCCATTGTGCAATATTCCCCACTGCTGCCTCCCGTAGGAGTCTGGACCGTATCTCAGTTCCAGTGTGGCTGGCCATCCTCTCAGACCAGCTAGGGATCGTCGCTTTGGTGAGCCTTTACCTCACCAACTAGCTAATCCCATCTGGGTTCATCCGTTGGTGTGAGGCCTTGTCTTATTGAATTAAGTTAAGGTCCCCCACTTTCCTTTTACAAGAATATGCGGTATTAGCCATCGTTTCCAATGGTTATCCCCCTCCATCGGGCAGATCCCCAGATTTTACTCACCCGTCCGCCACTCGTCGACAGAAAATTTTACTTTTCCTCGTTACCGTTCGACTTGCATGTGTTAGGCTTGCCGCCAGCGTTCAATCTGAGCCATGATCAAACTCTTTCCTTTAACTAAATTAATAAGTAAAAAACTTATTTGATAAATATTTTTACTTCCTTTTTAAGACATTAGAAGTAATTTATATCATGTTCATTAGTGCACACAGTAATTATTATAGATTTTTAAAGAACAAATACACATTCGAACATTATACTATATATATTATA